>JAERMM010000195.1 GCA_016844585.1 Chloroflexota bacterium | reverse complement strand
CCCTCCGCTGATTAATGGTGAAAGTCATGAAAACTGACTCGCTCGGGGACGACGCTGACTGCGTGGCAACGCCAGCCTCGTCCGTGCACCTGCGAACATAGCAGAGGGACGGGCCATACAGCCCGCCCCTCTTTGCTTCTCCGCCGGATTAGTTGCTAGGCGGGCACGGCCCGCATGTCGGCGATGTGCGTCACGCTTGCGCTGCTGAGTGACCAGGAGTCGCCGGCGTCCTCGCTTACGAAGATCTCGCCGGTGCGGTAACCAGTGAACATCCGATCCGGATGGCCCTCATCGAAGGCGATGCCCTCCGGGTAACGCCGCGACATGTTCTCGCGTCCGCGGTCCACGGCCTGCCAGGTAGCGCCACCGTCGCGGGTTCGGATCATGTGTGAATCGGCGCCCGCTTCCCCTCGCCACATGTTCGGGTTGCCGTGCGCCACCGCGGAAAAGAGCACGTCCGGGTTCGTCGGGTGCATCGCCAGCGGCACGGAGTACTCCTGCTCGATCTGCATTGCCGTACCGTTCCAGGAGCTGCCTCCGTCCTGGCTCAGGTAGAGCGCCCGACCGCTCGTCAGGTGCTTCCTTGAGTCGCCGCCTCCGGTCGCCACCATGACCTTGTCGGAGTTCTTCGGGTCGATCACGATGGTGTGTACGTCGCAGTCGAGGTTCTCGTTGAGGAGCTTCCAGGTCTCACCGCCGTCGGTCGTCTTCAGCATGTAGCCGACCTGGAGGGCGATATAGATCGTGTCTGGATCGGTCGGGCTGACGGTGATGTCGCGCACGTGCGGCTCCACGCCGGTCCCAGGGTACGTGACCGTCGAGACGAACGGAACTTCCCACGGGGAGTCCATGCGCTGCCACGTCTTGCACATGTCCTCGCTGACGAACACGTCGATCGGCTCGCCGCCCGCGTAGACGCGGTTCGGGTTGTGCGGATCGATCGTGACACAGCGAACTTTGCCCGGCCCGCGCTTGCCGTAGCAGGGCTTCGTCCAGCTTGTGCCGAAGTCCTCGCTCACCCAAACGCCATCGCCGCGCGTTCCTGCGAGGATGCGGTTCGGGGTCGCCGGATCGACCGCGATTCCCTGGACCGCCCAGCCCTTTGGACCGCGGCCCACTTCCTCGAGCGATCCATCGCTCTTCCGTCGCAGCGTGACGACTCCTTCGTCGGTTGCCAGATAAACGACTGTGTCCACGGCATTCTCCTTTGGTTGTTGTTTGAGTCCTCGTAGGCCACCATATCGATCAAGCAATGTGGATGTCAACTGGTTCGGCGTCAAGTGGTGCGGGCGCCAAGATCCTTGAGGGGGCCGACTTGTCGCGAAGCGAGCAGCTCACCGACGTGCGGGGTCTACAACGTGGCAACGTGCTCGTTCGCTTCATCGAAATCAAGCATCGCATGCTGATCGTGGAGCGAGTGCTCGCCGGCCGGTTCGGCACCGACCGCACAATCTCGGCTGTGGGGAATCGCTCACAACTCATCACCAGGTAATGCGAGATGGCGGAGCAGCGACTCGGTCGTCCACGTTGGGACGCCGCACCCGAAGAAGTCCCGGTCCGCCGTCCAGATGCCGCACCCGAGAGCCATCGCGAGCGCGACGGCCGGAGCATCCCGTTCATCCCGCGGGATTCGCTTGGGTGCCTCGCCCAAATGGGACGCGTATACGGCTGGCTCGACGAGACCTACCCGCGAATGAATCAGCGCGAGGGCGGCTTCAAGAAGCAGATTCGCCATGTCGAGATCCAGGCGTCCGTGGGCCGCGATCATCGCCGTGCGCTTGCGGAGCTCGTGCTCGGTTTCTGCGAGCGCCTCCGCCGCTGCAAGAAGATCCAGATTCGGGTTGGCGAGGAGTGCTCGACCGCGCTTACGAAGTGCCTCCGCTACGAGGATGCTGGCGTCAACGACCAGGCGCATGCACGGGCTGCGCGACTTCACCGGAAATTTTCCGGTGCCGCCGGCTCGGTACCGGCTGCCCCAGATCGTAGAGGCGACTGAGTTCTTCCTCGGACATCCCTGTCTCTACAAGCGTCCGCTCGACAATGTCCTCCAGACGCTGTAACGCCAGGGCGAAGCTCTCCTCGCGCGACGAACCGGTCGGAATATAGAAGCCGACGGTACGCCCATGGCGCTCGATGGCGAGCACCTCGTCGGCAGCGAGATATTGCGTCGCGTGGTCGCGAAACTCGCGGATCCCTACCTTTTTCATGGCTCCTACCTCGTGGTCACATGTGATCATAATTTACCAGACCGGCGTTGCAACGAAGGAACTCAGCCGAGTTCGGCCTGTACCTCGTGAAGGCGCCGAGCGAGAAATGCCCGCTCGGCGTCGTTCTGCGTGAGGGATTGGGCGCGGACGAAGGCGTCGGCGGCTTCGGCGAAGCGGCCGACACGGCGCAGGAGATCGGCGCGGGCGGCGTGGAAGGGCTGATAATGGTCGAGTTGGCCATCGGCTTCGATACTTTCCAGCAGCCGGAGGCCTGCAGTGGGGGCGTCGGCCATGGCGATGGCAACCGCTCGGTTCAGCTCGACCACGGGCGATGGGGTGCGCCGCGCTAGCTCGCCGTAGAGGGCTCATCGCGGAATGCGCGCTCGATCGTCAGAGCGGCAACACGGATGCCAGGATAGCCGCCCGACGGGTTAGCCAAGACCAGCGCTCACATTCGATCCTGCACTCGTGATGGGTTTCGCCGCGGCCGAGGACTCGAAGCTCGCTGCGTTCGAGCCCTTCGGCGCGGCGTTGTGGTCCGGGTTATGCGCGAGCGGCCTGTGCGACCATCGCGGTGTACTCGGCGGGCAGCTCCATGAGAGGGCGTACTTCAATCGATCCCGATTTGGCGCCCGGGATCTTCGCGGCCCAGTCGAGCGCCTGATCGAGATTTTCGCAGTCCACGACATAGTAGCCGCCGAGCTGCTCTTTGGTCTCCGCGAAGGGGCCGTCGGTCACGAGCCGCTCGCCGTTGCGTACGCGCACCGTCGTCGCGGTGGCAGTGGGCTGCAGTGCGTCTCCGGCCTTGAACTGGCCGCTCTTTTTCAACGCGACGGTGTAGTCGCCGTATTCGGCCATCTCTTTCTGGCCCAGCTCGGGGTTCTGCGCGTATGCCGACTCGTCGCCGTAGATGAGAAGCAGGTACTGCACTATTGCCTCCTCGGCTCAAATTTGGACGGCCTTGGTCGTCCACGTGAATGACGAACGGGGATGCGGAAAATCGACGATGACATCGGGGGTGTTCTAGCTGAGCTCCCAGTCGGCGATGTTCCAGGTGATGCCGGTGGTTAGCAGGACCAGGGGGCCCGGCCCGCGGATGCCCGTCGCGAATGCGTATGCGCTCGGGTTCGAGGCGAGCGTAATCAACGGGAGCTCGTCGGTCACGAGCTTAGCGATCTGCGAGCGCACTCCCACCCGTGCATCGGCGTCCAGGGTGTTGTTGAGGGCGAGGACCAGACGATCGAACTCCTGGTTGATCCAGCCGCCTCGGTTGTTTCCGCGCCAGCGATTCTCAGCGCTGCCGATCTGCTCGGTCTGCAGCTGCGACACCTGGTTGTTCTCGTGGGCGCCAGTAATGTACGCCGAGATCGCGTGAAACGTGGAGCGCGTTTCGGGGTCCCGCAACTGGGCGGTCGTCATGTTGACCTCTTCGATGTCGAACCCTGCCTGACGCCACATGCCCGCCACCACAGCCCGCTCGGGAACGCCGCCGTTGTCCTCACCGATCTTGAAATCAAATGTGAGGCGCCCGTCCGCACCCGTGAACGGGCCATCCGCCGCCTTCACGTAGCCGGCTTCATTCATCAGTCGGTCGGTAGCGCGCGGGTCGAACGGGTATTTCACGATCGAGCGGTCGATGGCAGGGAAGTATGAAAACGTTGGCAGGAAGAGCGAGTCCATCAACAGATTCTCGCCCCCAAAGAGCGACTCGTTGAAGAGCTGACGGTCTATGGCGGAGGCCAGCGCCCTTCGCACGCGTGCGTCCAGGATGGCCCTGGGACTGACGTACTCGGGACGGAACTGGAACAGGATGTTCCGGGTCGACGTGTACCCGGCGATTACCTGACCGCCTCGATTGCCAGCCCACTCGCGTTTCAGCTCGACGGCCTGATTGAAATCGAGTGAGTCGGCTGCCATCTGAATGGCGCCACTGCGGATGCTCGCGGTGGCGGCGTTTCCGTCGGGTATGAACACCCAGCGGATGCGCTGAATCTTTGGCACGCCGAGGACGTGGCGGTCAAAGGCCACAGCCTCCATGGATACACCAAGGTCCCAGCGGTCCATCCGATACGGTCCCAGACCGACGAACTCACGCGTCCAGTACGGGTGGCGCACGAATGCGTCGCCAAGTCCCTCCCGGAACGGCGCCTCAAGAATGTGGCGCGGGAAGGGTGGTAGCCCGCCTCGCGATCCGCCCAGTGTGAGAACGCTGGCATCGGGGTAGAGCTGTCGCCAGTGAAATGTCAGCGTGCGATCATCAGATGCTGTGGCGTTCTCGATGTAGCTGATTGGCGGAGCGGAACCGGCGGCGAAATTCGCCTCGGGCTTGGTCACCACCTGGAATGCGAAGACGAAGTCCTCCGCGGTAAGTGGGGCCCCATCGTGCCAGACCACGTTTGGCCTGAGGCGGTACGTCGTCTCCATTCGGCCGTCCGGGAGGATGCGCCAGCTGCTGGTGTTGAGCTGTGGGAGCGCCTCGGCCAGGTATGGGTGAGCGACACCCTGACCGTCGACCAGCTCGAGCATCGCGTTAAAGGGTCTTGTGACGTGGTTCGATGAGACAGTCGGCGTAGCCGGCACCAACACCGAGATGTTTTGTGGCTCCAGCTCGATGGCGATGATGAGGGTACGCTCCGGTGCGCTCGCCGGGCGGTTCGCGCCCGCGCCGACCGGCTCGGTCGCTCTCTGCCCGGGCGAGGCGCAAGCCAGCAGGGTCAGTCCCAGAAGCGCGATGAGCAGCGGGCGTCGAGCATGATGCATGGTGGTCACTCCCATTCTCGGTGGCACGAACGAGCTTGCCTCAGGTGTCGCAGGTGTCCTGCTGTCACACACCCCTCTTTGGGCGATCACGGCGCTACCCGTAGGTCCAGAGGGTCGCAGCCTATACTACTCCGCTGTCGGTGGCCCTACAACGGGGTGACCCAGCGTTCCGGCAAGAAAGTCTCTTCGGCGGTACACTCCCGACGCAATCGAGTCTTTCAACACTTGCCGAGGCGGAGCGGCGTGTTCGATCGCGTGGCGTCGTCAGTGCCGGGCGCACGCTGGGCCCGCGGCTCGACAACCGACTACGGCGACGTTGTGACGGGCCTGCAGGGCGCCGATGCGGTTATCCACCTCGCGGCCTACCCGATTCCCTACAAAGAGGTTCCGAACCACGTGCTGTTCAGCAACAACGTTGTCAGCACCTACAACGTCTTCGAGGCCGCTGCGTTCCTGGGCATCAAACGGGTGGTTACTGCCAGCAGCAGCGCAATCAGCGGCTGGACCTACGGCAACCAACCACTCTTGCCCCAGTATCTCCCGATCGATGAAGACCACCCGCTCAACCCGCACGATCCCTACGGTCTTGGAAAGCTGTGCGACGAGTCGATCGCGCGCAGCTTTTCCCTTCGCTGCGGGATGGAGACGGTGAACCTTCGGCTGGGTTGGGTGCTGTTTCCCCAGATGGCA
>JAERMM010000194.1 GCA_016844585.1 Chloroflexota bacterium | reverse complement strand
ACGCTCAGACACCGGGGGCCCCCCCTATCTGTGCTTCAGTCGCGGTCCCAAAGGTGCGCGTTCCTCGACATCAGTCCCTGTGGGCCGCTTCCTGGCCAACCGGTCGTGGCAAAATCGTCTGTCAACGCTCGCACTCCACGCGACAGAGCCACGAACCCCATGGTGAAGTGTGTGGGAAGCCCCGGCAGGTCCGAGGCCAGGATTACGCCCGCCTGCCGCAAGAGCTCGCCCCGGGCCGCGTCATCCACCGTCCCGTAGATCGCGTCGATGATCCGGTCGAGGGCCGGATTCGCGTAGTGCTGCTTGTTCTGGCCGCTCCAGCGGTTTTCCGGCCCGGCCAGCAGCCTGCCGTCGAAATTCGGAAGCATTGACTCACCTGAGCCGCGAGCCGTCATATCCACACCCGTGAAGGTTGACTGGCGCTCTGGGTCCCGAGCGAGCGCGGGCGGACTGATGTTCTCAGCAGCCTCAATGCCTATACGTCGCCAGTAGTCCGCCACCAAAGCTACGCCCTTGCTGTCCACGACGGAACCCCGCACGTCGATCTGCACCGGCCGACCTTCCTGGTTGAGGAGGCGGCCGTCCGTTCCGCGGTTCCACCCCGACTCTGCCAGCTCCTGAAGCGCCGTGCGGGCGTCGTACGAATACTGGGCGAACGGCTGTCCGACGATAGCCATGCGAGGATCGGTATCCAGGATGAACGTATCAGCGCCGCTGCCAGCAAAGCCGGGGTAGAGAAACGCGCGCAGCGCGTCCCGGTCGATGGCCCGCAGGAGCGCGCGCCGGATGCGAACGTCCTGACTCAACTCGACGGGACGCGAGTATTGCGGGTCCATTTGGACCTGCAGATAGCGCCAGGTGTACTGCCGGGCCAACACCGTTCCCTCGCCGGTCTGCTGCCACTCGTCTCGCAGATCGATGAACAGGTCGCTGGTCAGGGTCTGCTCCGAGGCGATGTCCACCGCGTGCGCCTTGAGGTTCGCCAGCAGTGCGTTCGGATCGCGAACGGTGCGGACGACAATCGAGTCAAGGCGTGGCGTCCCGAGAAAATACTGGTCAAACCGACGGAACACCTGTAGCTCTCCTTCGTGGAACTCCGCGAGGCGGAATGGGCCAAGGTGGACGTACTCCGTCGTGAAGTAGGGCAGCGCGGTGAACGCCTGGATGTCGCCCTGAAACGCTTCGCCCAACAGGTGTTTCGGGAACGGCCAGAAATCGCGTGTACCGAGGTCCAGCGCACGATAGAACGGTGTTCGCCACGTAATGACGAGGGTGTGGGCGTCCGCCGCCTGGACGCTATCGATCTGGCGCATGATCGTCCCAAGCGCGCCGCCGCCGAGCGGAATCTGGGGATTGCGCATTACTTGCGAGCTGAAGACCAGGTCCTCCGCGGTGAATGACGTGCCGTCGTGCCACAGCACGTTTGGTCTCAGCGCCCAGGTCGTGCGCATCCCACCGTCGGGCAAGAGGCTGAGGGTCCCGTCATCGAGAGATGGCACGCGGGCGGCCAAACGCGCCTCGCGGTTGCCCTGTACATCCTGAGAGACCAGCGACGCCATGTGCATCTCCGCCAGCACTGCGCTTCCGCCGGTCGGATTGCCGAGGTCCCAAGGGGCATACGCCGCCACGGTGCTCAGGACGCCGATCGTCATGGTCTTCCGCACGGGTGGAGCACCGCTACGGGTCTGGTCCTCGGTTGCTGGTCGGCCAGGCTGGCCCGGCCCACAACCAACGCCGACGGTCGCGAGCAGGACGACAGCGGCAGCGATGCGCCACGAGCTGCACGAGAACCGGGTGCGAGGACCTGACATGTGACCTGCTCCAGGGGGCTGGTTGCGCGAGTATAAGTTGCGATTGGCACGCTGACAATGATTGGCGTTCAAGCGGCCCCGCATCTGGCGCGCTACATGCGCTAGCTACGATCCCATAGATGGGCGTTGCGGGACATCAGGCCGGACCCCCCGCTCCCTGGAACGCCGGTCGCCGCATAGTCATCGGCGAGCGCACGGACGTCCCGAGCGGCGGCGGCGAAGGCCATGGTGAAATAGAGCGGAAGCGCGGGGAGATCGGCCGCCATCAACTCTCCGATCTCGCGCAGCACAACCCCCTGATTGAGGAGATCCGGAGCCGCGTACGCGCGGTCGATGAGTCGGTCGAGCGCCGGGTTGGCGTAGTGGGAACGGTTGCCGAGCGTCCAGCGGTTCTCCGTGAGGGCCTGCAGGCGCCCGTCGAAATTGGGGAGGATCTGGTCGCCAGAGGCGCGGGCATTGCTCTCCAGTCCGGGGAACGTAGCTTGATACTCGGCATCTCTCGACTGCACGGGATTCGTAATCGACTCGGTCACGTCGAGACCTATGCGCCGCAAGAAGTCGGCGATCGCGGGAATCGCCTTTGATTCGTTGATGCCACCCCGCAGATCGAGTTGCACTTGCTGCCCATCACGACCCAGCAGTCGACCGTCGAGCGCGCGGTTCCAACCGACTTGGCCAAGGTCGGCGAGCGAAGCGCGCACATCATGGCGGTAAGCGGCGAAGGGTTGCCCAACCGCGTCGTAGCGTGGATCGCGTCGCGTCATGAACGTGTCTGCGCTGGACAAGTCGGCATCGTATTCTGGAAAGAGGAACTCACGGATGCCATCGCGGTCGAGCGCGCGCAGGATACCGCTGCGAGCCCTCACATCCTGGCTCAGCTCGGGCGGGCGAGCCCATTGCGCGCCGAACTGGACATAGAGGTAACGCCAGGTGAACTGGCGTTGCACCAGGAAGCCATGGCCCTCTCGCATCCAGCCATCGCGTAGCTGAGCGAATGCTTCGCTCGGGAGCGCCGTCTCGGCTACCATGTCGATCGCGCCCGCCAGCAGGCTAGCCAGGAGTGCGTTTGGGTCGCGGATCGTCCGGATGACGATTGTGTCTAGATTCGCGGGACCCAGGAAGTAGCTGTCGAAGCGTCGGAAGACCTGCTCTTCGCCAAGCCCAAAATCCGCCAGACGGAACGGGCCCAGGTGGACATAGTCCGTGGTGAAATACGGATGGGTCTGGAACGCCTGCTTGTCCCCTTGAAATGCTTCGTTGAGGATGTGTTTCGGAAGCGGCCAGAAATCGCGAGTCCCCAGGTCCAGCGCGCGGAAGAATGGCGCCCTCCACGTCATGACGAAGGTATGTGGATCCGGACCGTCGGCACGGTCGAGCGCTGCGCTTGCCGTGCGTTGGACCCCGAGGGATGAGGGCAGATCGGGATGCCGCTGCACCTCCCGGCTGAACACCAGGTCGTCGGACGTGAAAGGCATACTGTCGTGCCAGAGGAGGTTGGATCGCAGGCGCCACGTGGCGCGCATGCGTCCATCGGTGAGCATCTCGAGGGAGCCCTCCTCGAAGCTCGGAACCCGCGCGGCGAGTCGCGGCTCGCGCTCTCCCTGCGCGTTCTGGGAAACGAGCCCGGCCATGTGCACCTCGGCCAGCATGGGCCCACCACCGGATGTGTTGGCGAAGTCCCATGATGCGTAGGCCTTCACCACGTTGAGCTGCCCGATGACAAGACGCTTTGGCGGCCCGGAGGGAGACGTGAGGCTCCGCGCATCTTCACCCAGGGGGCGGACGGTGGGCACTGCCTGTCCGCAGCCCATGAGCGCCAAGACGAAGATCACGAACGCTAACCGCGGCGTAGATGGCACGATGATTCCCTGCTCACTCTCAGATGTGAGGCGCGACGCCACGCATCATACTTCTGGTGGACAGTACGCTCAACTGGCTGGTGGTTGTTGTTCCGAGATCAGCCTTCAACCGATTCGATGAAAGTGTGTCGGAGCGGCCCGGCG
Organism: Chloroflexota bacterium; assembly: GCA_016844585.1. Taxonomy (GTDB): domain Bacteria; phylum Chloroflexota; class UBA6077; order UBA6077; family SHYK01; genus JAERMM01. The sequence continues at coordinate 1,595 of JAERMM010000194.1, read as the reverse complement.
TCCCAGTCGACTCGCGAAGATGTATGATCGAGCCGACCGTGGAACGAGCCTTAGCGAGGGCTGCGATGCTTCCAGGAGACCAGAACAACCTGCTGTGCCGGACCGACCCGGGCTCGCCCGCTGGGGAACTGATGCGCCGATACTGGCAGCCAGTAGGAACGTCATCAGAGGTCACCCCTGGTGGAAAGCCCCACCAGGTTCGTGTCATGGGTGAGGACCTGGTGCTCTTCCGTGACGATCAGGGCCGCCCCGGTCTGGTGGGATTGCACTGCTCGCACCGCCTCACCTCGTTGGCATACGGCCGCGTCGAAGACGGCGGCATCCGCTGCCCCTTCCACGGCTGGCTGTACGACGTCGAGGGTCACTGCTTGGCGCAGCCGGCCGAGCCTGAGGGATCGAGTTTCAAGGACCGGGTAAGGCACCCGGCCTATCCGTGCGAGGAGCTGGGCGGGCTGATTTTCGCGTACATGGGGCCGGCGGACAAGCGCCCGCTCTTGCCGCGCTATGAGGTGCTGGTGCGCCAGGATGGCACGCACGCGGCGAATCACTATGTGCTCAACAGCAACTATCTGCAGAACCTGGAAGGCGCCCTGGACACGGCGCATTTCTGCTACCTGCACATGAATAACTGGTCGAAAGTGAAGCTCGAGCAGGCAAAGCTGCCAAAGCCAAAGATCGAGTTGGAGACCACCGACTATGGACTGTGGAACAAGACCCAGACTTGGAAGGTCAACGGAAGCTCGCCGACGTACGCGCACTTCTTCATGCCGGTCGGCTTTTTTCGCATCGAGGCCGGGCGCGCTGGGGCAGAGGCGTACGGTTTGAGGCAGTCCACCGGCCATCTCAAGAAGTACCAGTCATGGTATGTGCCGATCGACGATACGCACACGCGCCGGTTCGTGGCCGGCTTCGCCCCCAACTTGCCGGATGGCCAGCAATATGAGTGGCCCCTGGATGAGGACTACGACCAGCCCGGCCCAGAAAATGACTACTTCCGCGATTACGAGCACGTGGACACCATCTCCGGCATCCCAACCAATGCCCCGGGTCTGCGCATCAAGGGCCTGATGGCCCAGGACAACATGGTCAACGAGTCGCAGGGACCGATCGAGGACCGCACCCGCGAGCATCTCGGGGCGCACGACCAGCTCATCACGATCGTGCGCCACATGCTGCTGAATGGCATCGGGGACGTGCAGGGCGGCCGCGATCCGAAGCACATCATTCGCGACGTTGCGCAGAACACCATGGTCTACGTCGCCGGTGAGGAAGAGCTCGAGCGCGCCTAACGCCTGCACCGACGAAGGAGCCGCGATGGCGCTGCTGATTCGACCGGACGAACATGAGGGGATCCTCGACCTCTTGCAGCTCACCGACGCGCTCGAGGAAGCCTATAAGGACTGGGGTAGAGACCCCAGCATCAATGCGCGTCGGTCCATCATGAGTGGTGGACGGCGACTTGCCGTGCACCAGGCGTCAGCTCCCTCCTTGAGGCGGACCGGCCTGACCTCGCACACCCGCGTCTCACTCCACGAAGGAGGGACCGGAGCGGACCTCGAGTTCGGCAGGTATCACGCCGCCAGCGCCGTCTTCGA
>JAERMM010000193.1 GCA_016844585.1 Chloroflexota bacterium | reverse complement strand
CGTTGTCTCGGATGCGTGCAATTCGGACCGTCCCGACTGCCGCGAAGTGATGATGAACCGAATCTTCCCGCTGATCGGTCGGGTCCGAACCACGGACCAGGTCATTGCCATGCTCCGAGCCGGTGCCGCCCAATAGCTGACGGCCTGCATCCATCTCCATCCCTGCGGCCAATGTGGAAACAAGCTAATCGGAGGACCTCCAATGGTCGAGGTTTGGACGCCCGACTGGAGTAACGCTGTCTTTTCGATCGACGAACGCGACCGCAGGTGGGCCAATGTCCGCAAGCTGATGTCGCGCGATGGGATCGACGTGATCGCCTGCTTGCATTGCACGAGCGGACATGACCGCGGCGACGCGGACGCTCGCTACCTGACGCAGCTCGGCGAGAATTGCGAAGAGGCCGTCGTCTACTTTCCCGTCGAGGGCGATGTCACCGCCTGGCACACGCGTCCCGGGGTTTGGCCCTCTTCAAACTGGTTCACCGACATCCGTCGGGCGCAGCGTGGCGCAAGCGGCGGCGCGATTACTGACCGGCTGCACGAGGCGAATTTCTCCGACGGCACGATTGCGATCGCGGGCCTTACCTCATCTGACTTCGCACACACCCGAGCTGCCGAGGGCGAAGTCAACTGGGCATCGGTGGAGATGGTCAAGGCGGCGTTTCCGAACGCAAAGATCGTTTCAGCCACCCCGATTCTCGGAGAGGCGCGTTACGTAAAGAGCGAGGAGGAGATCGATTTTCTGCGTCGCGGCGCAGAGGTTGCGGAAAGGACAATTCAAGCAACACGACAATACGCCCGCGCCGGGGTTCCCGAGCGCGAGGTTTTCGCCGAGATGCTGCGCGCAAACGCAGCCGCTGGTGGAAGTTTCCCCCCGATGTTCGGCTGGATCAGCGGTCCGCTCAATCATCCGTATCACCGGATTGAGCAGCCGTCGTTCCGCCGCTTCCAGACTGGCGACGTGCTGGTGAACGAAGTCGAGGGCCGCTGGGGCGGGTACATCGCTCAACTGGACCAGACCTACTCGATCGGCCCGGCTCCACAGGATCTGAGGGACGGTATGAACCTGGCCATCGAGTCGTTCAACCAGGCGCTGGAAGTCATGAAGCCCGGGGTCACCTTCAGGGAGCTGACTCATGCAGGCGACGTGAAAGGGATGGGAGGACGCGGCATGGCACGCCTCCACATGCACGGGCGTGGAACCGGCGATGAAGGACCACAGATTACTGGCCATGAAACCGAGGAGACGCTGGCCGTCGAGTTGAAAGTCGGCGTCTCATTCGCCGTCAAACCGAGTGTGTTTGTCGACGGAAAATCTGACTACGGCCGATGGGGCGACACGGTCGTGGTTCGCGAGCACGGCGCCGAGCGCCTCGGAACCCGCACGCAGGAGCTGTACGAGCTCATTTGAATCAGCGGTTCAGAAGGCTAACGGTACTCTGATGTGGACCACCTATACTGGAGACGCCCGCGATAGCGGCGGAGCAGCAATTCGAGGAGGAACGTGATGCTTGGCGAGCAGATCGGTGAGTTGACTGGGCGCGTGATCGGCACGCGCGTGTTACCTGGCGAGGACTACCGGTACGTCAAGATGGAGGCAACCATCCAGCAAAGCGGGCAAATCTACGGCGTGCAGGCCACGGATATCGGCACCTACACGGTGTTCGAGCGGGTGCCGGGCCAGCTGTATGGCGAGGGCCAGGGCATTCTCGAAGCGGAAGGCGAGGGGGCGATCTGGAACGGCCACGGGGTGGGCAAGATGGCGGGGAATGGCATGGCCATGTCCATTCGCTTCTCGGTGGCCTACCAGGCCGGATCCGACGGCAAACTGTCGCGGTTGAAGGACTGCCTTGTGATCGGCGAACACGAGGTAGATGCAGACGGCAACACCAAGACCCGATTCTGGGAATGGAAGTAGGGCGCCTGCCGAGAGTCCCCCGGTGGTCGATAGCCCATTTGATCTGAGCAACCGAAGCCATCCCAAGTGGACGCTTCGCCCATGGTGGGCAAGCATCCACTTGGGATGAAACTGGCGATGGAGTGTGAGAAGGAGGGAGCCCGTGGCACAGACGCAGTCCGAGCTGGTGCTGACAACACCGCGCATGCGGTATCCGATGACAGCGGCGCTCTTCGACGGCCGCGTGTCCATCCCGGGGGTGCGTCTCGAAAAAGCGGATGTCACGCCGGTGATCTACGATGACGTGCCGGATCTGAGGGAGGGCAACTTCGGCCTCGCCGACCTGAATATTGGCTATCTGCTTCCGGCCCTGGAGGCCGGCTGGCAGATTACCGCCATCCCGGTTTTCACCATCCGGGGCTCCCACTACCAGAACATCTGGGTGCGAACGGACCGTGGCATCGAATCCCCGGCGGATCTGGCCGGCAAGACCATCGCCACACGCACCTTTCGCACCGCCGGCACAATCTGGGTTCGAGGCCATCTCCAACACCAGTTCAGCGTCGATCCATACTCGATCCGCTGGGCGAGCCAGATGAACGAAGCCTTCCCGGTATACGACGAGCGTGTGCAGCGAGACCCGGGCGATAGCAAGCGGAAGCACCCGCTGGACAGCTTGCTTGACGGGGACGTGGACGCGGCTATCGCCGCGATCATCCCGCCGCGCGACCGCGATGCCTGGGAGACCGACCGGCGGGTCAAACACCTGTTTCCAGACTACATCGCGCAGGGCGAGCGCCTGCACGCTGAAACCGGCATTGTCACGCCTTCCCGGGTCATCGTGATGAGCCGGAAGACCGACCGGGAGCACCCCGATCTGGCCCGAAAGCTCTTCGACGCCTTCGAGGAGGCGAAATCCCTCGCCTACAAAGAGCTCTACTCCGATGGAACACCCGGCCCGGTGCTCTTCTTTCATGAGTTCGTCATGGCCCAGAAGGCGCGTTACGGCGATCCGTTTGGGTACGGTGTCGCGGCCAATCGGGCTACGATCGATGAGTTCATCCACTACAACCTCGAGCAGGGACTCATCCGCAAGCCGCTTTCCTACGAGGATGTCTTCGCCTCGGCGACGCTGGACACGTAGGCAGAAGGAGATACGACATGATCTCGTCAAACGAGATTGCGGCCAGAAATCCTGGGGCGAGCTTCAACGACGCCGCGGTCAAAACCGGCCCAGGCACCCTCGCTGGCCGTTTTCTCCGCGGGTTCTGGCAGCCGGTCCATCGCGCCAGTGACCTGCCCTCCGGGCGGGCGAAGCCCATCCGGATCATGGGCGAGGAATTTACGCTGTACCGAGGCGACAGCGGCCAGGCTCACGTGGTGGCCTTCCGTTGTGCGCATCGGGGCACGCAGCTCTCTACCGGCTGGGTGGAGGGCGATGATCTCCGCTGCTTCTATCACGGCTGGAAATACGGACCGGATGGCCAATGCATAGAACAGCCGGCGGAGCCAGAGCCGTTCTGCCAGCGCATCAAGATCAAGGGCTATCCCACACAGGAGTACCTCGGGCTGATCTTCGCCTACTTCGGGGAGGGCGAGCCGCCGCCCATCCGCCGATTCCCGGACTTCGAGGAGCCCGGAGTGCTGGCGGCCGGCCCGCCAGAGTACTGGCCGTGCAACTTCTTCAATCGGCTGGACAATGCCACCGACGGCGCACATGTGCCGTGGACGCATCGAGAATCAATGGGCCGCGTGGCCGTGGCGGCGGGGCAGAAGCCGTGGGTGGGCGGGCCGTCCGCGGTACTGTGTGAGGAAACAGACTACGGCCTGCGCACGGGCAGCATTCGCAACGGCGTGCCCATCTTTCAGACCCACTTCCATATGCCCATCACCAATCAAACATTCTCCAGTCGGCGCGTCGAAGGCTCCATGGAGGACGCCGTCAACCTTGGAGCCCATCGTCTGTTCTGGCGGCTGCCGGTCGACGACGAAAGCTGCGTGAGCTTCGTCGTGGACTGGTTCGCGCTCTACGGCGAGCAAGCCGACGCCTACCGGGCGCGGCGCGACCACGCCGAAGTCAGCCAGGATGCCGACCTGCACGAGGTGTCACAGGACATGCTGCATGGCAAGATCCAGATGCGCGACGTGGACCAGAGCCTGAGCACCTACAAGCTGTTCTGGATCGAGGACTACGTGGCCCAGTGTGGCCAGGGCCCGATCGCCGATCGTCCGAACGAACACCCGGGCCGCAGTGACACCGGCGTGCTCACGTTGCGCAAGGTCTGGGAGCGCGAGCTGAAGGCGCTTGCAGAGGGCCGACCGCTGAAGGAATGGAAGCCGGGCACCGGTCTGATCAATGTCAACGCAACCGCCATGTACAGCTAGCGGGCACAAGGCTGAGGTCATCCTCGCCGGGCGATGTGCACTGACGATCCCCGACTCGTGATTGGCCGGCGGACCAGCACACGTGAAAGCAGTAGGAGCGTAGAGAATGCCTTATTCCGACTTGCGTCAGTTCCTGAACGCGTGCCGCGACATCGGCGAGCTTCGCACCATCGATGGCGCCGATTGGGACCTCGAGATCGGGACCATCGCCGAGCTGAACTACGAGCACCTCGGGCCCGCCCTGCTCTTCGACAACATCAAGGGCTACCCGCCCGGTTACCGCGTCGCCACCAACATTCAGGACGCGCGCTCCCGGGCGCTGCTATCGATCGACCTGCCGATCGACCTGGACATCGACGCAAGCATGGCAGGCCTGGTCGCGAAGACCAACTCCTATCAGCCAGTGCCTCCGACTGAAGTCACCGAGGGACCGATCCTGGAGAACGTCTTCTTCGGCGATGAAATCGACTTGCTCAAGTTTCCCACGCCCCGCTGGCACGAGAACGATGGCGATGCCCGCTATCTGGGAACCGGCTGCGCGGTGATTCTGCGCGACCCGGATACTGGGAACATCAACATGGGAACCTACCGCGTGCAGGTGCACGACCGTAAGACCGTGGGCCTCTACATCACACCAAACAAGAAGGGCGCTACGATTCGCCAGAAGTACTGGGAGCGTGGGCTGAGCTGCCCCGTCGCCGTCAGTATTGGCCACGACCCCCTGCTCTTTCTCGCAGCGTCAAACGCGCTCGGCAGGGTCAATCGCTACAAGGACTACAGCCTTCTGGGTCACTTCAGTGGAGCCCCCTACCCGGTAATTATGGAAGAGATCACTGGCCTTCCCATCCCCGCCAACGCGGAGATCGTCATCGCCGGCGAGTGCCCCCCACCCGACGTCGAGTCGCGACCCGAGGGCCCCTTCGGCGAGTGGACTGGCTACTACGCGTCCGGCACGCGACCGGAGCCCATCATTCGCGTGAAGGCGCTCTACCATCGCAATGATCCAATCATCTTCGGCTGCCCGCCCGAGAGACATCGCCACGGGACCGGCCACTTCGGGATTCCGCAGGGCCGCGGTGGAGCTTTCGCGCGGCTGAAGGCGATGACGCCCGGCTTCACGGTCGTCCAGATCCAACAGCGCTACCCCGGCCACGCCTTGAAGGCAGGCCTCGCCCTGGTGGGCCAGTACATGGGACGTTTCATCGTCGTTGTGGATGAAGACATCAATGTACGCGACCCCGAGGACGTGCTCTGGGCGATCGGCACGCGCTGCGACCCGGCCACCACCATCACCGTCGTACCCGGCACCGAGGCGAGCGCTCTCGACCCTCGCATCCACCCGGACAAGAAGGCGAAGGGCGACTACACCGCCTCACAGGTCATCATCAACGCCTGCAAGCCGTACGAGTGGATCAAGGACTTCCCGCGCACCAACATCGCCAGCCCCGAGCTTCGCGCCCAGGTGCGCGCCAAGTGGGGAGATCTTCTGTCGTCGTAACTCGACGATGGCAAGGCCTGGCGCTCGGCTTGCTAACGGTACTTTGATGTGGCGCTCCGCTCCTCAGCAGAACTGTTGGCATACAGCGTGCGCCGTGGCAGCGTACGCTGGGCCTCCAAAACGGTAACCTCGCCCGTCCAGCCTGAGCGCCTGATCGTTGGCCTCCTCGCGCTGGTCACGACCGAGACTTCTGATCCGTGTCAGCTCGAGGAATTCGCCTGCGGCATTGCCCAGCTCGAAGATCTTGATGAGGCCCGTGCCGGGCGCGTAGAGCTTCGCCTGAATGCCGCCAGCCGGATCGAGCGGACCCCATTCGTTGGTCCTCAGGACACCGTTGAAGCAGCCCGCTGGCACGCACATCGACTGGCCGGTTCCGATTGGCACGGCGCAGTCCCAGAAGTCGACCGCCAGAGCCTTGCCCTGGTGGTAGGGGGCCATCGGTGGACGCCGGCCCTGGCCCCAGAATGCCGCGATATCCAGGTACGCGGGGCACCAACGAATCTTCCGTTTTCGAACTCCTCTGGGTACTCACCCATCGCCCAGACATTCCCAGGAGCGTCCTGCGCGAAGAAAGCCAGCTCTTCCTCTTTCTTCACACCCTTTTCCAAGTCCACGTACCATACGACTCTGGTGCGCACGCCGTCGATCACCTTGGTCACGTCGGTCACCGTAAAAATCACTCGACGGGGGAGGCCACCTGCCACCCCGTCGTACGTGTATTGCCTTCCTGGAGCCAGTGCGAAGAACGTGTTCGTGATGCTCGTCGGGTTGCTGAAATCCCTGCGTTCGAAGTCGGTGAGGGAATTGCAGGAACCCTGTGCTGCCGCTATCGGGATTCCGCTGAACAAGGCCGCCGGACTGCCGTCAATCCGCACGCTCGTCAGCAGGAGAACCAGCGCGCTGAAGGCACCAGTGAGTGCGGATCGGAGGTGATTGGGACTCAACATTTCGATCCATCCTTCTTTTCACGCCACACCGATGGGAGGTCGCGACTTCTCGGTGGTTACATATGACGGACTTTAGGGCAACGGCCGATAACATTTCGTTACAGAGGTATTGAAAACACGTTCAATTTGACCGTTCTCTGTTACAAGATGGTTACAATTTGGCGGAACGGGCTGGACCGACGCGCATCCGTTCCGCGACCCGCCACGCTGGCGCGCGCGGGGCCCGTGTGAGTCTGATGGACCGGTTTCTAGATGCCAGGGCGTCTGGTCATCGCGAATCCCTCGGTCATTCGGGAGAGAAGGTGTATCCCATGCCGGCCACCGTGTGGAGCAGCTGCGGACCGCCGCCAACCTCCAGCTTGCGCCGCAATCGATGAATCGCCATCCGCACCTGGTCCGCTCCGTTGGGCTCATCGGCGCCCCATAGCTGCTGCACGATCTCAGATACGGCTACCGGCGCCCCCGCGTTGCGCATCAAGTAGCGGAGGAGACGAAACTCGTTGACGCTGAGGTTGATGGGACGGCCATCGACCGTCACCCTGCGCTTGACGCGATCCATCGCGACCGGCCCTATGCTCAGAAGGTCGTCCGCCCGGTCGGACGCGTGGATCTCGACGGACTTGCGTCTGAGGACGGCCCTGATGCGGGCAACCAGCTCTCCGTAGCTAAATGGCTTAGTCAGATAATCGTCCGCACCGATGTTGAGCCCGAAGATGCGATCGCCCTCGGCGCTGCGGGCCGTCAGCATGATGATCGGGAGGCTGCTGGTGCGGCGGACTTCTTCGACCAGGTGGAAGCCGTCCCACTCGCCAATGTTCACGTCAATGACGGCCAGCGCCGGCCGCTCGGTCATCATGGCATTCATCACGGCTGGCGGGTCAAATGCTGCCACCGCGACCGCTTCGAATCCGGCTCGGCGCAGGCCGTAGGCCATGACCTCGACGAGGTCGCGGTCGTCGTCCACAAGCAGAATCTTAGTCGTCGGCCTGCTCCTCCGCTTCGAGCGTGAACCAGACGGTCGTCCCCATGCCAACCTCGCTTTCGAGCCCGATTTGTCCTCCGTGCGCATCGACTATGCCTTTGGCGATAGCGAGCCCGAGGCCCACACCAGGCGCCTCACCGGCCGCGCGAGCCCGATAGAAGCGCTCGAACAGGCCGTCCTGCTGCGCTTCGGGGATACCGGGCCCGCGGTCCACCACGCTGATGCGGACATGGCTCTCCAGCCGCTCCGCTGTCAGATGGATCGTCTCGCCCTCGGGTCCGTATTTGGAGGCGTTGGCAAGCAGGTTTGACAAGACCTGCCACGCCCGAGTCCTATCGGCGCGCACGTAGTGGCACCGCTCGCTGACACTGACGTCGATGCGTTGGCCTCGCTGCCGAAGCGCCGGTTCGAGCAACTCGAGCGTCTCGTCAATGACGGCTTTGAGGTCGATCCGCTTCAGACGAACGACGAAGCGGCCGGCCTGAATCGTGCCTGCGTTGAGCAGCTCGTCCAGAGTAGCGTCCAGCCGTCGCAGATTTCGCCGCGCGCTGCTCATCAGCTCATCAAACTCGGCCACAGGCAGGTCCGCATAGGAGCCATGCAGCAGCTCCAGGGATCCCTCGACGACTGTTAGCGGCCGACGCAGCTCGTGAGCAATGTTGTGCAGCAGCTCCTCGCGCAGACGGCTGAGCTCGGCGTGGGGCGAGACGTCGTGGATGATGTAGACGTCGGTCGCGACGCCGTGGTCCTCGACGAGCGACACGCGGCTCACCTCCACATCGAGTGGCCCGCCAGCGGCAGTCTCGATCGTGCCGTCCCAGACGGCTTCGCCACCACACCCTTCGGCGCCTACACTCTTAACGCCTACACCATTGAATGGAGGGAGGTCGCCAATTGACGTACCACGAAGGCGAATCCCGTCGCCAAACAGCTTT
>JAERMM010000192.1 GCA_016844585.1 Chloroflexota bacterium | reverse complement strand
CCCTCACCTCGGTGGCCCCGACACGGGTCCTACCTATCCGTCCCAGGTGACGATATTGCCCTTATGCCCCGCTTGCGGCCGGGACGCGGCCAGTCGCCTTCCCGAACAGCGTCCCGAACTTCTTGGTCTCCCAGACCACCAGCAGCATGCTCGCGTTGAAGATGCTCGAGTACGTCCCGCTCGTGATCCCAATGAGCAGTGCCAACACGAAATTGCGGATCGTAACGCCGCCGAAGAGCCAGAGCGTGAACAGCGTGAGCAGCACGGTTAGCGACGTCGTCAGGGACCGGCCCAGTGTCTGCATCAGGCTGTGGTTCACGATGTCTTCGAACGACTCACCTGCGTGACGGATGCTGTTCTCTCGAATGCGGTCGAAGACGACGATGGTGTCGTGAACCGAGAATCCGATGACGGTCAGCACGGCCGTGATGAACAATGCATCCAGCTCGATCGCGAACAGGCGCCCCAGGATCGAAAAGATCCCGAGCACCGCGAGAGCGTCGTGGATGAGTGCGACGACTGCGCACACCCCATAGCGCCAGGACTCGGCCACGTGGCGGAATGCCCACCACAGGTACAGCAGGATCCCCAGGCAGGCTACCAGCACGGCGATGACGGAGTTGCGCACGATCTCCGCTGCCACGATCGGCGATACCTGATCGAACGTTGGGACCGTCAATGGTCCGAACCGGCCGCCAAGCTGGTCTTGAACGCGCTGCCTCTCGGAGCCACTCAGTACGTTTCCCACCGCGTCGCGCGATTCAGCCTGGAGCGTTGTGGTACGCACGATGTACGTGCCGTCCCCGGCCCGTTGGACTATCGCCTCGGAATGGCCCAGGTCGGCAAAAGCCTGCCGTAAGGCGCTCTGCTCGACCGGCTGTTCGAATTGCAGCGTCATGATCGATCCGCTGACGAAGTCGATCCCCGGATGGAGACCTCCAGGCAGGGCCAGGGAGATCAAACCGGGGATCAGGATGATCGCCGAGACGACGAAGAACCAGGCTCGCTTGCCCACTAGGTCGTAAATCATGATGAGAATCCTGCCCTGGCTGGCTCGAGGCCCGGCCGAGCGGCGGGCATCCCGAGCATCGTGGGGTCAATCGTCGCTTTGCGTCCGATGATGATGCGAAGGAAGCTGCGAGTCACAACAACTGCGCTGAACATGCTAATCAACACGCCGATGATGAGCGTGAACGCGAAGCCAGCCACGATGCTTGAACCGAAGTTTGAGCCGAACCACACCAGGATTCCACACGTTATGAGCGTCGAGATGTTCGAGTCGCGGATAGACGGCCAGGCGCGACCCCACCCAGACTCGATCGCGGAGGCTACGGTCCTGCCGGTCCGCAGTTCCTCCTTCATCCGCTCGAAGATCAGGATGTTGGCGTCAACCGCCATCCCAATCGACAGGATGAAACCGGCGATGCCTGCGAGTGTCAGCGTCACCGGGATCAGCTTGAAGACCGCCAGAACGGTCAGCGTGTAGAGGATCAGTGCCGTTGAGGCGATGAGGCCCAACATGCGGTAGTAAAGCACCATGAATAGCACGATGATGACCAGTGCAATCTCACCGGCGATGACGCTCTTGCGAACCGAGTCGGCGCCCAGCGTCGCATCAACCGTCCGCTCCTCCTCGATCGACACCGGCAGTGGCAGCGCGCCCGCGTTCAGCTCGATCACCAGTTTCCTCGCCTCGTCGAGCGTGAAGCTGCCGGTGATGCGGCCCTTTCCTCCGGTGATCGGTTCGGTGACCGTCGGCGTTGTAAGTGCTTCGTCGTCCAGGAAGATTCCCAGGCTCTTGCCCTTCAACCGCGTCGTGATGTCGCCGAAGAGCTTGGCGCCCTCCGGGTTGAACTCGAAGAGGATCTCCGGCTTGCCTGATTGCTCGAAGCCCATCTCAGCTTTTTTGAAGAACTGACCGGTGAGGGGCTTCTCTATCCCGTCCGTGCCGGTCGCGCTCGCCGTCACATATTGCTGCTTGCCCTCGATGGTTTTCTGCTCGCGGAAATCGAGCTGCGCCGTCTTGCCGACTAAGCTCTTGGCTTCCTCGATGTTCTTGACTCCGGGAAGCTCCACGATGATGCGGTCCGTGCCGGATTTCTGGACGATCGTCTCGGCGACGCCATAGGCGTTCAGCCGCTTTTCGATGACGCGCAGAACCCCGTCGATCGCTGAGCTCGGATCGTCCCCAGGCGCGACTTTTGACGTGTCCGCGCGCAGCAGCAAGTGCGTTCCACCTTGGAGGTCGAGGCCAAGGCGAAATCCTTGCCGGTGGAAGTTGAAGATGTCGATGTGCAGGCCCTGACTCTCAGGCCAGGGGATGATATCCGGGAGATAGTTCGACGGTTTTTGTGGCCAGTCGATAATGATCGACGCCACCGCCAGGATGATCGTGAAAAAGATGAAAAGGCTGTTGCGCTGGTTATTCAATGAACAAGCCCCGTCGCATTTCGTTTCGGGAGTATAGGTCCAACCCGGAGCCGTCGGTGCAACCCCGTGCTGACGTACCTTCGGTCCGCTGGCGTGCTGATGTACCGCAAAACCGTCGTTCCGGTAGGGCGGGGGCTTGTCCCCGCCGCGCGGCCCCCGGAGTATAGGGGGCCGCAAAACGACAGGGCAAACGGGCAACTGCCCTTATACTGCGGACCTGAGCGGGGACGGAGATGGCAGACCGTCTGGCACAGACCTGCGTCGCTATGCTCACCGTGATGGGCTGGGCCATCGTCGCCTATGTCGTCGCCTTCACCCCGGTCAGCTCCGGTGCACAGACCGTTCTCTACTCCGCCGGCTTCGTAGCGATAACGGGCACGGTGGCCCTGGTGTTGGAGCTCTTCCACGCGCGCAGAGGATGGCACTCATCCCGCCCCCGCGCCATCCACCTGCTCGGCAGCGGCATGCGATTCGCCGTTGCCCTCGAATTCGCACTCTGGCTGCTGTCGCTCCGCATGCTTACGATCCCGCTTCTCGGGCTCATCATTGCTGGCTTCCTGCTCCTCGAATTCCTTTTCCGTAAGGCACCCAGCAACAATGACAACGACGTCGGAACCTGAACCTCTGCGATCTCACTCTCTCCCTTCCCTCGACGGGGAGGGTTGGGGTGAAAATCCATGTACCCCAACCAGGTTAAAACGATGAGACAAAAACGCTCGGGAACGAAATGGTGCAAATAGACGGCTGGTCGAGGGAGTCACTCCTTGCGCAGCTCTACGATTGGGAGCACGATGCCTTCGACGACGACCTGTCCTGCTATTGCCACCTGGCGGCCAACGCGCCCGGCCCCGTGCTCGAGATCTGCTCCGGTTCCGGCCGCATCCTGGCGCCCCTCGTCGACAATGGCATCGCTGTCGTCGGCGTCGACCGCTCCCCGGAGATGCTGGCGCGCGCCACAGCCCGTTTGGGTTTACGACCGGGCCTCCAGCTTGTCGAGGCCGATGTTTCCACGGATGATCTGCCGCTGGGCGAGTTTGGCCTGGTCATCGCGGCGCTGAACGCGCTCGGCTACCTCCGCTCTACCGAAGACCAGCTTAAGCTCTTGCGCCGGATCGGAGCGCGCCTTCTACCCGAAGGACGGCTGGTGCTGGACCTGCTGAACGTTGGATCGATTGTCGATCAGCCGCAAGGGATCTCCGTCCTGCAAAAGTCCGGACCCAATGAGGAGATCGGCGCCCACGTCACCAAGTGGATGGTGCAGCAGCTTCATTGGGCGACTCAGGAGCTATCGCTTTTGTCATTCTTCGACGTCACCGGGCCGGACGGGCGGCTGCAGCGACTGACCGACGAGACAGTCCTTCGCTTCTTCAGCCGCTTTGAGATCGAGTTGCTGGTCGGCCAGGCAGGCTTCACTGTTGAGGAGCTGTCAGGGGACTACGACGGCAGCCCGTTTGTGGAAGGAAGTCCCCGCCTGATAGTTGTCGCCCGAGCCTCATCCCTGGAGCAGTAGACTACAATGCGCGAAAGTGACGCACGACGGGGATAGACATCGACCACACATTCACGGCCCGTTTGCGAAGCGTCCAGCGCCAAACCGGGAGCGCCCTCTGCGTCGGTCTGGACGTGGACCCTCGGCGACTCCCAGCCGGTCTAAGCGCCGACCGTTCGGGAGTGGAGCGCTTTATCCGAGGCATTATCGACGCGACGGCAGACTTCGCATGCGCTTACAAGCCCAACCTGGCTTTTTTTGAGGCGATGGGGGAAGACGGATTCCCCCTTCTCAAAGCGGCCCTTCGAGACGTCCCGTCTGGCTTGCTCACCATCGGCGACGGCAAGCGAGGCGACATTGGCGCCACGGCCGAGCGCTACGCCGCGGCCCTCTTCGACGAGTTGGGCTTTGATGCCGTCACCATCAATCCCTATCAGGGTGAGGACTCAGGATTTGCTCTGCGAGGCTGACGGCGAGCGTGCCCCCCTGTTTGAGGTCGTCGCCCGTCGGGCCGTCACCTGGGACACCCGCGGAAACGTGGGTCTGGTTGTCGGCGCCACGTATCCGGCGCAGCTTGCCCGCGTACGCTCTCTCGCCCCCGATATGCCAATCCTGATTCCGGGTGTTGGGACGCAGGGTGGCGACGCGGCCGAGTCGTTTGAAGCGGGCGCCTCCTCGGATGGCGCCCTCGCGGTGATCAACGTGAGTCGGCAGGTACTCTACGCATCTTCTGGGGCAGACTGGGCCGAGGCGGCAGGGCGTGAGGCCGAAGCGCTTCGCAACGCCATGCGTGCCGCTGGTGCCGCGGTTTCGTAGCGGGAAGGCGTAGTCCCATGCCCATCGATCTGTACATCGGCGACGTGGTGCGCCTCCGCAAGCCCCATCCTTGCGGCAGCTTCGAATGGACCATCGTCCGTCTCGGAGCGGACATTGGGCTTCGCTGCGAGAAGTGTTCCCATCGAGTCATGCTGCCGCGCACCGAGGTCGAGAGGCGCCTCGTACGGTTCACCTCCCGACCAGCCCGTCCCGATCCCTTTGATGAGACGCCCCCCGCCGCTGACACCGGCGAGGTGCACACCCCTCCTCCGCCGCGGGAGAGGCCGGCTGAGTCGCATCCTGTCCCTCTCCCGCCGCAGGAGAGGCCGGCTGAGTCGCATCCTGTCCCTCTCCCATCGCAATGGGAGAGGCTAGGTGAGGGCCCCCTCCGCTCTGCACGTCACGGCGACCCTGCCGACGGGCAAAGTGGGCCCCAAAAAGACGGCGGCTGATGGCGATCCGCTCCAATGAATCTCCGGTCTGGCAGAACGGTCCATTCCTTCGCATCTGGATAGCCCAGGCGATCACCCAGACAGCGCAGAACGCAATCTGGTATGGCCTCTTGGTGATCGTCGAGGAGATGAGCCACTCCACGACTCAGCTCGGCATCACCATTCTGTCGGTGATCCTGCCGTCAGTCCTTTTCGGTGTTCCAGCCGGCGTGTACGTCGACCGCTGGAACAAACGAACGGTGCTGGTCGTCACCAACCTCCTTCGCTGCGTTGTCGTCGCGGCGTTCATCCCGTTCCACTCCACAGTGGTGCTGCTGCTGACGATGAGCTTCGTTTTTTCAGCCATCACGCAATTCTTCGCCCCTGCCGAGACAGCCATGATCCCGGCGATCGTCGGTAGGACGCGTCTGATGCAGGCCAATTCCTTCTTCACACTCACCTTTACCGCCTCTCAGCTTCTGGGCCTCGTGCTGGTAGGCCCACTGATCGTCAAGATGTTCGGGACGACCCAGCTCGTCGGAATCGTAACTATGGGTCCGGTGATCGTCGAGTTGTCAGGGACGACGGTGTTCTTCATGTTGATGGCGGCGCTTTACGGTGTGTCGGGTTTGTTGGTGTGGCGATTACCGTCTGACGTTGTGGGTCGCGATGAGGCGAAGGATGTCAACCCGGTGGCAGAGCTGTTTTCTCAGCTCCGCGAGGTCCGCGACATGTTGCTGGCCGATCGAGCCATGCTCTCGGCGATGGGTTATCTGACCCTTGGTGGCGCACTCACGCTGATCGTCGCGATGTTGGCGCCTCGGTTCGCGGTGGACGTCCTGGGCATCGCGCCGGAGGATGCCGTATTCATCATGGCACCCGCTGGGGTTGGCATGCTGGCGGCCGCGACGGCGCTCAGTCGCGCCACCTCTGGATTCCTGGTTGACCGCAACCGCGTGGTGACCACAGGGCTCGTAATTGTGTCTCTGTCCCTGGGCATCGCGGCTGGCTTGCCCGCAGTCCTCGGGATGTTGCGCCCTGAGGGGATTGGCGTGGTCGTGATCAGCGAGGCGCGTTTGCCCTGGTGCACCAGCCGTTGTCTGAGCTGGGGGGACGTTGCTCTCGTAGGCAGCGTGATGTTGGCGACGCTCTTCGCCGGGCTTGGGTTCGCGGGCATCCTCGTCGCCTCGCAGACGCTCCTGCAGGAGCGCGCCCCGGTGCGTGCCCGCGGCCGCGTCTTCGCGATTCAGCTCATGGTCGCCAACCTGGCTTCGATCATCCCTCTCTTGTCCGTTGGCGGCCTCTCCGACTTCATCGGCGTAGGCAGAGTCCTCCTAATCCTCGCCGTCCTCGTAATGGTCGCCGCCTACATAAGCCGGTCTCACCGAGCCGACCCCCGCGCCGACCCCCAGCCCAGCCAGCCGTGACAATTCGTCCGTGATGATTCCCCGCAAGCCGGGCCAGCCGTGACAATTCGGCAGTGTTGATTCCCCGCAGCCCGGGCCAGCCGTAACGATTCCCGCATCACACCCGTTACGATTCCCCCCGGGGTGCCCGGGACTCTTCCAGGTAAGACTCGTCGCCGCCTACGGCGCGGGAGCGGAGCACCGTAATGCTGGAGCCCGGAGAGGTGTTCCTTTCAGGCGCCTGCCGAATATAGGCGCGTGTTGCCTCATGACCAAGACCGACCTTCGGCGGTTTGCCTGCCCGCGAAGCGGCTCCCTATAATAAATGGCGCTATTACGTTGTGCCTGCCCCGGTGGTGGAATGGTATACACGGCAGTTTGAGGGGCTGTGGACGAAAGTCCGTGCGGGTTCGAGTCCCGCCCGGGGCACCAGAGCTGAGTGGGCGTAATCCGCGGGCGAATAGCTCAGCTGGGAGAGCGTCCGGTTTACACCCGGAAGGTCACAGGTTCGAGCCCTGTTTCGCCCACCGCATGCTGGACGTTGCGGCCGCAAGTCCCTTCAGAAGCCGAGGTAGCTCAGTCGGTAGAGCACGCGACTGAAAATCGCGGTGTCGCCGGTTCGATCCCGGCCCTCGGCACCATCAGGGCCGCTCACGGAGCGGCCATTTCTATGCATTTCGCCCAACCCGGCTCGCTGCCTCCACCTTCGTCGCCCGCAGGGTCGTCTACAATCGCCAGACGAACACGCGGAGGATGAAGGTTATGGTGACCCGTGCGGAGTCCGCGATTGCCAGGCTGCGAAGCGAACGCGACACCACCTTGCGGTCGCTATCGTCGCTCCCCGAGCCGGCTTGCAAGCTCCCGGCCCGGTGGGCCGGAACGGACAGGACTGTGAATTTCCTGCTCCGTATGTTCACGGCCCATCAGATGGACCATATGCAGCAATTACAGAAGATGCTTCGAGATCGTCAGCATACGATGACGGAGCCGCAGCTGCTGCTCATGCGGGCCCAGGCGATACAGGGCGAGTTGGAAGCTCTGGTGCTCGGCCTGTCTGAGGACGAGTTCACCCAGGCTGGGCAGAACGAGGATGACTGGTCGGTCGAGCGCCTCGTCGAGCACGTTGCTGAGGTTGAGCGCAATTACCGTACGGAGATTCTCCGGGCGGTCGAGCAGGCTCGCGTTTCGGGAGGCGAGTCCTAGAGTGTTCGGTGAGGAGCCCACGCATGCCTCGCCTCCGCGTCTCGCGGCCGTGCTGGTGCTGGCCTACCCAGTTGCTGGCGTGCCGCACGTGGTGTTCACGAAGCGCTCTGAGACGGTGGCAAACCACCAGGGGCAAATCTCCTTGCCCGGTGGGGCCGTTGATCCAGGAGATGCATCGTTGGAGGCGACCGCGCTTCGCGAGACCGAAGAGGAGCTTGGCGTTGAGCCCGCCCACGTCTACGTGCTGGGTCGGCTCGACGACGTTTACGTGTACGTCAGCAACTTCCTAATCGCGCCGTTCGTCGGGGCGCTGGAGTACCAGCCCAGGTTTCGACCGCAAACCAGCGAGGTGGCGCAAGTTATCGACGTTCCGCTCGATCGACTTCGCGACCCATCGATACTACTCGAGGACGACTGGCTCCTTCGGGGCCAGTCGCGCCGGGTCCAGTTCTATCAGCACGGGCCGCACCAGATCTGGGGTGCAACGCAGCGCGTGATCGCTGAGTTCCTCGACAGCCCTTACCCAGAAATCCTTGCCAGTCGTTTTGCCGTCGGCCCGAATCCTCTGCCCACCGAGGCGGGGTGATGGACGAGACCGCCGCCCTGGCGCGGTTCGCCGCGGAGTTACCCGCGTCGTCTATTCCTAAGGACGTTCGGCACGCCAGCTCTCGTTGCCTATTGGACTATCTGGGCATCGGCATCGCCGCCCACTCGGAGCCCGCTGTGCGCATCGCCACCGAGGTTGCTCGTATTGGGGGCGGGAAGCCTCAAGCGTCATTGCTCGGTGGCGGCCGTATATCGCTGGTGGAGGCTGCCACCGTAAACGGTGTCGCCGCTCACGTGCTGGATTTTGATGACACTCATGAGCCAACTATCTTGCACGGGACGACGCCCGTCATGTCGGCCGCCCTGGCAGCTGCCGAGTGGGTGGGGGCGAGCGGAGTCGATCTGCTCGCCGCGCACGCAGTTGGGTTCGACGTCGCTGCCCGGGTGGCCCTCGCGGTCAATCCCGAGCACTACGACCAGGGCTTTCACGTAACGGGAACAGCGGGTGCTATCGGCGCCGCGGCGGCCGCTGGGAGGCTGCTCCGTCTGGACGCGGAGCAAATGGCCCATGCACTATCGACCGCCGCGGCCCAGGCAGCCGGCTTGCGGGAGATGTTCGGCTCCATGACCAAGTCGCTTCACGCCGGCAAGGCCGCGGCAAATGGGCTCTATAGCGCCCTGCTGGCACAGCGTGGGTGGATCTCGGCGCCTGCCGGGCTCGAGGGCCGCCGCGGCTACTGGGCGGTGCTGTCGTCGCGCTCAGACCCGACCATCGCGACCGTCGCCCTCGGCGAGGACTGGGAGCTCAGGCGCAACGGCCTGAAGCCCTATGCGTGCGGCGTCGTGAGCCATCCTACGATTGACGCGGTGATCGGGCTGGCCAGGGTCTCGGGATTGCCATCGAACCAGGTTGCTGAGATCCGTGCTCGGGTGAACCCATACGTTCTGGAGCTCATGGGCAAGCGCGAGCCTTGCAGTGGGCTTGAGGGCAAGTTCAGCATCTTTCACTGTGCAGCGATCGGCTACGTCGACGGGAGCGCCAGGGTGCGGCAGTTCAGCGCCGCCGCCGTCCTGCGTCCCGAGGTCGTCGCCCTGCGGCGGTTGGTGCGCATCGAGACGGACGCCGGGCTGCCCACCTCATCTGCTGCCGTTGAGTTGGTCGCGGCCGACGGTCGCTGCTGGCACGAGTATGTGGCCGCGGCTTCGGGGACGCCGGGTAACCCGCTCACCGATGAGCAGGTTCTGGCGAAGTACATCGATCTTGTCGAGGACGTCTTGCCGCGAGCGTCGGCTCGTCGGCTTGCGGAACTGGCGCTTGGGATAGAAGAGGTATCGGATGTTCGCGAGATAACCGAACGGTTCCAGGTGACGGCGTCCCTCTAGTCTAGTCGGCCCGGAGTGCCCCCCGTGATTCTGGTATCTCCAATGATGCGGTGGTGAAGTCGTGACCCGTGAGGG
>JAERMM010000432.1 GCA_016844585.1 Chloroflexota bacterium | reverse complement strand
GTCGGCGTTGCGGATGGTGGAGAGCCGGTGGGCAATCACGAATGAGGTTCGACCGTGCAGCAGCCGCGCCAGTGCGGTCTGAATCAAGACCTCCGTACGCGTATCGACGCTGGCGGTTGCCTCGTCGAGCGTGAGGATGCGCGGGTTGGCCAGGATCGCCCGGGCAAAGGCGATGAGCTGCCGCTGCCCCAGGGAATAGTTCTGCCCTCGCTCGTAGACCCGGCTCAAGTAGCCATCTGGCAAACGCTCGATAAACTCGTGGGCGTTGGCGAGCTTTGCCGCCTCGATTACCTCTTGGTCGGTCGCATCGAGTCGCCCGTAGCGAATGTTTTCGGCGATGGTGCCGCTCATGAGGAAGGGGTCCTGGGGCACCAGCGCCATCTGCCGCCGCAGCGAGGCCATCGTCACGTCGCGGATGTCGATGCCATCGACGCGCACACTCCCGCCCTGCACGTCGTAGAAGCGGGTCAGCAAGCTCGCGATGGACGTCTTGCCGGCTCCGGTCGGACCGACCAGCGCCACCGTCTGGCCGGGCTCCGCCACAAAGCTCACATCACGGAGCACGGGCGTTCCCTCGACGTAGTGGAAGGCCACGTGGTCGAATTCGACCCGCCCCCGTATCGGCGGCATCGGACGCGCGCCCGGCCGGTCAACCACGTCGACCGGCGCATCCAGCAGCTCGAAAATCTTCTCGCCAGCAGCCATCGACTGCTGGAACAAGGTATAGACGATGCTCAGCTCGCGGATGGGCTGGAAGAACCGCGTTACGTAAGTCAGGAACGCGACGACCACCCCGACCGTGATCTCCCCGTTCAGCACCGCGTTGGTCCCGACCCACAGCACGATGGCAATCGCCAACGTGCCCATCAGCTCGACGAGTGGCGGATACATGCTGGCCAGCGCCACGGCCCGCAGGTTCGCGTCGCGATTCCGTGTGTTGATCCGTTCGAAGCGGTCGCGGTTCTCGCCTTCGCGGCCGAATGCCTGGACGATCCGCACGCCCGAAACGTTCTCCTGGAAGCCCGCTGCCACCTCACCAATCGTCTCCCGGGTCCGTCGATAGGCGCCATGCGCCCGTTGGGTGTAGAAGATCGTCGCGATCACCATGATCGGCAGCACCGCCGAGGCGAAGAGCGTGAGCTTGGCGCTCATCGTCAGCATGACGACGATGATGCCGATGAGCAGCAAGCAGTCGGCGATGACGTTCACTGCGCCCTGCGTGAGCAGCTCCTGGAACACGGTGACGTCGTTGACGATCCGCGACATCGTCACGCCTGAGTCATGACGGTCGTGGTAACTGAGCGACAGCTGGTTGATCTTGCGGAACAGGTCTCCGCGCATGCGGTTCAACACGTCCTGGGAAATCAGAGACATCGTGAGGAATTGCTCGGTCTGCGCGCTCCACGAGACGAGCTGCGTCACCAGAAAGGCGACCGACACGATGCTCAGTCCCACCATGTCCCGCCGCGCGATGAGGAAATCGTCGATACCGGAGTTTTCCCTTGTGCGGCTCCAGATAGCGCCACAGCCGCTCCATGACGGCCGAGTCGAAGACCTGGCCGTCGGGGGAAACTCCCCCATACCACCCGGCGCCCCAGCCGCCGATCATGGGAGACGGGCCCTCACCCTAACCCACTCCCAGAGGGGGAGGGGACAGACGAATCGGCAGGGACAGTCGAGCCGGGAGCGAGCTCTGCAGGGGCCGCCTCATCCATAAGCTGCAGGTGGTAGACCTCCGCGTAAATCGAGTTGCTCTCGATCAGCTCCTCGTGGTTTCCCATGCCGACGAGCTTTCCATGGTCGATGACGAGGATCTGGTCGGCGTGCTGGATGGTGCTCACCCGCTGAGCGATGACGAACGTCGTCCGCCCCTGCATCAAACGATCGAGGGCCGCGCGGATGAGGGCCTCGGTCTCGCTATCGACTGCCGAGGTGAAGTCGTCGAGAATGAGGATCCTCGGATCCATGAGCAACGCCCGGGCTATAGCGATCCGCTGTTTCTGCCCGCCGGAAAGCGTTACACCGCGCTCGCCAACTCGGGTGTCGTAGCCTCCGGGGAATCCCATGACGAAGTCGTGCGCTCGGGCAGCCCGCGCCATGGCGATCACGTCCTCGTCGCTCGCATCGGGCAACCCGTAGGCGATGTTCTCTCGGATCGAACCAGTAAAGAGCGCGGTGTCCTGGAGCACGATCCCAATCTGCCCGCGCAGCGTGGCCAACTGCACGTTCCGTACGTCATGCCCGTCGATCAGCACTCGGCCCGCGCTGACGTCATAGAAGCGCGGGAGCAGATTCACGATGGTCGTCTTGCCAGACCCGCTGGCCCCAAGCAGCGCGACCACCTGCCCGGGCAGTACCGTGAAGCTCACATCGCGCAGCACCGGCTCGCCGCCGAAATAGCTGACGGAGACGTGGTCAAACACCACCTCGCCTCGTACTGCTGGCAGCGGCATCGCCTCGGGGGCGTCCTGGACATCGATGGGCGCATCCAGGATCTCGAAGATGCGTTCGCCGGCAGCGATTGCCCGAGACGTCTGATTGATGAGGAAGCCCAGTCGCCGAACCGGACGGACCATCATGAGCAGATAGGTGTTGAAGGCGACGAAGGCGCCGACGGAAAGCTCGCCATGCATGATCAAGTAGCCGCCGAACCAGATCACGATCAGGGTGCCCAGGTTCCCGATCATGTCCATCAACGGATTGCCGAAGGATTGGACCTCGGCCGCGCCGATGTACTGCGCCTCCAGCAGCGCGTTCTGAGCGTCGAACTTCGCAATCTCATCCTCTTCCCGAACGAAGGCCTTCACGACCTTGGCGCCAGCCAGGTTCTCCTGGGTGACGGACGCCAGCCGGGCGAGAGCTTCCTGCACCTGATAGAAGAGCGGCTGGGCCGCCTGGTTGTAGCGGACGACGGTGTGCGCCAGGAAGGGGAACATGAGGGCCGAGACGAGGGCGAGCTTCCAGTTCATGAGGAGGAGAACGATGGTGATCCCGACCGCCATGAAGGCGAACTGGCCCAGCAGCAGGAGCCCGCGGCCGGTGAAGTTGCGGAGCTGCTCGACGTCGCTCGTGGCCCGGGCCATGAGAGCGCCCGTCTGGGCGCGATCATGCCAGCTGAAGGACAGTCGCTGGAGGTGCTCGTAGATCTCGTTGCGGATGTCGTAGGCGATTCCTCAACAAGGTGAGAACACCGATCCAGACCACTGCATGCCACGCGAGGGCTGCGCCGTCGACACCGATCGGGCAACCCGCCCGCTGAGCGCCGATGGCCGGGCCCACGCGGATTCCACAGTCGATCACGTACTTGATGAGATTTGGCGTGATGAGGTCGATAGCCGTCGCGCCGAGGAGGAAGATGTACGCCGCGCTGGTGGTGACGGTGTAGGGGCGCAGATAGGTCACGATGCGGAGGAGGGTATCCACTGCGAGCTTACTCGCCCTGTACCCGGATGCGGACCGATGCGGAAGCCCCCACGAAGAGCGGCAAGTCACCGTAGCCGACTTCGATGCGCACTGGCACAAGCGGCGTGGCGCGGCTGCCGTTGGCGGCGCCAGCGTTCCCCTGCCTCAGCAAGGCAGATGCCTCTGTGCTTGCGCGGCCAATCGACACCACGCGCCCCGGCAGCACCTGCCACAGCGTGTTGATCGTCACCTCGACCCGCTGACCGGGTCGCACCGGGCCAACCCAGGTTTCGTCGATCGGCGCCTCAATCCAGAGGTCGTTCGGGTCTATGAGGGTCAGGATCGGTCGTGTGATTCCCTGAGTCTCCGCGCGCCCCGGGGCCGCCGCATCGCCCGGATTGCCTGCCCGGGCGACAACCACGCCGTCGATGGGTGAGCGGAGTGGGACAAGAATCATGTTGGGGCCGGTTCCCAGTGCCACGGTGGCAAGCAACTGGCCTGCCGTCACGTCGTCGCCCACGTTGACGTTTATGGTTCGAATCTGGCCGGCGGCCGGGCTACTGACGAAGACGGGCACGCCGACGACCATGGCTTGATCTGTCGAGACGTAGAGGGACTGATCGTACCAGTAGAGGGCGGCCACGGCGCCGACGATGAGCACAAGCACGCCCAGGATGCGAAGGCCCGGAGGGCGAGGCAGCCCATGTCGGGGTGTTGGTGTTACCATCTTGCCGTCAGCCGCTGGAGCTGCTCGCGGAGCGGCTTGACGCGTTCGCTCTTCTACCTGCGCCATTGGGCGCTCCCCCGTTCGGATGAGCTGCATGCCGCTGCCTTTGCGGAGCGACGTGGACAGAGCACCTGGATGCTACTCGGTTGCCGGTATTCCATCAAGGACTGACTCATCGCCGCGTCGGCGGGCTCAGGTCTTCAGGGTCCACTAGTGCGGATTCCAGGCATGGGTAGACCCCAGC
>JAERMM010000027.1 GCA_016844585.1 Chloroflexota bacterium | reverse complement strand
CACTAGGATATGGATCGACGCAGATCGAGGTCATTCCCAACCTCATCGATGAGGCGAAGCTAAGGCGATGGCCCCCTGGCCAGGCGCGTGAAGCCCTTGGACTACCGGATGGCCCAATCGTAGGGTTCGTCGGCCATTTCCACGACGTGAAAGGCCACGACGTCCTCATTGAGGCGTTTCGATCAGTGGCAGCCCAGATCCCGGATGCTCGTCTGGCGCTGGCCTGGAGCGGAATTGGTAGCCAGGCGAAGACCCGGGCGGCGGTTGCGCGCGCTGGCATCGCCGATCGGGTGGTGGAGATGGGCCGCGTCGATGTCGGCCAGTTTTTCTCGGCGGTCGACGTCGCTGCCCTGCCGTATCGTTTCTCGATAGGGCAGGCCGCATTTCCTGGCACGGTTATCGAGGCGATGTGGATCGGGGTACCTCTTGTAACGACGCGCTTGCCGCTGCTCGAGGAGTTGTGCGATGGCGGCTCTGCACTGCTCGCCGAACCCGGCGACGCCATCGACCTGGGGACTCAACTCGTCCGCCTCCTGTCTGACAAGGAATTGGCCGACACAACGGTCAAAGCCCAGCAGGCGCTGATGTCGGAGCGATTCGATCAGCGGTCCATCGTCGAACAGTATGTCGACCTCTACAAGCGGGTGATTGAATCTGTCCCCGCTGGACGTCACTGATGGACAAGCGGACCTTCTACAGCCAGCCAAGCGTTAGCGATGCGTACGACCAGCTTCGGTTTGGCGGGCCGAGCGGTGCGCGGGTTAACGCGCGCGAGATTGAACTGACCCTCGATCTGATTCCCGACGACGGACGCGTGCTCGACCTTGCTTGTGGAACCGGACGGGTGAGTCGCGCCATCGCAGCCCGCGGGCAATGCGTTGTTGGCCTCGATTACTCGCCGCCCATGGCTGCTAAGACAGCCTCCCTTGGAGTGCCAACAGTCGTCGGGGACGGATTCCGGACGCCGTTCGGCACGGGTTGCTTCGACGCGGTCGTATCGCTCCGCTTTGCGTTTCATTACGCCGAGCTGCATCCGCTTCTGGAAGAGATGCGCCGTCTGGTGGCGCCGGGCGGAATCATTGTGTTCGACACATACTCCTGGAGCCCTCGATCTGCGATAGCTCTCGGAGCTTCCCGATGGGGTGGCAGGGTGCACATCCACTCGCGGCGTAGTGTGCGTGCGACGGCAGCGGAGCTTGGGCTCAAGGCCGAGCGTAGTTCACCGTGCTTTCTCTTTTCGCCCTACCTCTATCGATTGACGCCGTTGGCTCTGGAGCGACGGCTCGAAATGCTCGAGCGGAAGGTTCCTATCTCATGGCTCTGCCGTACCTTCTGGCAGTTTCGAACGTAGGTAGCGCTAGAATTGTGCGGAGGCTGGTAAATGCCGGGTCTTGAGTACGAGCGCGGGAACGCGGACGCCCCGGTCGGCCACGCGTTCCTCTATTTCACCACAGTTGGTCGCGAACGCGTCACCGCCACCTATCTAGTCATTCCACCTGTCGCAATCGAGTTTGCGAAGTACATTCCGCCTCTGCTTGCATCAAGCCTCGGGTCGTCTGGACTGATGGCCCAGACGGCGTTCCTCCCAATTCCTCCCTTGCCAGAGGAGATCGAGCTCGAAGATCTGCGCCGCCTGGCCGTCATCCGGGGTGACGATGTGCTCGTGGGTGGGGCGGTCGCTGATTCTCAGCCCGCTTCCTTGCTGGGCGTCGTGGCGGATACTGGAGACGCGTACGCGCGCGCCTACCAGGCCGGGCTCCTTCGTGCTCCCATTGTGGAAACGAAAGCCGACGGCGGCGCGAGCCTGGATGGGCTCGCCGTCCTCTACAGCGTGCTCACGGAGAATGAGCGCATCGAGGCGCTGGCTCGTCAGGTGGGGAGCTTGCGGTACGCCATCGAGGTCAGCGACAACGACCTTGCAGGAGCGACACAGGCCGAAATGCAGGCGATTGCCCGCTACCTCCCCGAACGGTATCGAGCAGAAGAGCTGATTCACGCCGCGGGCCGTCCGGATGCAGACGGCGCGCGCCTGGTCCAACTCTTCATCGAGCGTGGGTATAAGCTCAGCGGCAACGACCCGGGCGAGGTGGCGACTATCGAAAGCGAGATCGCGTCGCTGCTTCGCAAGGCTCCTGGCTCCTAGGTGGGTTCGCGACTGGCGTCGTCTACCCTTCGGATTGGAGACGCAGCACCTGAGCTTGGGTTGGCGACGCTGGATGGTGACGAGCTTCGCCTCAGCGATGCCCTCGTGGAGGGACCAGTAGTTCTCGTCTTCCTCCCTGGTCTGTGGTCGCCGAATGCACGCCGACAATTGGCGGAGTTGGATCTGATGGCCGAGGCGTTCGCGGAGGATGGCGTTGGTCTAATCGCCGTCATAACGGAGGATCTGCAGCGCATCGCAAGCCGTCTGGGTGCGAATGCCCCAAAGTTCCCTCTTCTCGCGGATCACCGACGCGATGCCGCCAGAGACTTCGGCGTATTTCGCGCGGTCTCTCGCGATGGCATCGGCGTCACTCGACCGTCCGTATTTCTCATCGATCAGAGCGGCACCCTTCGGTTCGCTTATGTGGGCGACGGGGAGCGGGACATCGTCGAGAGCCAGACCCTTCATCAGCTCAGCCGAGGGCTGCTCGCGAGCGCGAAGCCGGCTACGGGAGCGTCTGTCACGGCTGAGTCATTGGTGGTCGATGGGGTGGGCGGAGACGAGCCCGAGTTGGACCTCGATGTTCAGTTGACCCCCGTCGATCCGATTTTGAATGACGGTGAAGGCGTTGTTTCGACCATCGTTGAGGATCAAGCCTTGTTGGCCGCCGACGATCAGGCCGACCCTGACATCGCTGCGACAACTCCGTCGGCTGCCAATGAGGCCCAGGATGATGGCGGTTCGAGCCCGATCGTCGATGAAGTCACGGCAGCGGCCGCCGAAGACCGCGTGGTGAAGTAGCGCCTGCTATGGGAAGCTATCTCTTCGTGATTACCCGGGATCTGGAGCGGGATCGCTCAGCTTCACATGTTGCTCGCAGCGCCGCCGCTCTCAGCCGGCGGTCTCACTCCGTCACTCTCTTTCTCGTCGACGATGCAGTACGTGCCTTGTTTGACGGCGGGTGATCGCAATGGCACGCCACAAGTCATTCCCTGGGTTGGACTGGAGAGTGCTGATGAGGATGCGCTCGCGGCCCTCCTCCTTACGCCGGGAGTGAGCGCGCACTGGTGCTAGGCGGGCTGCAGTGAGTGATCTGGTCGCTATCGTAACTCAGTGCAATGCAGCGGCGGTCGCGTCAGTCCTCGGCGCCTGCCGTGAAGCCGCGACTGCGGGCCAAAGCGTTCGGGTGTTTTTTCGCGACGAGAGTATCCCTGCCCTGTGTCGGCCCGACGTGACGGCCAGACTTGTGGAACCTGGGATTGTCTCGCCAACCCTCCAAGCGATGCTCGACGAGTTGGCAGCTACCGGCGATGTCCGCCTCTATGCGTGCAGCTCTTCGCTCTACCTCTGGGGGGTCAGTGTCGAGGAGATGTTGCCCGCGGTGTTCGGTTCGCGTGGCCTCATTGCATTCCTCGTGGAGGACCTAGCCGGCGCTACTCGCGTGATGACCTGCTGAAGGCTCCAACGCACGTACGTATAATCTGCCAGCTTTTTAGCGGTTGGCAGGAGGGTTTCTGATGCCACGGTATCGGCTCGACGAGTTGGAGCTTTCACCAGGAAAGCGCGCGCGCTTGTATCGGATGCTTTACCAGCACGGTCCCGGGCACGGCGTCGGAGTGTTCCTTCCCATAGACCAAGGCCTTGAGCATGGGCCTCGTGATTTTTTTGATAATCCTGACGCGACCGATCCCGAGTTCCAGCTCCGTCTTGCCGAGGAGGGGAACTACTCGGCGATCGTCTTCCAGATCGGGCTGGCAGAGAAGTACATGGGTCGCTTTGCAGGTCGCGTTCCGCTGGTACTGAAGCTGAACGGAAAGACGGAGATCCCGGCAGACGATGAGGCACTCAGCCCGCTCAACGCGTCTGTGGAAGATGCGGTTCGCCTCGGGGCTGATGCCGTCGGCTACACGCTCTACGTAGGGTCACCGGCTCAGGACAAGGATTTCGAGCAGTTCTCGCGTGTTCGGCAGGATGCCATGCGCTTTGGCATGCCCGTCATCGTTTGGTCCTACCCGCGCGGAAAGGCGGTCAATGCAAAAGGTGGCCAGCTCACCTCATACGCGATCGAATACGCGGCGCGGGTTGCGCAGGA
Organism: Chloroflexota bacterium; assembly: GCA_016844585.1. Lineage (GTDB taxonomy): Bacteria > Chloroflexota > UBA6077 > UBA6077 > SHYK01 > JAERMM01. Next base: position 21,245 of record JAERMM010000027.1, on the reverse strand, counting down.
GCTTGGAGCCGACGTCGTAAAGGTGAACCTTCCGGAGTTCGACGCCGAGAAAAATCGCATGACGCCAAAGCCGTACGCAACCCTGGAGTTTGACGAGGAGGAGGCCGTGAGGCGCGTGGTGGCCGCGGCCGGGCGGACTCCGGTGTTGGTGTCAGGTGGGTCGCGTGTGGACGAGGAAGATGTGCTTGCGAAAGCACGGTTGGGAATGCGGGCTGGCGCGACCGGAATTATCTTCGGCCGAAACATCTGGCAGCGGCGTTATCCCGAGGCGCTGGCGCTGAGCCGAAAAATCCGGGAAGTCATGCTCGAGGAATCGGGCGTTCTCGTCAGGTGACAGGAACAGGTTACAGGGGTTGGCGGCCGCGGAACCCGCCGTCCATCTCGTGCCAGAAAATGATTCGCGGTTCTTCGACCAGCCAGCAAAGATAGACGACGCGCCCGTCGCGCGTGGTGCGGAAGTCCACCATCCCGCGGTCTGGGTCCTTCAATTCGCATCCTAATGCTGCGATTGCCCGCACGCAGCCCATGATCTCGCGCTGTGCTTCTTCGACTTGTAGGTTCAACCGGGCAGTTTCACCACCCGGCGCCACATGCCCGTTGCCGCCCGCTCCCGGATAGCGTTGTTCGATACTCGATTGGGCGATGGCGAGCTTTTCTCGAGCATTGCGCAGGTCAGCGACGATCTCCCGCAATCGCGGCAGCAACGTCTGGGCCTCATCCAGTGAGAAGAGACGGGGTTCCGGAAAGTCAGCGCCTGCCATCTACATTCATCAAGCAGGGATGCTGCAATAGGCTGAGGCAGGCAGCATTATGTACAGCGGCATCGGGGGAACGGTGGGCACTACTGAGTGAGCCAGAGGAATGCGACTTCTAGCCAGTCGCCCTGCGTCATGCCAAGGTCATCCCAGAATAGACCGTCCGCTATGTCGATCGCCATCGGCGCAGTGACGAGTCTTCCGCTTAGGGACCGCCCGCCGTTGTGACCACGCTCGATGGCGGCCTGTGCTTGAGGAAGGAAGCGGGGCAGATCCGGAGCTCCGCGCCGATCCAGGGCCCAGAAGTCATCGGTCTGGTTCCAGGGACCGATGTCCCAGACTGGCGCAACCGCCGACCGTCCGCGATATGTCAGCCGCACTTCGTACTCGCGCCCATCCCGCGAGCTGAGCGCCCGCGGCGACGGCAACGCAACGAAGCGATCGCGCTCCTGGATCACATGCCCGTTGGCCGTGGTACGCCCAACAAGTCCGATACGGGATCCGTAGATACGGGCCGATGGATGGTCGGTGTCCTGGGCCTGCGCAGGGAACCCAAGTACGAGAACGACGGATAAAGCGACGCTGAGGGCGATTGCCGGTCGGCATTTTGAGAGCACGACCACTCCTGTTTCCAGATTGGGGGGAATGCCGTCGCGGAGCGCTCTCCAACCGGGTCCGCAAGGCCGAGAAAGGGTAAACGCCGGGGCTCGCTCGCTGCAAACTGAACTCTGGTCTGCCAAACACATCGCCGCTCAGCGGACCGGCGTGGCCGATCCGTACCGGTAGAGGTTGGTCGGATCCCACCACATATAGCCCGGAAGCCTGAGCTCGCTGACGGCGCGGCGCTGTGCCTCAAGCTCGGCCGGGCCGTAGCGCATCCCGCTGACCCAGGGATAGTCGTCGAAGTACTGGAGCCAGGGTCGAATGGCAACGCCGGTCCCGGCAAGTCGCTGTCGGGCCTGTTCGAGGCTGTAATAGACCGTTTCGTATGGGTATCGGGGCGACTCCGCGTACGATGGGTCCATCGGAAGCCCATTGAACGTAGATGGATACACCATCGGACTGATGTAGTCCAGGACACCGGCCAGCATCTCGAGCTGTTGTCCAATTCCGAGGTCATCCTCTCGCCAGCACACGTAGCCGAAAATGTCGGCTGACAGCGCGCCGGAGCCTCGATGCACCGCTACTCGTGCCCGTCGCAAGAATTCCGTAATGGCGGCCGGCCGCGATTCGTCTGTCGATGGCACTGAGAAGCTGGCGCGATCGAGCCGCGTCGCGGCCGCGGGGTCCGTCGGGAACCGTACATAGTCGAACTGGACTTCATCGAACCCCATTGCGATTGCCTCCTCGGCAAGGCTGATGTTGTAATCCCAGACCTCCTCACGAAAGGGGTCCACCCATCCGAGCCCTTCGAGATCCTGCCATCTGCCCTCCGTGACGTCGTCTCGGACGGCGACGTCCAGTCCTGCCCGCAGACCATTTCTGGCGAGCAGATCATCCTTGAACACGACGATCCGTGCGATCAGGTAGGTGCCTTGCTGCTTCATTTGCGCGATGAAGAGGTCCGGGTCCGGCAGAGGGATGATGTCATTCGCGCCGATGATGTTCGCCAGCGGCACGTTGCTGCGATAGACGACGTATCCGAGGTCTCCCTTGACGTCGAGGACGAGAGCGTTCAGCTCACGCGTGGACAGCATGTCGACCACGTGCCCCCGGATGTCCGGATCTGCGACGCCGTAGAAAGTGAGGTAGGCGCCGCGCAGCTCGCGCGGCCGCAGCCTCACGGTGACGTCGATCTGGTCGCCGATTTCGAGCGTAACGCGCTCATATCCGGGCGCTGCGACGTCGACGTGCGGAGAACTGTTAACACCCTCGAGCGTGAATCGCCCGTCTGTGCCGCTGGTGCTCTGGCTCACGCCTGCTCTGACGGTCGCGCGCGGGATGGCCTCGCCACTCGAATCGTCGGTGACGACACCGTATACAACGTTGGGAATAAGCTCAATCACCTGTCCAGCATCCCTCCGCGCTGGCAAAGCGAGCGGGCGATAGCCGTCGGCCTGGATCACTTCGACGCGGCTACCGTAGGGGACACGGGCCGCGAATCGACCGCCTCCAAGAGAGAGGGCTGCAATTCCATCAAATCGCACACCGTTCTTGTCCAGAGCAGCTCCGGTGCTGGCGTCGACGAGACGGAAATCGACAACCTGAGGCGGGGGGCCCCCGTTTCCCCCGGCAGTTGGCCCCTGAGAAGACGATCCTGGCATGAGGCGATGATCGTGGCCGGCCAGCCCAGCGATCAGGACTATTGTTCCCAGAACCAGAATGGGTACCCATCGGCGGCGACGGGATCGCCGGCGTGCAACCAATGAGCCTGTCTTCTCTTTCACGAGAGAAATCCATCAATCTGATGGAGGCTGGAGATGCGCGGCCACCTCTCCATCGACGCCGATCCGACGCGGTCCAGAAGGACGGCTCCGATCCCTGCGCTGGACGCACCCTCGATGTCTTCACGGGGCTTGTCGCCGACGTGGAGCACGCGCTCCGCAGGGAGACCGGCCAACGCGAGCGCTCGCTGGAAAAGAGCCGGGTGAGGCTTGTTGAACCCCTCGACCTCGGAGATGACTGCGAAGTCGAAGTACTCCCAAATGTGATGCGCGGCGCAAAGCGCGGGCAGGCGTGGCTCCCAATTGGACACCAATCCCATCCGATAGCCCGATGCTCTGAGCCGCGCCAGTGTCTCGGAAACGTCCTCGTAGAGTGTGAACAGTTCCGAACCGACAAAAAGATCGAAAAAAGCACGGCGGGTTGCTTCGCGATCGGCAACTTCCGTGAGCGTGATGATGGAGTCGACATAGAGGTCTCGGCGCCGCGCCGCCATCGCACCATCCACCGTCAGGTCATCCGCGACGGCTCGCGGCAATTGCTCATCGACCATGCGTCGAGCGTCGTTGGCGATGCGTTCGACGTCGAGGACATCGATCTGGCAGCCATGGCGAGTCAGCAGTTTGTGGAAGATGGGGGCGGGCTTTGGGACGCGGAAGAGAGTGTCACCCGCGTCAAAGAGGATTGCCGAGTAGCGCACGCCACATTCTAGCCGGGCGCAGCTCTCCCTGAGCCGTTCCGTGTTCGATGTTGGTGGTTGCGAAAAAGGGGTGCGTGACAGCAGGACACCTGGGACACCTGGGACACCTGGGACACCTGGGACACCTGGAGCGTAAAGCGGCGATCAGGCTATTGGGATTTCCATAGCGGCGAGGTGTCTGCTCCCCGTCACGGGATGCATAGTAGCAGAGGACGGTCGAAGCGGTCCGATGGAAAGCCTCGGGGGACGAACAATGAGCGGCCGCGGACAGGTCGTCATCGAAGAGATCGATGGCCCCTCCCTGGAGAACAATCCTCTTGGCGACCCCACCAGACGAACTATTCCCATCTACCTTCCGCCGAGCTACCGGGAGGCAAACGATCGACGTTACCCGACGATCTACGCCCTCCCGGGGCTTGCCGGAACGGGGCTCGGATTGCTCAATGCGAGTGGTTGGGAGCCAAATCTCCCGGCCCGCATGGACCGCCTGATTTCGAGCGGTCAGTCGCGCGAGATGATTCTTGTGATGGTGGACGCATTCACAAAATACGGGGGGAGCCAGTTCATCAACAGCGAGGCGACCGGCCGCTACGAGGACTTCGTTACTGAAGACCTGGTGTCGGCGATCGATGGGAGGTTTCGCACGATCCCTGATAGGGACCACCGCGGCGTGATGGGTAAATCGAGCGGTGGTTATGGCGCCTTCGTGCTGGCGATGCGGCACCCCGATATTTTCGGCGCCTGCGCCTGCCACAGCGGCGACATGTACTTTGAGTATTGCTACCACGTCGACTTTCCCCGCGCGCGCGATACGATCGAGCGCGATGGCGGGGTCGTCAGGTTCTGGGAAAAGTTCTTTGAAAGGCCCAAGATCACCGGCGAAAACTTCGCGGCAGTAAACACTCTCTGCATGGCATCGTGCTACTCAGCGAACCTCGCTAGCCCGTACGGATACGATCTGCCTTTCGACGAGCGCACCGGCGAGATCCGCCGTGAGGTGTGGCAAAGGTGGGTCGACCAGGACCCCGTCTACTGTGCCGAGCGCTACGTCGACAACCTGCGCTCCTTGCGGCTTCTGTTCGTCGATTGCGGCACGCGCGATCAGTACACCCTCCATATGGGCGCGCGCATTCTCGCCGATCGGCTGAAGGTTCTGGGTATCCCGCACGTCCACGAGGAGTTCGATGACAACCACTCAGCCATCAACTACCGCTGCGACGTGTCCATCCCCCGCATCTCTTCGGCGCTCGCGAATCCCTGACCGGGCATGCTGGGAGATGGGTCCGACTTCGTCGAGAACGCAAGGGCCCGGAGTCGGGTCGCCATACCTGGAGCTATCGCAAGCAGGAGCGGCATGATCATCATGATGCCGCCCCAGTCGGCGACGAAAGTCTCGGAATACTGATTCTGATAGGTCAGCACCAGGGCCGTCAGAGTAAATCCGGCGGCGACGCGCACGGTTCGACTGCGCCATCCTAGCGCTGCGCACAATGCCAGAGGCCAGGAGTAGTACCAGGACAACACCCATGTGTTGACGAGAAGCAGGAATGCGAGCGTGATTCGGGCCGACGCGGCCAGAACGTCGTCCAAGGTGCGAGCCCGAATGGCTTCAAAGCAGATGTACAGCGCGAGGCCGATCTTACCCAGGAGCTTGAAGCCATCAAACACCCAGCGCCAAGTTTCCTCATAGTCGGCGCCAAGGGGGCCTGAGATCCAGGATGTGAGCGTTATGAGCGCCGGTTCGGGCCAGAAATTGTGCAGCCGCGGGCCCGTGACCCAGTATTTCACGGGGCCGAGAGGATCCTCCCCCTGAATCCAGGGCAGGTACCAGACAGCGGCGCTGAGTCCGGTCAGGGCGCCCCACAGCAACAGGGCCAGTCCGATCCTGATCAACCTGCTCCGCTCGATCGGCCAGATTCGCAGACGGGTGCCCACTCCCCACGTCACCGCCCAGAGCATCAGCACGGGGGCGATGAGCACCGAAGTGAACTTGCAGGCAATCGAGATGCCAAGCATCAGGGCGCTCGCACGCATGCGTCCGTACGCTGCCAACAGGAATGCGCCCAGCACGAATGACAACATAAGCGCATCGTTGTGGCCGTTCATTGCGAAGTCGACCAGAAGCAATGGGTTCCACCCATAGGCCAGGGCAGCCGAGGACTCTCGGCCTGGATGAATGCGGCGTGCCAGCGCCCAGATCAGCAGTGTGTTGCAAAAGTGTGCACCGTTGGCAATCAGTCGATAGGCGAGAAGCTCCTCGGCTAACGGCGACGAGCGAAACGTCGAGGCGACCCCCATGGACAGGGCGACCCAGAACGGGCCATACACCGAGGGCGCGTCGTGCCAGTACAGCGGGATGAGGTAGAAGAGTGGGCTCTGCGGGAACTCGGCCGCCGTGTGAACGAACGGATTGGCGTCATACAGAACCGGCATCTCACCGTAAAGTGCGTAGTTGAAGATGTCTGTGCTCATCGTGGCTGGAATCAGGACGAGCGTGATCTGAAAAAGGAGCAGCGGAGCCACGATCCAGGGGAGGAGGGATTTGTTCGCAGGAGACCTGCCGCCTCGCGGACGATTGCCATCCGGTGAGACAGCTGTCAGCCGCCAGGCTGCCAGCGCATAGGCGAAAAACGCGACCAGCACCGCCTCGAAGGTGAAGGCCACCAGATTTGGCCAGGACCAGAGCGCACCAGGTACGACCCAATCGACCGCTGTCTTCAGTGTCGACAGGATGGGACGGACAATGCCAAAGCGGCTCTGAAACATCTCGCCGACGCGGGAGGGAAACTCCGTGGAGTCCAGAAAGTAGGTGGCCGGCCAGAGAGCGAGTGCAACGCCTTCAATGGCAAGTGCAGCGAGAATGAGAACGCCGCGCGGGCCTGTGATGCGGCGCCTCGCATGAACGCCGCTGGGAGCGGCAACTCGACCGGAACAGGATAGACGGGAGCAGATGGGCGCCGCAACTGCGCTCGTATAATCCGGTGGCTGGCACATCGCGTCGGGGCAAACGATGGACGAATCATTTCCGGAAACCCGAGCCTCGTTCGCGGCGCTGGTCGACCGACCGGGTGATGAGATTCCGCTCGCCGAAGCGGCGCTTCTGATCGCGGCCGAGGAGTATCCGGGCCTGGACGTCCGTGACTATCTTGCCCGCCTGGACGCCCTCGCTGACTCGGTGCGAGAGGCAGTCGACAACGCTCAGCGTCCTGAAGAAGCGGGTGTGGTCCTTGCCCAACGGCTGCACGACGTTGAGGGCTTCCGAGGAAATCCCGACGACTACTATGATCCACGAAACAGTTTTCTGAACGAGGTCCTGGATCGACGGAGCGGCATTCCGATCACACTGTCGCTTCTTTACATAGAGGTTGGGCGCCGCCTCGGCCTTTCCATCAAGGGGATTGGCCTTCCGGGGCATTTCCTGGTCCAGATTGCTGGTTCTGCGACCTACCTCGATCCGTTCAGCGGACAACCGAACCTGAGTGCCGAGGACTGCGCCTTGCGGGTCGAGAGCATCTTCGGCGGTCGCCTTCGGTTTGACAACTCAATGCTGACGCCATGGGACAACCGCGGCATTCTGTCGCGGATGCTGACGAATCTTCGCGAGATCTACCGCGAGCGGGGCGACCGGCCGCGGTCGCTCGGCGTGCTCGACCGCCTTGTTCTCCTCGACCCAAGGTCGTCCGTCTTGCGTCGCGACCGCGCCCGAGTGCTCGCGGATTTGGGCTTATATCGGAAGGCGCTGCGCGACCTCGACGAGTTCCGTCGCCTGGAGCCGAGAGCACGCAGGGGTGAGCGGTTCCGCACGTGGTACCGATCGGTGCGCCGTATGGCCGGGCGGATGAACTAGCTGTCAGGACGCTTTTTCAAACTCCGGAGAGTACTGACGAGTACGTTGTCGCCCTCCACCCGAACCGGATAGACGCGCAGGCGGTAGCCTGGAACGACACGGGCCATCGGCGGCCAGATCGCGTCACCGGTCCGCACGTCGAACCGCCACAGATGTGCCCAGCACGAGAGGGCATTCTCTCTGAGCGTACCCAATGCCAATGCCGTTCCCTGATGGGGGCACCAGGCGCCGATGGCGTGAATCTCGCCTCCGACATTGGCGAGGAGCACAACCTCGTTGCCAATCTCGACGTCGAGCATCGTTCCTTGAGGTATGTCTCCACGCGCAGCCACCCGCACGAACGCATCTTCAGTATCGGCACTCACGGGGTGACGACTCGTCGGCAATGGGGTCGGGAGCCAGTCACTCGGCGCATTACTCCGTGTCGACGCGCGGTCTGCCACGGCCGTAGGGGTCGTGGGCGCCTGGGTGGCGGGGGTGGGGATCGAACCCACGACCTAGCGGTTATGAGTCGCTCGCTCTGACCGTCTGAGCTACCCCGCCGTGCTCGGGAATTATAAGGAGACAGAGACCCGGAATTTCAGCAGCGAGAATACCCACAACTGAAGCATTTGTCGCAACCCTCCTCGTGCACCAGCGCCATGCCGCAGTCTGGGCAGAAGGACCCGGAGAGTTGGAGCCGTTTGCCGTTCGTGATTGGGTTTGCTACGGAGATTGGGGCGGGGCTCGCCGAGTGCAACGGTGAAGGCGTTGCGACAGCCAGGCTGGAGAGGTGCTCCTGGAGTACTATGGCCAGCGCGTCGGGGAGCGATCGGGTCCGATCCTGGCCAAAGCCGGTGCTGGTCGCGCCGCCGATGCCCCGAAGCTTGTCGATCATTTCCTGGAAGCGTACGCGCGGGGGCATGGACGACGGAATTCGAAGAATGAGAGAGCTGAGTTTGCCGATCGCCTCCGATAAGGGTGCAATGTCACTGCCCGCTCTGCCCTGGTTTACGAAAACCTCGAGCGGCTCGCCCTGCTCGTCATGGTTGACGGTGATGTAAGCAGTTCCCAGCGGGGTTTCGATCTGATACGTCACGCCGCGCAGTGCGTGTGGCCGGGAAGCAATCGAGGTTTGCGGCGTCGATACCGCGGTGTCGGGCGCGGTGTGTGTGGCCGTTGCGGCTGAGCCACCACTGCCTGCATGCAGCACGCCCTCCTTGGATCCGTCTCGGTAAACGGTGATGCCGCTGCAGCCGGCCTCATAGGCCCGTCGATAGGCTGCCTCGACGTCGGCGACGGTCGCATCGTGCGGCAGGTTGATGGTCTTGGAGACAGCGTTGTCGGTGTGCTTCTGCCAGGCGGCCTGCATGCGGACGTGATATTCCGGGGATATGTCGTGGGCCGTCCCGAATGCCATCTGCCACTTCTCGGGGACGCCTTCCACGCCTCGGACGGTGCCGGTCTCGTGGACCTGGCGGGCCAGCTCCTCAGTCCAGAATCCCTCCCGATGTGCAATGTCACCGAACATCGGATTGGTTTCAAGGCTCAACTGGCCGTCGAGAGACCCCTTGCGGTCGAAGACTAACGCGAAAAGAGGCTCGATCCCGGACGAGCATCCAGCGATGATGGAGATCGTGCCGGTGGGGGCGATGGTCGTTACGGTCGAGTTGCGCAGCGGGGGCCCGTCCTTGTAAATGCTGCGCGACCAGTTGGGAAAGGGACCCCGAGCGCGAGCCAGCTTTTCTGACTCATCGTGGCCGATCGTGTTGATGAAGCGCATCATCTCCTCGCCGAGATCAAGAGCCTCTTCACTGTCGTAAGCGATGCCCATCAGAACCAACAAATCGGCCCAGCCCATTACGCCCAGGCCGATCCGTCGGTTCGACTTCACTGCCTCATCAATCAGAGCGTCCGGGTACGGGTTGACGGTAATCACGTCGTCCAGGAATCGCACGGAGAGGCGAATTACGCCGGCCATGCGGTCCCAGTCGATGCGCTCGCGTGCTGGGACACTATGGCCGTTCTTGTGCCCGTTGGTTGCATGCCCGTTGGCGTTTGGCGCTTTCAGGAAGTTCGCCAGGTTCAATGAGCCGAGGTTGCATGCTTCGTTGGGATAGAGCGGCTGCTCTCCACAGGGGTTCGTCGCTTCAACGGGGCCCATGCTGGGCACCGGATTCGCAGGCCCGGCGTTGATGCGGTCGAGGAAGACCATGCCGGGGTCACCTGTCTCCCAGGCACATTCGGTCATCTCGTTGAAGAGGGCGCGCGCGCTCAGTTGGCCGACTATCTCACCGCTCCTCGGCTGAATCAAGTCGAAGGCTCCGTCGCGCTCCAGCGCTTGCATGAAAGCGTCAGTAATGCCGACGGAAATGTTGAAGTTACTGATCTGTGACTCGAGAAGGGCCATCTTCAGTGCGCGTTGCTTCTCTGACGTGAGGGAGGCGGCGACCGCGTCATACGCATGCTGACTGCGCTCGTTCAAGTCGCGCTTGCATCGGATGAAGTGCATGATGTCCGGGTGGTCGACGCGCAGGATTCCCATGTTGGCGCCTCTTCGCGTGCCGCCCTGCTTCACAGACTCAGTCGATCCGTTGTACACCTCGAGGAAGCTGATGGGCCCGCTCGCAACACCCCCTGTTGAGCCGACAATGTCCCCCGCGGGGCGAAGGCGAGAGAACGAGAATCCGGTCCCGCCCCCGCTCTTGTGGATGAGCGCGGCCCGCTTGTTTGTCTCGAAAATGCCATCCATGGAGTCGGGGACTGGCAGCACGTAGCAGGCCGAATACTGCAGCCCATTGTTCTTTCCCGCGTTCATGAGGGTGGGCGAGTTTGGCAGGAAGTCGAGCCTGGCCATCATGGTGTAATACTGGCGCTCGAGTTCCTCGATTCCTTCTGGTGATTCCCACGGACCGCTGCCACGTGCAACTTCTGTCGCAACTCGCCAGAAAGCTCCGCCCGGAGTTTCGAGAGGGTCGCCGCCGTCCTTCCGATGCAGATAGCGGCGCTCCAGTACCGTGCGCGCATTGCGGGCCAGGTCTGGCTCCGGGAGATCACTGGGTGGGCGAAGGATGTCGGTTGTCGTTGATTCCAATTGGTCAACCATGCGGCGCTGCCTCCATCGGGGTTAGTTCAGGATAGAACATGAGTTCGTAAATGTCCAGTGGTGAGGGTCACGGTGGCCCCGGGTGATGGCCGCGAACACCAGCGACATACCACATATAGTATGTCGCAGTTCGCCCTAGCTACTAGATATGGAATCCTAGGCCTTTTGCGTCCGGAGCGTCAAGGGCTTGTGACCGACCTGTGATTGAGGTGTCGTGTCCGGTGGACACGGTGTTCCGGGCGTTTCTGTGACGCACAGAGCCGACGATCCAGAAGGCCAGAATGGCGTACATAGGCAGGTATTCGATCGCACGAATGGCAGGCCACAGGCTGTCGTTTCCAGGAAGATAGGTGAGGTCCGTCAACGTAACTGCCCCTGCCAACCAGGTCACCGCCAGTGCGTCATTTGCCGCGAACGGAATGAGTCCGTTCCCACGGCGCAGCTCGAACGCAACCAGGGGCGCCAACCACGTCAGGTACCAGGGCTCGACCACGGGCGCGACGAGCAGGTAGACCGCGAGCACACGCGAGCCGCCGACAAGTGCGGATCGCGGGTCCGCCCCGCCGCGCACGTATGCCATTAAGGTCGCGGCCAACAACGCGAACGCCGCGAAAGCCGCAGCTCCGAGCGCTCCTACTCCCGGCCCCAGCAGTGATAATGCGCGCTCGATCACTAGATGAGCGCTCTCGTTGAATCTTGCGCCGCCGGCTTCCTCAGCAATTCCACTCCAGAGGAGAGGCCCCGCGCCGATAAACGGCAGTGTCACCATAGCACAGCAAACTGCCCAGGTCAGCGTCAACCAGCGCCCGCCAGCGCGGGCAAAGCTCGGCAGTGCCAGGACGGGCGTGGCTTTGGTCATGGTGGCGATCGCAAGCGCGACGGCTGCCCCACCCTTTCGTCCGAACGATAAAAGCAGAGCCGCGCCAACCAGCCCGGCAACGATGATGGCGTCGTTGTGCCCACTGTGCGCGAAATGGACGATGCTCAACGGGCTCCATGCGATCGCGAGTGACCGCCGCGGGTCGAGCCCAAGCCGGAACAACAACCACCCGAGCATCCCCAGGGCTAGCAGGTCGGCTCCGGCGGCCAGCAGCTGCATCGAGAGCAGTTGCTCCGGAACGAGTGCATAGGCAAGTCCGCCGAATAGTTCTGCCCCAGGCGGATAGGGCGTGCGCTGCTCCTTGTGGTTCACACTGGGCCAGATCGTCTCGTCGCGAAAGATGGCGAGGGCAGGGTCGGCTGGCGCGTACAGATAGGGGTTGACTCCCGCGTGCACCAGCCGTGCGTCCCACACGGCTCGATAGATGTCGTCCGATAGGCTAGGCGTTGTAAACAGCATCGTGACGCGCAGCGCCACGGCGACAGCGAAGATCCACAGCAGGTCCGCGCGCATGCGATCTCGCGAGGGGCTGAGAACCGCGTGCAAGCTGGCGGCATAGACCAGCATGGCCAGCAGCATCAGTGCGACATGCCTGGGGATGTCAGCGCCTGGGGGCCGGACCAGAGCCACCAGGGCCCAGATCTCCAGAGCCACGCCCGCTGCCACAAGCTCGATTCGTGGCCAAGCCCAGATTCCGCGGCGTGTCGTTTCTTGCAAGCCCCCGGCCCTTGAGTTACAATTCGGCCGATGTTAGCACTCGCAAGCCATGAGTGCTAAACTAGCGGGTGGCGGCAACGCTGCTGCCACCGCTGACGATTTCCGGCCCATTCTTGCCATGTTGGGAGGGGTCACGCAAGAACGGATTCTCGATTTCTTTTCGCATCGGCTTACTTGACCCTGAGTAGCGCATCGCATGGATCAGACTGATTGAAGCACATCAAACGGAGAGGAGGTAATCGCAATGGCGCAAACCAGCACCGCGACCAAGCTTGTCCCACTCGGCGACCGTGTAGTGGTTCGTCCGAAGGACCGGGAAGAAATGACCAAGAGCGGCATCGTGCTGCCTGACACCATCAAGGAGAAGCCGCAAGAGGGCGAGGTCATCGCTGTCGGGCCCGGTCGGATCCTCGACAACGGCAGCCGTCTGGAGATGGAGCTGAAAGTCGGTCAGGCCGTCCTGTACGCCAAATACGCAGGCACCGAATTCAAGCTTCAGGACGAGGAATACTTGATTCTTCGCGAGCCCGACGTGCTCGCGGTTGTGTCCTAACCAACAAACAAGTAGAGAGGAGGGGAAGTTATGCCTGCGAAGCAACTGGAATTTGACGAGGCAGCGCGCAAGTCGCTCAAGATTGGTATCGACGCGCTCGCTGACGCTGTGAAGACGACCCTCGGCCCACGTGGCCGGCACGTTGCGCTGGACAAGAAGTATGGCGCCCCGACCGTCACGCACGATGGCGTGACCGTTGCCAAGGAGATCGAGCTTGAAGACCCATTCCAGAACATGGGCGCTCAGCTCGTAAAAGAGGCTGCCACAAAGACCAACGACGTTGCGGGCGACGGTACGACCACCGCGACAGTCCTAGCTCAGGCCATCATCCATGAGGGCTTTAAGAACGTGGCGGCCGGCGCCAATCCGATGGAAGTGCGCCGCGGGCTCGAGAAGGGCCTCGCAACCATCGTCGCTGCGATCAAAGAGAGCGCCGTGCCGGTGAACGGCCGCGACGACATCGCCCATGTGGCGACGATTTCCGCCGCCGATCCGGAGATTGGCAACATCCTGGCCGACATCTTCGAAAAGGTCGGCAAGGATGGTGTGATCACGGTTGAGGATGGCAAGGGTCTGCAGTTCGAGGTCGAGTTCACCGAGGGCATGAAGTTCGACCGCGGGTACATCAGCCCGTACTTCGTGACCAGCGCCGAGCGCATGGAATCTGTGCTTGAAGATCCCTACGTCCTCGTGACTGACAAGAAGATCAGCGCTATCGCGGACTTGCTGCCGCTGCTCGAAAAGGTTCTGCAGAGCGGCAAGAAGGACATGCTGGTTGTTGCTGAAGACGTAGATGGCGACGCGCTTGCGACATTGGTTGTCAACAAGCTGCGCGGCACGATCAACGCACTCGCGGTAAAAGCGCCTGGATTCGGTGACCGCCGCAAGGAAATGCTGCAGGACATGGCGGTCCTGTCTGGGGGCACAGTAATCTCCGAGGAGACCGGCCGCAAGCTCGAAACCGCGACGCTCGAGGACCTGGGTCGCTGCAGGCGCGTCGTGGCGAACAAGGACGAGACGACCATCGTCGAAGGACGGGGCGCCGCGGACCAGATCCAGGGGCGCATCGCACAGATCAAGGCCCAGATCGACATCACGACGTCCGACTACGATCGCGAAAAGCTGCAGGAGCGCCTGGCTAAGCTGACGGGTGGTGTAGCAGTAGTCATCAAGGTTGGCGCGGCGACGGAGATCGAGCAGAAGCTCCGCAAGTCACGTGTCGAGGATGCAATCTCCGCGACGAAGGCAGCCGCCGAAGAAGGTATCGTTCCTGGCGGAGGAGTTGCTCTCCTAAACGCTGCCGAAAAGCTCAGCTCCCTGAACCTCGAAGGCGATCAGGCGGTTGGTGTGCGGGCGCTCAAGCGCGCGCTCGAGGAGCCTCTTCGACAGATCGTCGAGAACGCCGGACTGGAAGGCTCGGTCGTTGTCGAGGAAGTGCGACGCCAGCAAAAGTCACAGGGCTCCACGAACGTTGGCTTCGATGTGGCCCAAGAGGAATACACGGACATGGTAAAGCGGGGCGTCATCGATCCCGCGAAGGTAACGCGCTCCGCCGCGGAGAACGCCGTTTCGATCGCGGGCATGATCCTGACCACGGAGGCCCTCATAACCGAGGTTCCCGAACACGATCATCCGCACGCTCCGTCGATGCCGGACTACTAGTCCGTCGACAGCAAACACGAAGGGCGGTCCGACATGTCGGACCGCCCTTCGTTTGTTTCTCGGACCGCGGAACTCGCCTATGCTGATCCGCGTCGGCGGGGCTCTCCATTGAGGAACACGCGCTCTAACGGCACGATGCGGAAGAGCACCCAGACATCGTCGTCGACCTTCCTGGCGCGAAGCAAAGCGGTAAGCTGCTCGGCGATCTCACGTCCGTGTCGCGCGAGTTGCTCCTCCGAACTCAGCTCTACCCAGATCTCCGCTCCCGGGTAGTCGGACTCAGCCTCCACGCGCCGCACGACGACATCCGTTGGGCGGGCGTGCAGAGCCGCGGCAATGCGCTCCTCCATGCTCGACAGAACGTCAGCGAAGAGCGAGGCAGGTCCATAGAACTCGGCGAAGATCATGGACCCAGTGTATCAGGAGTAGGGCTACGGAGACGCGGCGAAGGGCTGACGATGACGACGCTGTCTCGTCCGCTGATGGTAGTTGTCACGGTGCGCCAATGGCGGCCAGGCCCTGGCGTGCACCGTCCAGGCCCGGATTCAGCGCTAGTGTCTGACGGAACTGAGCCTCCGCTCGCTCGTAGTCGACGAGGAAGTAGTAGGTCCAACCAAGGGCATGGCGGTATGAGCTGAGGGGATCGGGGCTTCGCTCTAACTCCACCGCACGCGAAAGGGGCGGTTCGGCTTGGGCGTAGTCGCCCTGAAGGTAATACGCCGTCCCAAGCTGCCCCTGGGCCGCGGCGTAGGAGGCATCGAGTCCGACAGCCTGCTGGAAATACTGCAGGGCGGCGTCGAAATCGTCCTGGGCCATGTGGAGACGCCCGATACCGGTTAGGGGTCGAGCGTCCAGCGGCGCCAGTTCGCCAGCCGCCCGAAAGCTGGCCAACGCTTGATCAGTCCTACCCAGGGCTCGATAAGCGTAGCCCAGGGAGAGGTGCAGATGCGCGAAGCGAGGAGCTGCCTCAATCGCATCTTGATACGCGTCGACTGCGTCCGCATAGCGCCCCTCCGTCTCGAGCAGATACGCTTGCACCCGGCGCGGTTCGACGCTGTTTGGATCGATGGCGATTGCCTGGTCGAGGGTCCGTCGAGCCTCTGCGATCTGATGGCGATCCGCAAACGTCTCGGCGAGGAAAGCATATGCGTCAGCCAGCCTCGGGTTAAGGTCGATACTGCTTCTGGCAGCGGCAGCCGCTCCGTCCAGGTCGCCAGACCAATTGAGTGCCTGCGCAAGCGCCGCCTGTGCCAGTGCGCTCCGCGGCTCCAGCTCCACGGCTCGTCTCGCATGAGCCACTGCTTCGTTGAAACGGTACTGGAAGAGCAGCGATCGGGACTCACCGATGTGCGCGGGGGCCGAGGCTGGGCTGGCAGCGATGGCCTGTGCGTAAAGCTCGTCCGCCGCGCGCCAATCGCCCTTGTCAAAGGCATCTGCGGCTATCACCATTATGTCAACGATAGGTGTGGGTTTCGAGATCTCCAGCTCGTCGTCCGCGCGAGGTGTTGGCTGAACGAGGAGCATGTACGCGCTCGCTCCGACGCCAATTGCGCTCACGACAAGGCCGCCCAGGATGACTGGGGCTGGGCCGCGCGAACGCTTTCGAGAATCCAACTGGTATCCATTTGGGGGGGCAGCGATGGAGGTGAAGTGGGTGCGGAGAATGGTTGGGTACGGGTTGACGGACCGTTTGCCCCCGTCGAACGCTCAACAGATAAAAGCCCCAGAATCGCCCTGCGCCTGCGTCAGGGCACCAAATTCTAGCAAACCCTCGGCGATGCTAAACAGATATGCCACAGTGAGCGATCAATCAACGAGCGTGGCCACTACGCACCAAGGAACCGAAGCAGCAAAAAAAGGCCCTGTGACAACCGTGACGACCGTGACGACCTTTGTCCCGGCTTGCGCGTATGCTAGAGTGGCGGCCCGATCTTGGCGGACAAGTCCGTGGTTCAGTCGGGCGCGGTGTTTAGAATCGCCGTCGGATCTCGCGTCATGCTGAACAAGCGAGGTGCACCAATGCACTGGCTCCACGTTCCAATGCTCGGTATGACCGTCACCGCGGTCTGGCTCCTGTCGCCAGAATTCGCCTCTAGAACGGCCTGGCTGACTGTCGAAGCGCGGCCGCTCGCGGCCGACACCGCCATTGAGGCTCGCGACTATAGCTTCTCGCCGTCCTACCCCGTCGTTCCCGTTGGAACCACCGTGACCTGGACAAATTTCGACGACGAGCTACATTCGGTGACGAGCGAGCAGGGCCTGTTCAACGGCGAGATCTCGCCCGGCGCCAGTTTCAGCCACGTGTTCGATACGGCTGGCTTCTACTTCTATTTTTGCATGCCCCATGACTGGATGATTGGCCAGGTTGAGGTAATTGGCGACGGCGTGGCAGGAGAGCCGCTTGATGCAAGCCGACCAGTGGTGCAGCCTCCGGGGCCATCAAATGCTGACGTGACTGCAATCGGCTACGAGTTCCTGCCGATGTCCGTCGTGGTCGCGCCGGGAGGCGCCGTCACCTGGGTGAATTTCGACCCCGAGCAGCACTTGGCCGCGGCACTCGACGGATCATGGTCCACTACGCGCCTGAGAGGCGGCCAGTCAGATACGCTGGTATTCACAGAGCCGGGTATCTACGAGTACCAGTGTGCCATTCACCCGAGCATGCAGGGCGCAGTGCTCGTCGGAGGGTAGCGCAAGGGGACTCGTCGGATGATTTATCTTGACAGAGCGAATGGGCGGCGTCAGGATGGCATCGGTACAGACCCGACCCGATGCGAATGGAGGTGGTCATGTCTCGATCCGGAAGGAGCACCGTCCTGACGGCCTTGGTTCTGATTCTCGCGGCTTGTGCTCCCAGCCAGCCGTCATCGCGAGACTCAGCCCCGGCCGCTGGTCCGTCGAGTGGCGCCCTGGCGGCTCCAAAATCGCTTTCACTAGCGATTGAGAACGAGCCAACCGACCCGTTCATCGGCTCGCTGGGGACCGGCTCAGGAACGATCGCCGCGAATCTTCGACTCGCGGTTCACCAGGAGCTTGCCAACTATGACGATCGGGGCGGGCTCTCGCCGATGCTCGCGACCGAGCTCCCCACCCAGGAAAAAGGCACGTGGGTTGTGCGTTCCAACGGGACGATGCAGACGACCTACCGTTTGCGGCCGGGCGTTACCTGGCACGATGGGGCTCCATTGACCGCGCGAGACTTCGTGCTTGGCTGGCAGGCCATGAAAGACCCTGAGCTGCCGATGTCGCGCCGGGGACTCTCACCCCAGATCGCCTCGATCGAGACACCGGACGACAATACCCTGATCATCGAATGGGCCCGCACGTACCCCTTCGCCAACGCGATTGTTGGGGACGACATCGGTCCGTTCCCCGTGCACCTGGTCGGCTCGATCTACGAGACCGACAAAGATCGGTTTGGGCAGCTCCCATACTGGACGCGCGAGTTCGTTGGCATCGGACCGTACCGGCTCTCCTCGTGGGAAGCAGGCAGCCACCTCGTTCTGACGGCTTACGACAAGTTCCATAGCGGTCGTCCAAAGATCGATACGATCGTGGTCAGGTTCATGTCGAACGCGCCGACGATCGTTGCGAGTCTGCTCGCCGGCGCAATCGACGGCGCAATCCCGCGCGCGCTCGACTTCACCCAGGTCGCTTTCGTGCGCGATGAGTGGGAGCGCGCCGGCCGCAAGCCTGTTGCCATCGTGCAGGCCACCCATTGGCGCATTCTGGAGCCACAGTTCAGGGATCCAAAGCCAGCGGAGATTCTCGACATCCGGCTCCGACGGGCCCTCTTGCACGCCATCGATCGCCAGGCCATGGTGGACACGTTACTGACGGGCAGCGGTATCCCGGTCTCCGATTCGTTCATCTTCCCGACGGACGTCAAGTATGAGTGGGTGAAAGACGCCATCACCCGCTATCCCTACGATCAGCGGCGCGCGCAGGAGCTGCTCACCGAGCTGGGCTGGCGAATGGGTGCAGATGGCCAGTGGTTTACTGCGAGCGGTGATGGCGTGACGATCGGGCTGGAGACTTCCGCGGGAGAGCAATCGGAGCAGGAGCAGGCAATCATCGGGGCCAACTGGCACGCGATCGGCCTCAACGTTGATCTGAAAGTCCGCACGGCAGCCGAGGCTCGGGACAATCGCCTGAATTCAATCTTCCCGGGTTTCAGCGCTTCGGCGGCGCCCTTGACGTTTGAGAACACGACAATGCGGCTCCACGCCACCTCATGCCCAACTGAGGCAAGGCGCTGGGCGGGCCCGAACCACGGCTGTTACCAGAGCCCGCAAATGGATTCGCTTGTCGACTCGTTACAGCAGGCCATCAATCCGTCTGACCAGCAGCGCCTCTACCGCGACCTGATAAGGTGGCAGACCGACCAACTCCCCGTGTACCCACTCTATTACAATCCGCAGGCCGTGATCTTCCGAGAGGGCATAACCGGCGTTCGCGGGGACACGCAACCACGGACGGCCCCAACGTGGAATGTGGCGTCCTGGGATATCAGTTAGGGTGGGTGTTCGGTGAAGGAGAAACTACCGAATCCTTCCGACGAGCTGCCGATCTTCTATGGTTGCGATCCAGAACCGAACGACCTGGTCGAGCACTTCAGTCACTTCGTGCTGGCAGTCAGCGACCTGGATCGGAGCGAAGCCTGGTACCGCGACGTCATCGGAATGGATCTCCTCGGGCGGAACCTGACTGCCGAAGGGCAGCCACACTCGGTGCTCGAGATGAACACAGGGCAGCTCTTCATACTCGTCCAGCAAGAGGCTGTAGACGCCGCCCGAGTGAATAGCCACGGAGTACACCACGGGTTCGCTCTGACCCAGAACCAGTTCCGACGCGCCATGTCGCGTCTCGAGGCGAATGGCTACACAACGGGTGCAGAGCGCGAGGAGTTCATCGCCCGCGGCCAGTACAGCGTCGATGTATATGACCCCGACGGCCACCACTACCAGATCGAGACAATGGACGAGGTGCAGGCGCACGAGCCTCTCTTTACGGGGGCGGGCGTCATCGATTGCGGCCCAGCGATGAGCTTCGCGATTGGAGAGGTCCGGACCTTCCGCGAGGGGAACTTCTTCCTCGTTCGGCTTGACGAGGGGTTCCTCGCGCCGACTCGCTGGTGCAGCCATATGAACGGAATGGTCATTTACCAGAAGGAGCATTGGAGGTTCTGGTGCGCGATGCACACGGCCACTTACGACCGACGAGGTGTCCCGACGTGCACGACGACCAGGTTTCCGGACCTGCATCCGCTTCGGCTCCACCCGGTGCGCATCGATGACAATGGCCACGTGCTCGTCGACAGTGACCGTGTGATCGAAAGAACGTCCTACGAGGAACCTAACCCCCCAGCCCCCTTCCCTATGAGGGAAGGGGGGACGCAGAACCCCGATCTGACTCCCCTCCCCTCATAGGCCCTCATAGGAGAGGGGAGGGAGGAGAGGTCTACGTGAGGAGGTGCGCGAATGGCTGAGCTCGAGGGAGTGACACACAGCGGGATTTGCGCGTCGGACTTGCCTGAGTCCGAGGAGTTCTACGTCAACGTCTTGGGCGCGCGATTCAGCAATCGGAGCGGCTTCCACGTAGACAAGGCCGTGCGTGGCCGGTCGTTGAACACGGTCGTGGTGCTCGCCGATTACCTCATCGCACTCATGGTGCCGAAGGACGAGATCACGGTCCCGCCGAAGGACCAGTACAAGGGCGCGAATCCCTTTCGCCACGCATTCTGGGTGTCTCAGGATAGATTCCCGATGGTCGTGGACCGACTGAAAGAGAGTGGGGTTTCATTCGAGGGGCCTGTGGCGCACCCGCTAGCTGGGCCGCTTGGCGAATCGATCTACATGCAGGACCCGGCCGGGAACTTTCTAGAGATCTGTTGGAGACGCGATCGCGACCGGGCCTTCAACCCGATCAATCTCTCTGGGAAGCTGACGGAGCACTAGACAACTGATGGCAGCAAGGACATCTCGGCGGTCCCTAGCGGCGGTGAGCCGGTTCCTTGGCGTCGTGGTAGAGGTCGGCGACCAACAGGCGACGCGTGCGTTCTACGAACCAATCTTTCGCGCCGCTCCGACCGCTGGAGACTGGGCGCAGACCGACGATCTGACCTACCGCGCGGGTGGCCAGCGGGTTACCTTCGCGGCGAAGGACGAGCCGCGCTCTCTTCCGGAGAGCGGGCAGCACCAGGCGTACAGGGTGCGCGCAGACCAGGTCGATGTGGTTGTGGGCACCCTCGAAAGGCTGGGCGCTCGGATCGACTGGTGGCATGAGGATCCCCCGTCTGAGCGGAGACTCATGCCTTACACGAGCGACCCGAGCGGAAACCGAGTGCAACTCGTGCCCGCGACGACGCCGGGGGGCAACCTGATCGACCACGTCGCGATCGAAGTCCACGATATCGAGACGGCGCAGGTCTTCTACGTCGCAGCACTGGGTGGCCGGGTCTCCTACTATCACGGGAGGTCGGTGCAGCATTATCTCGAAGGTCGCGCGTGGGGCGAGGGGGCAGACCCGTGCGCGCCATGGACGCGATTCTGGCCGGGGCATGGCCTGTCCACGAATCCGCGAAGTCGTGGCAGCCACAGCCACCCAACCCAACAGGCGTTCTACGGGTTTGGCGACTGCACTATCGGTCTGATCCTCGCAAACC
>JAERMM010000026.1 GCA_016844585.1 Chloroflexota bacterium | reverse complement strand
GTAATACGAGCGGTTGTTGTTGATCACCCACAGGCCAGGCAGGTGGTAGTGCGCGGCGGTCCAGAGCGCCTGGCAGCCGGATATGTACTCGCCATCGCCTGTCATGGAGACGAGCAGCTTGCCGCTGTCCTTCATAGCGAGGGACACACCCGTGAAGAAGCCAGGGCCGGTGCCAACAGCCCCGCCGCCGCCGCCGCCGAGGCATCGTCCGGAATCGGGGATCTCGCCGATTCCGGGCGCCATCGTGCGGAAGCGTGGTGACGTGTAGAGGAAGTCCTCATTCTTCACCACCTCCCACAGCTCGGAAGAGAGGCGCGCTTCGGCGATCTGTGGGTGGTCCCATTGCGACTCGATGTAGCTACGCTGCCGTGCGCGCAGCCGCTCCTGCAGGTCGGCAAGGTGACCGTGGCGACGATCGATTCGACTCCGGGCAGCGGCGTCGAGCTGCGAGCGAACCTCTTCGAGAAGCAACGGAAGCGCCGCACCGGGCTCGGCCAGCATCGGAACATCGACTGGTGGTAGTCCCTGATGGTCCGTAGTTAGCGCCCGGGTGGCAAGCTCGTCCATCGAAATATTGATCACCCGCTTGTCGCCTAGCTGGACGCTCCCGCCCTCGGTCGGACGCGCGCCGTGGCTGGCCGGCGGACCCATGGCCCCGGCCAGATCGACGAGGTCCAGTCCCAGGACCACATCCGCCTGAGGAAGCAGCTCGCCCTGCATGCCCCAGAAGTTCAGGGCGTGAGGTGTTGGGAAGCTCCAGCGCGCTCCGAGATTGATGACGGGCATCGCGAGTAGCTCAGCAAGCTCGACCAGCACGCGCACCGCTTGCGGCGTTCGTCCCAGGCGATCCGCGTAACAGAGGGGCAGCTCGGCGTTCACGAGCAGGCGGGCGGCCTCGCGCAGCGACCCAACGTCGGGAACCGGCGAGGGCGCCGGGCGGAAACGGGAAGGGTCCGGAAGCTTGAAGTTACCCGCCACAGGCTCCTCTTGCTGCTCGTGGTCGTAGCAAAGGTAGACGGGGCCGGCGGGCTCGGTCACTGCGATCCGATAGGCGCGCAAGAGTGACTCGGGAATGGCCTCGATGGACCAGGGCTGATCGTCCCACTTCACGAATTCGCGGACCGCGTTCGATTGGAGGTTGGCTGTGTGGATCCAGTCGATCCACGGACGGCGCTTGGCGGCGTCCATCGGCCCAGTGCCGCCCATGACGATCACGGGTGTCCGGTCGCACCAGGCGTCGTAGATACTCATCGAGGTGTTCAGCAGGCCCACGAAGTCGTGAACGATCGCGGCCATCGGCTTGCCAGCCGCCCGAGCATAGCCACGTGCAAGGGAGACGGTGATCATCTCGTGGTTACACAGGATCAATTCGGGCTTGGAGTTTGCCGCGTAGTTCACCGCTGAGTCATGGAGGCCGCGAAATGACGAGCCGGGCAGGACTGCCGCATAGTCGATGTCGAGCAATCGCATCATGTCGACGACGACGTCGGACCCCCATTGGGGGCGGCCTGTGCTGTCGCTGACTCCGATAGGAGCGTCCATGCTCCTCACTTGTGTTGTCGCCATTGCATCACTCCTTGCGTGCGCTGAGGCGTTGAAATGAGCCTGCCCGCGGTGCTGGGCCCGAACCGGCCGAGCCATCATACAACGCCGCGGCGTTCCGGCGCGGTTGGGCAGGCAGGCACTGCCGATGAGATGCCCGCGGCTGTCAGAGAATACGCGCTGCGTCGGCGGCGCCGGAACCGGCCAGGCGGCCGAAGACGGCGCCGGCCATCAGGCCTGAGCCGCCCGGGTAGTTGTAGTAGAAGAGCCCGCCGACTAACTCACCGGCTGCGAAGAGCCCGGGAATCGGGCGCTCCTCCGTGTCGAGCACCTGGGCGCGCTGGTCGATTCGCAGGCCGCCGAAGGTGAATGTGATGCCGCAGGTGACGGCGTACCCCTCGAAGGGTGGCTCGTCGATGCGTAGTGCCCAGTTGGATTTCGGCGGCGTGATGCCCACGGTTCGCTTGCCGTCGAGAACCGATGGGTTGAATGGGCCTTCCTGGACCGCTGCGTTGAAGTCGTCGACGGTACGTCGCAGGCCGCCAGGATCGATTGTGAGCCCGTCGGCCAGCTCTTCGAGGGTACTTGACCGCACCCTTGTCGCCTGGCGGAAGCGGTACTCGTCGCGGAGCAGCGGAATCGTCTTGCTGTCGAAGATCTGGAATGCGGCTCTGCCGGGCTGCTTGAGGATCTCGCGCCCGTATTTTGCGTAGGTGTAGTTGCGAAAGTCTGCGCCTTCGTCCACGAAGCGCTGGCCGAGCCGGTTGACGACGATGCCGATCGGGTAAGAGTGCTTCTGATGCAGGTCGCCAATGGTGAGGTCGCCGACGTCATTCGCCAGCAGGTCCCACGCGACGGCGTGGCAACAGCTCCAATGCCCGTACGGTTGCGCGCCGATTTCAAGTGCCATGCGAATGGCGTCGCCCGTGTTGAATCGGGTTCCCCGCACCTTTGCCAGCTCCCAATCCGGTCCCAGATAGCGGGCGCGCATCTCCTGGTTCGCTTCGAAACCCCCCGCGGCCAGCACAACCGCGCCGCAGTTCATTGTCGTGGAGCCACCAGGGCCTCGCAGACGGACGCCGACGACCGCGCCCTGCTCGTCCGTCACCAGGCCGGTCGCCTTGGTCTCGTAGGCGATTTCGACCCCGCTCTTCTCTGCGATCTCGAAAAGGCGATCTGAGAGGCCCTGACCGCCACCGTGCGCCTCGAGGATCAAATTGCCGAAAAACCGGTACTTATCGCCGTCCTTGAATGCCTGACGTCCGATGGCGAGGAGCCAGCGGATGCCGCGCTCGCGCATCCACAGGATCGTGGGGTAGGCGCGCCCGACCAGGATCTCCAGCATTCTCGGGTCGGACAGGCCCTCTGTGACGCGGTCGAGGTCCGCCGCATAGTCGCGCTGCGTGTAGCGACCGACTTCGACGGCGTCGAGCTCCTCGGGTGAGTAGTCGGGAAGCAGCGGCTTGAAATCCTCGATTCCGTTGAAGGGGAAGCGCAGCAAACCACCGGTGAAGGCCGTGTTGCCACCCCGCTCGGCACGCGGCGCCTTCTCGAGGACGGTTACTTGTGCGCCCGCCTCGCGGGCCGACAGCGCGGCACACAGTCCCGCGTTCCCCGCGCCGATCACTACGACGTCCAACCTAGCCCCCCGACCCCCTTCCCTCATAGGGAAGGGGGCCGGGAGGTTAGGTGCTTGAATTGCAGCGTTGGGTGCTGCTGGCATGATGGCCAGGTCACCCACACACTGCCGAACCAGGCTTCCGAGGTTTCTGGGAAGTCCGAGCGCCAGTGGGCGCCGCGACTTTCCTCGCGGTACGTGGCTGACGCCACGATGACCGCGGCGCACTGGAGGCCAGCTCGAAAATCGAGGATACGTGCCACTTCCCGCGGGCTTCGGCCTCGCAGGCGTGTCCCCTCTTCGGTCAGCTCACCGATGAGCTGGGCCGCTCTGGCTAGAGCCGCCGCGTCGCGGACTACTGACGCGTCCTGCCACATCTCCTCACGTAGCGTGTGCCACATGGTCGACAGCGCCGCCTTCGGGTCGTCAGCAGTTGGATCGATCTCGGCCCGAACGGTATCCGCTACCGCGCTCGCCAGCTTCGTGTGCCCGTCCAGCGATAGCGCCCTCGCGGCATGCTGGCCTGCGATAGTCCCGAACACGAGCCCCTCGCTAAAGGCGTTCCCTCCAAGGCGATTCGCCCCGTGCAGGCCGCCAGCGCTCTCACCGACTGCGTACAGGCCGTGAATCGACGAGCGCGCATTCGTGTCGATGGCGATTCCGCCCATGAGAAAGTGCGTCGCAGGACTCACGACGAGCCACTGTCGAGGAAAGTCGACTCCATGTTTGCGCAGTGTCCCAGCCAGATGTCCATGGCGAAGCGCGATGCGCCCCTCCGGTATCGGAGAACAATCCAGATAAACGGCCGTTCCGAGTCCGCGGCCCGCTCGCGCCTCCGTATATATCGCCTTCGCAAGAATGTCGCGAGGCGCCAGATCAGCGCGCTTGTCGTAGTCGGCCATGAACGGACGCCCGCTGGCGTCCCGGAAAATGGCGCCATCGGCGAGGAGGCCGTTTGTGAGGAACATCGGTACGGGCTCGTCGAGACGGGTCGGGTGCCACTGGACGAACTCCATATCCCGAAGCTTTGCACCCAGATGCATCGCCTGCACGAGAACGTCTCCGCTGGCATCCGTCGTGCCGTTAGTCCGAGCGAACAGACGCGCCGCCGGCGCCGACGATGACGGCACCGGCGCGAATGACGACGGCCCGGTCCGCATCGAAATCAACGGCCACCGCGCCACAAATGCGCTCGCTGGGGGCACGA
The DNA here is from genome assembly GCA_016844585.1 of Chloroflexota bacterium. Taxonomy (GTDB): domain Bacteria; phylum Chloroflexota; class UBA6077; order UBA6077; family SHYK01; genus JAERMM01. The sequence goes on along the minus strand of JAERMM010000026.1, from coordinate 15,201 downwards.
ACCGTGCCGTCACCGATCAATTCAACCGTAGGCGTTCGATCCAGGCAGCGGACCCCAAGCGCGCGAGCGCGCTCGGCGAGCGGTACCGAGAGGGCGAGCCCCTTGTTCGCGGCCAGCGAAGGCGCATTTGCCCGGTAGGTACGTGCGCGGCTGTGGCCAGCGGCGCGCGTTCGATCGATTACGTCGCCGTCCCGAAGCAGCGGGACGCCGAGGCGCTGGAGATCGAGAACCGCCTGCCCCGAACGCTCGGCCAGGAGCCGAACCAGCGACTCATCGGCAATGCTTGCGCCAGCCTGCAACGTGTCAGCCGCGAATGTGTCCTCGGAATCGTCGCTGCCCACTCCTGATACGTAGGCGCTCATGTCCGCTGTGGAAACGACGGTGTTTCCGCTCCGGCCGATGACGCCCTTGCAGCACATGATGACGTCCGCGCCGGCCTCTCTTGCCGCGATTGCTGCGCGCAGGGCCGCCACGCCGCCGCCGATCACCAGCACGTCCGTGGATAGAGAGTCCTCGTTCACGCGGGCTGGCCGTGTCCGTACGGGCCTTTTGCCAGCTTGCGGAGGCGCGCCTCCATACGTTCTGTCGCCGTGAGGGCAGCGCCGACTGCAAGTGGTTCAGCACCCTTGTCCGAGGCGGCTTTTCGCAAGAGCGCGATCGGTTCGCCCAACTCCTCAACGACGGCGGATGCCACGGATCGCTGACCGGCCAGGTGGGCATCCGCGCGAGCCTCTGCCTGACGCCTGACGCTGTCCAGAGCGAGGGATGCCTCATTCGCAAGCGTCTGCACGAGCCAGAGGTCCGATTCGGTGAAGCGTCGTCCGCCAGTGATTGCAACGCGCAGGCAGCCGATGACCTGGCCATTGGTCCACATCGGAACGGCAATGGAAGCCTCTCCCGCGGGAGTGAGGTGGTGGCTGCTGGATCGTGGATCACGCGACAGATCGGGAATGAAGGCTGCTTCGCCAGAAGCGATGACCCAGCCCACCATGCCGGTCCCCACGAGGCGCTGGGGGCCGTCTATGCGACCTATCTGGGCAGCTTTGGCTTCGAATGTAAGGCTCTCGGCGGCGGCGTGAAATGTCGCGCCATCCGGGTCAACCAGGTAAACCAGCGCGGCGTCGGCAACCGTCAACTCCCGAACCCGGCCAACAAGCGCGTCAAGTGTCTCCTGGACGCTCGCACTTGCTCCCAGGCGCGCCACCTCGCCAATGGCCCGTGTGGCCGCGAGTTGGCGGCGCGTCAGCTCCGCAAGCGTGGCGTTCGCAAGCGTCAGACCCACCTGGCTGGCAGCCGCCTCCATCAACGCCTGCGCGGCGGTGTCAGGACGATTGGCCACCAGGAATCGGATCAAGCCCAGCGAGCGTCGCTCGGCAATTGCCGGGCAGGTCACCACGTGCGTAACGCCAACGAGACCGTGCGTGACGGCCGAGACGGGCGCTGGATAGATGTTCTCGAAGGCCTCTGCCATCGTGCTGACTTGGGTTCGCTGGCCGATGAACGCGGCAGCAACCACGCGGTTGACGTTGGGTGAGTAGGAGAGTTGGAGCGGGTTCAGATCGGGATAGTTGCGGCGAATGAGGTTCAAAGCCACCTGCTCGAGCGGTGTCTCGGCGCTCGTTGTCGCTACGGTGAAGAGACGCCCCGTTGCTTCGTCGTACAGAAGGAAATTCGCGCGAGGCGCACCCGTAACGACGCGGGCCTGCTCGGCGATCAGCCTACACTGGGAGCGGACGCGATCCGAGATTTCGCGCATTCGCTCGTTCTCTCCGGAGAGAGGTCCGGACGGTGGCGGGCGACAGTTTCCCGTTCCCCTCAGGGCCTCTGGAAATTGGTCCCCCTAGCTTACCGGAGCGCGTCGCGTAATGCTGTCTCGAGGAGCGGATACTTGAAGTCATATCCGAGCTGCTCCGCCACCGCTGGGGCGACGCGTTGGCTAATCAGCAGGGCTTCCGCCATTTCGCCCAGCGTAAGGCGCAGAACGAACGCGGGCACCGGCAGCCACGAAGGGCGACCAAGCACACGACCAAGGCTTCTCGATAGCTCGCGGTTCGTCACGGTCTCGGGGGCCGTCAGATTGATGGGGCCCGAGGCGTCCTCTCGTTCGATAGCGAGGCGGAACAGTCCGACAACGTCATCCATGTGCACCCACGACACCCACTGCCGGCCGGAACCGACGTGACCGCCCAGGAATGCCTGGAATGGAATCGACAATGGCCGCAGTGCCCCACCATCTCGTCCCAAGACTATGCCGCAGCGGAGGAGCACGGTGCGGATGCCCAGCTCGGCGGCGGCGATTGCCTCGTGCTCCCAGTCGACGACAAGGCGGGCAAGGAAGTCGTTACCGGGCGGGCTGATCTCGGTTAGCGGCTCGTCGCCGCGGTCACCGTAATACCCAACGGCGGACGCGTTCACGAGGACACGCGGGCGGGCCTGCGCTTGACCTATAGCGCCGACGAGGGCGCGTGTTGGCTCGATCCGGCTGTCCCGCAGCTCTTGTTTGCGTCGCTGTGTCCAACGCTTACTCGCGACTGCCTGGCCAGAGAGGTTGACGACGGCATCGGCGCCGTCGATCTCATCTGCCCAGAGTCCGAGCGTGCGCCCGTCCCACTGCACCGCCCGTGCGCCATTGGCTATGCCGTGTGGGGACGGCGAGCGCGAGAGGATGACGACGTCGGCGCCTTCGGAGACGAGGGCCGCGCACAACGCGCGTCCAAGCCAACCTGATCCGCCAGCGACGACCACCTTCAAGGGAAACCTCGCGTCTCCCGTGAAGCGGAAGAGCCCGACGTCGGGGCTGCCGACAGTTCAGGCCACGGACGAGATGCCACGCTGGCCAGTGGTGATCTTGTATCCGAACCCCCGGACCGAGACGATGGGTGGCGGCGGTACGACGCCGGAGTCGAGCTTTACGCGGAGCCGCCGGATGTGTACGTCGATGGCTCGGCCGCTGCTGGCGTCTTGATAGCCCCAGACCCGTTGGGCCAGCTCGTCCCGCGAAAAGACCTCATCGGGACGACTCGCCATGGTACACAAGAGACGGTATTCGGTTGGCGTGAGCTGCAGCTCCTGGCCGCCAAGCGTGGCGTGCCTCCGCGCACGATCTACTACCAGATCACCAACGCGATAGTGGTCTGGTTCGGAGATCGGTTCCGGGTTCTTCCGCTGAACCGCGCGTCGGAGTACCGTTTCGATCCGCGCTTCGAGATCGTAGATGTCGAACGGCTTGGAGACGAAGTCGTCCGCCCCGAGCCGCAGAGCCAGGATCGCATCCCGTTTTCGGGTCGTCGCGCTGCAGACAATGATCGGGACGTCTGTACGAGCCCTGATGTCGGCGCACAGCACCAAGCCGTCGACGTCTGGCAGTACAAGGTCAAGAATAACCAGGTCAACCCGGCTGTCCGCGAGCCGTGATCTTGCGGCAGCGCCCGTCTCTGCCGCCCAGACTCGGTAGCCGCTCGACTCCAACAACTCTTTCACGATGGCGGCCGTGGACTGGTCGTCCTCGACGAGGAGGATCTCGGCGCGTGCGCTTTTGTGCAGCGCGGTTGTCCTCTCTGGCGAATCAGCGTTCGTCATATTTTTGACCCCTGGACTGCCGATTTGGACGATTCCGGCCTCCTTGCCAGGGGCTTCTCGGCGGGACGGCCATCACGATAAAGAGAATGACATAACGGCGCTCCTGTCTATGTTACCGCACTCAACAAGGTGCGTGACTACCGGTCGGCGATTCTGTTACCGATTCGTTGCGCAGACAATGGAGGAAGAGATTCTGCTCTTTCCACCCTAGCCTATGACCGGGCAACGTTGCAAGACGACATTTCGCTACACTCCTGATGACAGTTTCACATCCCGGGCCGTGGGCGGATGTCGCCCCAGCCCGGTGAGGCGGTAGGCCGCGTGGCGGTACCCACACGCATCTACCTGGCGATCGTCGCCTGTGTCGGTCTGGTAACTGGTGTGGTCTTACTCAAGGCGCCGGACACAACCGCTGACTACTTTGCATGGCAGATCGACCCGGCCAACACGGCCATTTTTATGGGAGCCGGTTACCTGGGGACCGGGGTGACCCTCGTATGGGGAGTAGTCAATGGCCTGGGTTGGACTGGGGCACGGCTGATCGTCCGTCCGGTCATGGTGTTCGCGTCGATCATGATCGTCGCTACGTTGATGCATGCTGACAGGTTCCGTTGGGAACGAGCGGTGACCTGGATGTGGCTCAGCGCTTACGCACTCGTCATCGTCGGGGCGCTCGTGGTGGAGGTGTTGGAGCGTCGCCGCGCCCCGCTGATTCAAGGCGCAATGCTGCCGCCTTCTGAGCGGACCGCGTTGCTGGTTGTAGGAGTGACGACCGGTGCGGTCGCCCTGTTCCTGTTCGCGGCGCCCCAGATTGCGGCAACGGTCTGGCCGTGGGCGCTCACCCCCCTCACGTCTCGCATTCTGGCAGGATGGACAGCGGTCGCAGCCACGCTGGCGCTCGTCGCTGCCCGATCTGGCGATTCGGAAAGCTTGAGTTTGCCGTTGGTCGGTTGGCTCGTGACGGTCGGGTTGTTTCTCGAAGCGTCGGCGCTGAGTTGGAACGGTCCCGGCCTGATGGATGTACGCACGCTAACCTATTTCGCTGCCCTCGCAGGATCAATGATGGGGGCGATATGGCTTGGTCTGCGAGTCTTTCGCAGAACCTGGTGACGCGCCCTTCATGAACGCGCCATTCGATCCTTCGGCCATCGTCGAGTGTGTGCCGAATGTCAGCGATGGACGTCGGTCGGATGTCATAGAGCGCATTCGGGCCGCCGCCGCTAGCGTGCGCGGCGCGTCAGTGCTCGACGTACATACCGATGCAGACCACAACCGGTCGGTGTACACGATTGCGGGGGCCGCCTCGGCCGTGGCCGAGAGCGCGTTCCGTCTAGCGGAAGCAGCAGTACGCGAGATCGACATGCGGCAGCACCGTGGTACACACCCGCGTATTGGCGCCCTTGACGTGCTGCCTTTCGTGCCGCTCGGATCGACCTCGATGACGACATGCGTCGCACTGGCTCACGCGGTTGGCCTTCGGATCGGTAGCGCGCTCGATGTTCCGGTTTACTTTTATGGGGAGGCGGCGCTCACCGATGGTCGGCGGCGACTCGTAGACGTACGGCGCGGCGAATATGAAGGGCTGGCACGTTCAATTCAGGAGGGGACGCATGCCCCGGACGCTGGGCCGCCGGGGCTCGGGAAGGCGGGCGCCACGGCAGTGGGGGCCCGCGGCCCGCTCATCGCGTTCAACGTCCATCTGCGAACCGGCGACGTGAGCGTCGCGAGCACCATAGCTCGACGGATCCGTGCATCGAGTGGCGGCCTGCCTGGTGTGCAGGCGCTCGGATTGCCCACCTCGCGCCCAGAGGTGGTGCAGGTCTCGATGAACCTGACCGACATTGGTCTGACGTCGCTTTCGGACGTCGTGGCGCGGATTCGCGCTGAGGCTCGAGTCTTCGGGGTTGACGTGGGAGCGAGTGAGCTTGTCGGCCTGATGCCCCTCGCGGCGGCGCTCGAAGCCGCCGCTGCGCAGCTTGATCTTCCCGGGCTGGGCATGGATCAGATCCTCGATGTGGCCCTGCTCAACGCTCGAATGGGGTCCTGATCTCCGCAATGGCGGCTATCATCTGGATTGTATTGGCAGACGCCCGCGGCGGTGGGCTTGCGGAGCGCAGGTGTCTGAGAGGCTCTCACTTTCCGTGGCGACACTGGACTGCGATCGCTGTGTCGCGGAGGTGGAGCAGGCGCTCAGAACTGCGATCGGCATTGAGTCCGTGGCGGTAGACCTGACTGTAAGCACCGTGAGCGTCGTGTTCGACCGCACCCAGACGAATGCCGACACGATCGCAGCTCTTTTGGACGAAGCAGGTTACCCCGCATCGCACTGATACGAGTTGGTCGTGAAGCGACCCAGGGAGCGACATGCAATTAGGAATAGCCGGACTTCCGCGAGCGGGGAAGACGACGGTCTTCAACGCCCTCGCGAAGGCTCGGGTGCAGGTGGGAACGTTCTCGAGCGCTCAGACAGAGCCAAATCGCGCGGTGGTCAAGGTTCCGGATCCACGTGTAGACACGCTGGCCGCGATGTTCAAACCGAAGAGCATCAAGCCAGCAGAGGTGCAGTTCGTGGACGTCGCTGGAGTGGCGTCAGGGGCGGGGCTGGAAGGAAGCGCCGCCATCCTTGCCCACCTGCGGACCGTGGACGCGCTCTTGATCGTCGCAGCGGCCTATGAGGACCCCACCACCGAGCAGGTGTGCGCCGACCTGACCTCTATTCAAGATGAATTCACGCTCGCGGATCTTGACGTCATCGAACGGCGGCTGGATCGGCTCGATCGCGAAGTGCGCATGGCGCGTGGGACGGATGTCGAGCGGCAGGTGAAGGCGCGCGAGCTGGAGCTGTTACGTCGTCTAAAACAGGGGCTCGACGATGGAACGCCAGCAAGGGCGCTGGGCCTGGGCGCCGACGATGAGAAGCTGCTTCGCGGCTATGCCTTGCTAACGGCGAAACCCGCCATGGGCATCGTGAATATCGGCGATGACCCGCGGGCCGGTGAACGCCTGGTAGCCGACCTGAAGGCCCGGGGCTGCCTGCAATCGATCGAAGCCCAGGCGATTGCCGGCCGCCTCGAAATGGAGCTCGCTGAGCTCGATCCGGATGAGGCTAAGGAGTTCATGGAGGCGATGGGCGTCAGCCAACTCTCCGCGGGGAGCGTCATAGACGCTTCCTATCGACTGCTCGACCTCATCTCATTCTTGACCGCCGGCGCGGACGAGGTTCGCGCCTGGACAATTCGGCGCGGCGCGACCGCGGTGGATGCCGCTGGCGTCATCCATTCCGACCTGGCGCGCGGCTTCATACGCGCCGAAGTGGTGACCTACGAGGATCTCGTGGACGCCAACAGCTTCGCGGAGGCGCGAAAACGTGGGAAGCTACGCTCCGAGGGCAAGACCTACGTCGTTCAAGACGGCGACGTTCTCAATATCCTGTTCAATGTTTAGAGGCAGGGCGCCTTGCGCCTGGCATCCGGGCGATTTGGAGCGACGATAGGGATCATGCGGCGGTTGGTCATCGCGGGGCTTGCTAGTGGCAGTGGCAAGACTACAGTTGCATGCGCGCTGCTCGCGGCGTTTGCGCGACGCGGCTGGAACGTGCAGCCGTTCAAGATCGGGCCGGACTACATCGACCCGGGCCATCACGCGCATATTGCGGGTCGCGCTTCGCGTACGCTCGACTCAGTGCTCCTGCCACCTGGCCGCCTGCGGGCGCTCTTCACGCGAGCTGTTTCGAACGCGGACGTCGCCATTGTTGAAGGGGTCATGGGGCTGTTTGATGGCCGCACAGGCCAGGGTGAGGTGGGTTCCACCGCCCAGGTCGCAAAGCTCATTGACGCTCCCGTCGTAATCGTGCTCGACGTCGCGAAGGTCGGCCGCACGGCCGGCTCCACGGCGCTTGGCGCGTGCAGGTTCGATCCTGCCCTCCGCATCGTCGGCTTCATCCTCAACCGCGTCGCCAGCGCCAGTCACGCGAGCATCTGTACTGAAGCTGTTGAAGCGGCGACTGACCTCCCCGTTCTCGGCGCCTTGCCACGCACCGACGCACTTGCGTTGCCGGAGCGGCGCCTGGGCCTTGTTCCCGCCGAGGAGATGACTCCCTCTCCCGATTTCCGCCTGCGGCTCGCGAGCAGCGCTGAAGCACATCTCGCGCTCGACCGGCTCTGGGTCCTCTCAGACGCCGGTGCGGTCGATGGCGGCGACGATCCGTTTCCAATGGAGCCCCAGGGCCGACGAGCAAGCATTGCTCTGGCGCAGGACCGCGCATTTTCGTTCTACTACCCGGATAGCCTGGACCTGCTTCGGGCCTGGGGAGCGGAGCTGGTCCCGTACAGCCCGCTCATTGATCACGGGCTTCCGCCGGGGACCCAGGGAGTCTATCTGGGCGGTGGTTTCCCGGAGCTCTCTGCAGCGGAGCTTGCCGCCAACCTGCCCATGCACGTCGCGCTGCGCGAGGCTGCACGGATCGGGCTGCCGATCTATGCCGAATGTGGCGGCCTCATGTACCTCGGACGGACACTGACCGACTTCGCCGGGCAAACGCATACGATGGTTGGCCTGGCGGCTGTGGACTCCCGTATGGATCGGGAGCGGGTGACCGTCGGCTACCGTACTGCAACGACGCTTCGGGCGACGCCGCTCCTCGCAGCAGGCGCCACGGTAGTTGGGCACGAGTTTCACTACTCGCACCTCAGCGAGCCGCCGGCCCCAGCCTCAGCGGCCTATCGGATCACCGAGCCCGCGATCAGTGTGGAGGGCTACGCGGACGGAAACACGCTGGCCTCGTACGTGCATCTGCACTTCGGCTCGGACCCTCTGATGGCGCAGCGCTTTGTCCAGGCCTGCGCTCGGCAAGCTCCCGTCTAACCTCGGGCGAGGTTCGGGCATCTGATGGCCCGCCAATCAAGCCCGCGCTACATCTATAGCGTTGCGTGCAGCGCAGGGATAACCTCTGTCCCGAACAGGTCCAGGGATCGACGAGCCATTGCCTTCGGCATGCTGCCGATCTGGTGTTGCGTGCAAAAGATATCGAATCCGCACAGTTCGTGCTGCTCCCGGACTCGGCGCGCGACGGTCTGGGCGCTGCCGATCAAGCCGAGTCCCTGCCTGATCCAGTAGTCGTAGTTGTCGTGGGACTCGATGTAGTTCTTCGCGATTTCGAGCATCGCCGGATCGCGCTCCTCGGGGCGCAGGTTGTGCGCTCGCTCATAGGCTCGCTGACCTCCGAGCCCCTCGTTCATGTATCGCTCGGCTTCCTCACGCGCCAGCTGGTCAGTCTCGGCAACGTGGACGTGGCGAACCAGGAGCTGGTGGGGCATCGGACCCATGTGCCCATGGGAGCGCCAACGATCACGGAAGTAAGCGAACTTCTCGCCGATCAGGTTCTCCACGTCGAGGTTCTGCGCAACGTGGAAGTTGTTCTCGGCGGCGTAGTCGAACGACGTCGGGCTGTGCGCGCCGATCCAGATCGGTGGGTGCGGAAGCTGGTAGGGCCGCGGCTTGGCGATCGCATCATGGAGGCTCCAGTAGTTTCCATCGTGCGTGATGCGGTCCAGCGTCCACGACTTCAGGATGATCTCCATGGCCTCGAGTCCCATCTCTCGACGCTCGCCGTACGGGATTCCCATTCGGTCGAACTCGATTGCCTGCGTGCCGTAGCCGATTGAGAACTCGAGGCGCCCATGCGACAACTGGTCGACCATCGCGGCATCCTGCGCCAACAGCAACGGATGGTGCATGGGGAGCTGGTACACCATCGGCCCGAAGCGCAGAGTTGTCGTCTCTCGTGCCAGAGCCGCGAGATAGACATTCGGCGAAGCGATGCAGGCCATGGCGGCATTCTGGTGCTCGATGAAAAAGTAATAGCTGTAGCCGAGCTGCTCTGCACGCTTCGCATCCGCGATGTGCGCGTCGTAGACGTTGGCAGTCATACCATCGCCCAGCTCATCCGGAGCGAAACCGTCGAACACGCCGAAGGCGAGGGGATCCACTCCTGTCCCCTACCGCGCCCCCGACGCGACCCCGTCGGCGACGGCAGCGTTGCCTTCGTAGACGCGCCGCTCGATGAACACGTCCATCAGGTCGGTGTCGAGCTGCCCGGCTCTGGCCTCCTCCGTCAGAATGTCGAGCGCCTTCGCGAGAGGCACCGCGCGCTTGTATGGTCGGTCGGCCGCGGTCAGCGCGTCATAGATGTCGGCGATCGTCATCATTCGCGACTGCATGGGGATCTCCTGCCCGCGCAGACCATTCGGGTATCCGGAACCATCGAGCTTCTCATGATGGGCCCCAGCGATCAACGGCACCTGCTTCAGGTGACGGGTCCAGGGCATGAGCGTAAGGAAACGGAACGTGTAGGAAACGTGCGACTCGATCTCCTTGCGTTCCGTCTCCGTGAGAGACCCCTTGCTGACCGATAGCGAGAGCAGCTCGCCGCTGTCGATCAGAGGTCGCTCGTTGCCATCCGGATCCTCGTAAGAGTGCGTGGTGATGTCGACCAGGCGCTCGAATGCTTCCTGTTGAAGGAGGGAAGGCTCATTTGCGAGGAGAATGGTTGCCAGGCTCTCGTCGAGCTCCCTCAGCTTCTGTCGAAGCGCCGCGCCAAGCGGCCGCTCAACGGCCGCAAGACCCTCTGGCCCCGACTTGAGGACCGCGGCAAGCCGATCCTGCGCATAGCGGGCTTCCAGCGCGCGGCGAGCAAGTGCGAAGCGAAGGCGAACGTGGTCCAACTGCCAGTCGTACAATTTCTTCGCTTTCACCAGGATGTGCTCCCGAACACCGATCTTCCCGAAATCATGGAGCAGACCCGCATAGCGGATCTCTCGGATCTGACGCTCGTCAAAATGCACCGGCGCCCAGTGGCCGACGGCGATATCGGTGACGGCCTCGGCGATGCGAACGGTGAGCTCCGCCACCCGCTCCGAATGACCAGACGTCGTCGGATCTCGGGCTTCGATCGAGGCGATGGAGGCGCGGACAAAGCCCTCGAACAACTGCTCAATGCTCTCGAGTAGGAGGCGATTGTCAAGAGCGACGGCCGCCTGGCCCGCGAATGCGTCGAGAACCTGCTCGGTCTCGGTCGTAAATGGAATGACCTCGCGCTCGGCTACCTCGCGGGACGTCAGCAGCGTATCGAACTCGCGCTTGCGATTGATGAGCTGGATCACTCCAATCACATCGCCCTCGTGGTTACGCATTGGCATGACGAGCATCGACTTGGTCCGATAGCCCATGCGCTCGTCGAACGAGCGGTTGTGGGTATAGGGCGCTCCGTCGGGCAGGTCATATGCATCGGTCAGATTGACCGCGCCGCCATACAGCGCCACGTAGCCAGCGATGCTCTCGGGTGTCAACGGCATGGTGAAGCGCTGATAGCTCAAAGGGACCGAGTCGTTCTGGGCGGCCTCGAATCGCAATATGCGTCGCTTTTGCGAGTCTTCGTCAAGAATGTACAGGCTTCCGGCGTCGGCAGAGGTCAACTCCCGGCAGCGACGAAGGATGAGCTCTTGAAGTTTGACAATGTCATGCTCTGACGACAGCGCGGTGCCGATCTCGTACAGGCTGAGCGCCTCATCGTTCTTCAGGAGCAGTTGGCGCCGTGTCGTCTCGAGGTCGCGGGCCGTTGCGTGAGCCACGAGCGCGCCGCGGACTGCTGTGACGAGCGTGGCCTCGTCAGCGGCGTCGGGAAGCCATGCATGGATGTGATCCCCAAGGCTCTCCGCAAGCTCGATATTCCCTGGCCCAACGAGGAGGACTGGGAAGCCGTGGTCGCGAACAGCCGCAACGACGCCGGCCGCCTGCTCGACATCGGTGGGAAGAACCGTCGTGCCGATGATGACGACAGCGCTCGAAGGTTCAGCAGCGGACCCGCTCGCGGGGGGCCAGGAGTCGGCTTGGTCGAGCGCGAACTCTACGACCCGAGTGTCTCGCGCTTCCAGCGCGCCGCGTAAGGACGCAGAAATCGCACCGCGGGTCGCGGCGATCGTCGTGCGGATGCGTCGGGGCGTTCGCCGTTCAGCCATCCTATCCTCGGTAGGGCTCGCCACTCGGGCGACGGGGAAGTCCTGCGTTATCGGCGGCCCATCGGCTGAGCCGCGCTTCGGAAATGATTCGGCGATTTCAGTATAGAAGAGCGACGAGCGCGAGGGGCCCGCAAGCGGCCAACACGAATCAACTGTGACTGTATTCAGACCTCGGCATCAAAACGTCGACGCAGTCACTCTGATAATGATTTGGTCGGGAACGGCGTTGGCGTCGTGCTGGGTGTAGGTGGTCGATTGGTTGGTACCACGATGGCAGGACGGCTGGTCGGTGTCAGCACGGCCGTCATGACCGCGCGAGTGGCGCTCGCGTCGGCAGTCGGAGTCGGTACGGGTGTCTGAGTAAACGTCGGTCGCGGTGTTGCCGTTGATTGGACCGCCGTGGAGAGGACGGCCAGGGTTGGTTGCTCGGCGGGCGGCGCCGAGATTGGCGCCGCCACCAGTAGTCCCGCGGCGATCCACCCGACCGCCTCATCCGGCGCCCGAACGTTGAGCCACAATGTCTCATCGATCTCGCTGGGTGGTCCGATCGCGACCATGCGTGTTCCCTCCGGCCAAATCCGAATGATCGCAGCAGTGCTCGATGGGGAGGACCGAAGAAAGGCGCCTCCACCCTGGGTTCCCGCGACAACGAAGTTATTCGAGGGCGGTCCGCTGATAGTCGGAGTCGCCGCCGGAGTCGCCGCCGGAGTCGCCGCCTGAGTCGGCGCCGAGTCAGGATCGCTGGGCGCAGTCGTAGCTGACGGCGGCGCGGCGGTGGGCGTGGCGCTGGGCGTGGCGCTGGGCGTGATTGCAGGCGCTGCTGGGGCCGGTGGGGAGGTCGGCGCCAATTGGCGGGGACTGACGATCCCAAACAGCGGTACAGGCGTTGGCTGCAATGGTTCCGGTACGGCGCCAGCCACAATCGGAGCGTCGCCACGGCTTGCAAAGAGCCCGGACATTGGGGACGATAGCCTATTGCTGCCCGTTGGGCCGGCGGAAGCGTCCACGTCGATACCGGCGGAGATGACACGGTTGGCCTCGGCGACCCTGGCCTCGTTGTCGGTCGCCGCGCGGACCACGGCGATCAAGGCGCCGGCGCCCAATGCGAGCGCCATCAATACGCAAACCAGTGCGACAGTCATGCCGCGCCTGTCCGGATTGTTGAAGAGGTCGAAGAGGAACTCGCCGAACCCTTTCATTATTTCTGGCCCATTCTCGTGATGTCTGACATCGTGAGTCCCTCCACCCAGAGCGCGACGAACCCCCCTACGGTTATGGGGACATACTGCGTGACGTGATAGACGACCGCGAAGGCGAACGCCGCGCTCGGGTCGACGCCAAAAAGCTGCAATCCGGCGGTGACGCCGGCCTCCATCGTCCCGATGAAACCCGGGGTTGAAGGCGCAGTGAGCGCGATCGTGAGGAGCACGAGAACGAGAAAAAAGGCCACGAACGGGAGCTCGATGCCGAACGCCAGGGCCATGAGGTATAGGGATGCGGCATAGCCCAGCCAAACGACGATGGTGATAGCCTCGATGGCCAACAGAAGGATCGGTTTTCGGAGGACGTCGATCCCGGCCAGGAATGTATTGACCAGCGCCAAAACTCCATCGCTCAGCCGCGTGGGGAACGGACGCAGGATGGTGGCGAGCAGGCGAACGGTGGCCTTCTCCCAGACGATGAGCGCTCCAAGGAAGGCGAGCGCGACCACGTATATTGCGCCGGCGGCGTAGCCCGCGGCCTTCAAGCGGTCGTCGAGTGGATCAAGCTGTGGAAAAAGCAGCGGATAAAACAGGATCGCTGCGATGAACAGAAGCGAGACGGTCAGGCCGTCGGTGATTCTGTCGATGGCTACCGTCGCAAACGACGTGCTGAAAGGGATGCGCTCCATCTGTGAGCCGACGTAGGCGCGAACGAACTCGCCCAGGCGCATGGGCAAAACGTTGTTGGCCATAAGCCCGATCAGCGTCGCCGAATTGAGATTGCGGAACGAGCAGCGCTGGACCGGCGCCAGAAGCAGTTGCCACTTCCATGCGCGCAGCATGACTTCCGCGACGATGAGGGCCATGTATGGCGCGAGGTACCAGGGGTTCATTCGCTGCGCCGATTGCCAGGCCTGTTCCCAGTCAACGCCACGTAGCGACACCGCAAGAAATGCGACGCTGACGACGACGCCGATCCACAGCTTCAGGTTCACCTCAGCTGCTCATGTGGGCGACGGCCCATCCGTCGCGGTACCGGTCGCATGCAAGGCGCCGGCCGTGAGCGCACGTATCTCGGTCTGAAATCTCGCTCGGTCAAATCGCTCGGCGTTGCTACGGGCGGCAGCGGGGTCGAAAGACTCGAAATCAAACGCCTCGATCGCTCGGTTCAGCGCATCGACCGTCTGTTCATCGAAGAAGCCGCCGGTGGCGCCGTCGACGATCGTGTCCATCGCGCCCCCGCGCCGATAGGCGATAACCGGGCGGCCCGCTGCCTGGGCCTCGACCGCGGTGATCCCGAAGTCCTCCTCCGCCGGAAATATGAATGCCTTGCAACGAGTGAAGTAGTGGGCGACGATCTCGTCGGGCTGTCGACCGAGGAAGCGGATCGTCGGTCCGGCCTGCCGCTGCAGTCGGCTTCTCTCGACGCCGTCGCCTATGACGACCAACGCTCGCCCACTCGCATTGAACGCCTGGATCGCCAGGTCCATCCGCTTGTAACTAACCATGCGACCCACGATGAGATAAAAGTCTTCAACGGCGCGTCGATCCACGTGGAAGCGCGACACGTCGACTGGGGGAGCCACGACTATAGCCTCACGTCGGTAGTGCTTGCGGATGCGATCGGCGACGCAGCTCGAGATGGCCACGTAGCTGTCGACTCGGCGGGCTGACGCTTCGTCCCATACCCGCAGCGACGTCATGAGCGGCGGGATGAGGGCCCGCTCGATGAGATTGAATTGCTGCAGGCGCAGGTACTCGTGCCGGAGCTCCCAGAGGTAGCGCGACGGCGTGAAGCAGTAGCACAAATGGGTGGCGTCGGGTCGGGTGAGCGCGCCTTTTGCTGCGAAGAAGCTGCCGCTGATCACCAGGTCGAACGGCCGCAGGTCGAACTGCTCAACGGCCATCGGCATCAGGGGAAGGTACGGCGCATAATGCGTCCGCGCAAAGGGCATACGCTGAAGGAACGAGGGCCGAATGTCCCAGCTACGACACGCGGCGGGCATCCGCTCCGAGTTGTAGATCGTGGTGTAGATGGGCGCATCGGGAAACATTTCGTGCAGCGCTTCCAACGTGCGTTCGGCCCCGCCCGCCCCACCCGCAGTCGCCAGATGGTCCCAGACGATGGCGACTCGGCTACCCGGTTGATGCCGAGCGGTCGACGGCGGCGAAACAGTTCGTGCTGATACCCGCGGCGCCAACTCCTGGTACAGCGACTGCACGCGCTCCGCGTGTTTGCTGAGGTCAAACTGCTGGCGGGCGCGCTCGCGGGCCGCAACGCCCATTTGCCTGCGGCGCTCCGGGCTCGCGGCTAGTGAAAGCACGGCGTTGGCGATCGCAGTCGGATCTTTTGGCCGCACCAGCAGACCCGTCTCGCCGTCGAGGACGATCTCCCGCGCTCCACC
>JAERMM010000191.1 GCA_016844585.1 Chloroflexota bacterium | reverse complement strand
GGTAATGCTCCTTCCCGGACCCGTCCGTCCTCGATCTCGATCCTCATGTCGCAGTTGGCCAGTGTGCTCAGGCGGTGGGCGATCATGATTGTGGTCCTATCATGCATGAGCCGTTCCATCGCCTCCATGATTGCGCCCTCGGTCTTCATGTCGACGGAGCTGGTGGGCTCGTCCAGGATGAGGATGGGCGCATCCTTGAGGAAGGCGCGGGCCAGCGAGATACGCTGGCGTTCCCCGCCAGAGAGGCGCATGCCCCGCTCGCCGACCAGGGTGTCATAGCCGTGTGGAAGCCGTGTGATGAAATCGTGGGCGCAGGCCGCATTCGCGGCGGCCACGATTTCATCCTCGCTCGCGTTCGGCCGGGAATAGGCGATGTTCTCGGCGATGCTGCTCGAGAAGAGCACCGGATCCTGGAGTACGAAGCCGAATTGGTTACGAAGGTCGACCAGCTTGTAGTCGCGCAGGTCGAGGCCATCGAGCAGGATCTGGCCCTGGCTCGGGTCGTAGAAGCGAGAAAGCAGATTCACGAGCGTCGTCTTCCCTGCGCCTGTCGTGCCCGCAATGCCAAGGCGTGCGCCCGGCGTGATCTCGAACGAGATGTCCTGCAAGACGGGCTTCTCATCTTCGTACGCGAAGGACACGTTGCGGAAGGTGACGGAGCCCGCGGCGCGCCCGATAGGCCGTGGGTGCGGACGCTCAGCGACCTCCGTCGCCTGGTCGAGCAGGGTGAAGGCGCGCTCGGCGCTAGCCAGGTGATCCTGCATGCTCGAGATCGTCTGGACGATGATCCGCAAGGGTGCGTATAGCTGTGACACGTAGGTCATCACGAGCAGGAGCTCTCCCAGCGTGAGCACGCCAGACTGGACGTGGCGCATACCGATGAAGAGTACTGCAGCCGTCCCGAGGGTGGTGGCCAGGCTGACGAAGCTGAAAAAACCGCCCTCGAACAATGCAAGGCCGATGCGCGCGCGCATGCTTTGGCTCGAGCGATGGACGAATCGCTCTTGTTCGCGCTCCTCCTGTCCGAATGCCTTGACCACGCGGATGGATGTCAGCACCTCCTGGATCACCGCTAGAGCGGAGGTTTCAAGATTCTTCAGTTCCGTGTAACGCTTGCGCAGATGAATTCGAATCGCTTGCGTGACCACGACCAGGGCGGGCACAACGACCACGGCGACTCCAGCCAGTTGCCAGTCGAGTTGCACAGTCACGAAGATCACCATGGCGAACGTGAAGGCCGCCGTCACGGAGGGGATGACACTATCGATGACGATGTACTCTATCGACGGCGCGTCCCACTGCACACGGTAGGTAGAGTCGGCAGTGCCCGTCGAGTCGTGGTAGGAAAGAGAGAGCCGCTGGACGTGGCGGAACAGGAGCGCCCGGAAGCCCAGTATGAGCTTTTCCGACGTGTAGGTGCGCAGCAGCGAGACGGCGAGTTCTTGGATCTGGTTCAGGACGGCGACGCCCACGAGCAGACCCACCGCAAGGGTCAGAACCGTGGAGTCGGAGCGCGGCACGATGGCTGGCAACAGCGCATCTAGGACCCCGGGCAACGGATGCGAGCCGACAAAACTGTCGACGGCAATCTTCAAGGGGAGGGGCGTGAGAAGCGCCAGCGGCGTGGACACCAGGTCGAGGGCTAAGATGCCCGCGATGTGGAGCCAGTAGGGGCGTGCCTGCACCAGCAGGCGGCGATACATTTCGAAGTCCGAGTGGCGTGCCGTTCCCATTACGCGGCCCCCATCGCGAGCGCGCACTCGACGACCATTCGCCCCGCTGCTGCGAACGATGCGGCGATCAGGATCCCTGCCGCCGGCCACGCCTGGTCCACCACGGCGCCGAGTGCGAGTGCACCCAGGACGAGCGTCAGGGCGACGCTGTAGGACTTGAGGAGTGGCCGCAGGCCGAATCGGACGAGCTGGCGACCATCGCCGTGCTCTTCGACCGCCATGGTCACTCGGGCGCCGCCCATCATGCCGCCGCGAATCTCCAAATCCCAGGAGTCGTATTGGCCGCCGTGCACGGCGACGGCGCCGGCCCGGCGCAGCCCCTCTTCGATGGCATGCAGCCAGTCTTCGGGTGCGCGCCACACCTCGCTCCACACGCTCGTCTGATGCGGGCCAGGCAGCAGCAGATCCACCGTGCTGCGCCGCCTCCAGAAGCTGAGCCCATGGCGGACGCGGCCACGCAGTCGGGCCAGCGGCTGAAGGAGGTGAAGGGCGGCCGTCATACTCCGCAGACCTAGAAGTGCCGGGCGTGAGCGGGCCGTCGCACTCGCGAACGTCGCCCCGCCTGCACTGATTACGGCCTGCGCGATGCTGGCGCCTATAGCGATCGCGCACAGCGGCACAGCGAGCAGCATCGGTGTCCAGAACAGACCAAGGGTCGAGAGCGCGGCCAGCATGACGATAATCTGGTACCACTCGGGCATCAAGGGCAGCGAGGAGAGAACGCCAGTCGCGGGTTGATAGACCGACTGGAAGGGCGCCGTGCCCCACGAACCGTGATAGATGCGCTGAACGGTCCGTCCCAGCGCCCGGGTCAAGCCATTACCGTAGAGCCGGCCGGTCCAGGTCACGTGTCCGGCGGAGTTGTACTTCTCCGGCCATTTCTGCTCCAGCAGCGCCTCCGCTTTGCCGTAGCCGATCTGCTGCTTCCAATATTCCCTCACCGAGTTGCGTCGGTGGTGCCACACCGTGGCCGCGGGGCTGAAGCCCAGGCGCCAACCCCGTGCCTGCAACCGCCAGCAGACGTCCACGTCGTCGCCCGCGGATCGGAATTGAGGATCGAATCCGCCGATCGCAGTCAGGCGGTCTTTGCGGAAAGCCATGTTGCAGCCGGGAATGTGCTCCGCTTCGCGGTCGTCGAGCAGCACGTGGACCGGGCCGCCCGGGGCATTGGCGACGCACTCGGCGATCGGTCCGTCGCCCGCCGGCGCCAGGTTTGGACCGCCCACGCCCGCGTAGTCGGCGTCAGAATCCATAAAGGCGGCGGCCAGATACGTGAGCCAGTGCGGGTCCGGGCGGGCGTCGTCGTCCGTGTAAGCGACGATCTCGCCGGTGGCGACCTCCAGTCCCGTGTTGCGGGCGCTGCTCAGTCCGCGGTTCTCGGTGCTGATGACACGGAATCCGTACTCCCGAACGATCGTCGCTGTCCCATCTGTCGATCCATCGTCCACCAGGATGACCTCGAAGTCCGGATAGTCCAGGCGCTTCAGCCCCTCCAGGCAGTCGCGAATGGTGCGTGCTCCGTTGTAGGTGCACACGACAACCGATATGCGCGGCCAGGGTGAACCGGCGGGGAAGGGCACCTCGGCAAAGGCGCGGCGTGCCCCGTCTAACGCGGGCTTCGGACGATGCGTCCGATCGGTGAGCCCAAAGTCCCAATCCTCTACATCATGTCCACCACGGTACCACTCGTCCGTCCAGGCGAAGACAAACACCCCGGCGCAGCCAGCGGCAAAGGCGGTCCGTGCCTGAGCCTCAATGGCGTTGGCCTGCGTGCACTGGCCATGGCGCGAGCTATCCAGGCCGACCTCCGCCATCAGCAAAGGGCGCTCGCCAACCCAGTTGTGCAGGTGAGCGAGGTAGGAATCGAAACGGTCCGGGTCCTCCAGGTAGACGTTGAAGGAAGCGACGTCAAGGAACGGCAGGTTGAGATATTCGGTGGATGGGAAGTTGACGTAGGTGACGAGAGCGTCGGGATCCTCTGCCTTGGCCGCGCGGTAGAGCCGGTGTATGAAGCGCTCAATGCGCCGCGGCCCATACCATCGAACGATAGAGGCTGGGATCTCATTCCCGATCGCATAGCAAAACACGGCCGGGTGTCCAGCACAGGATCGGACCTGCTCACGCACCCGCTCAACGATCTGCGACGCGCGGCCTTTGTCATTCAGAAATGCGACGTGCTGCTCCCAGGGGGTTCCAACCATCACACGGAGGCGGTGGTTTTGGGCAACATCCAGCAGCCAGCGTGGCGGGGCGGTGTAGACCCGAACGGTGTTGATCCCGTTCGCGGCCATGAGTGCGAAATCGCGCTCGACGTCCGCGCGTTCGGGGAACTGGTGGCCGTCGTCGCTCGGGCGGAACGTCCCGTAGGTTACGCCGCGGACGTAAAGCTTCTCGTCGCCCACAAACAGGAACTTCCCGGCCACGCGTGGGCGGGCCAGCGACGATCGCGGGCTGGGCGCGCGCGCCTGCGTATCCAGCTCGTCTGGATCATCGTGGAACGAGCCGTTCCCCGTTACCGCAGGCACCGGGCGTGGAACAGTAGCGGCCGTACGGTCCAGGCTGGTATGCGCGGTGGGACTGAGAGCGGCGTGTAGTCGGTTGTGGGGTAGGTCCAAGGTCGGTCGTCACCATTTTTCGAGCTCTGGGGCTGTCAAGGCGCAGCAAGGAGAAAGTTCGCGGCGCCCGACAAATGTCTCAGGCGGCAGGCCATTATTAGAAGAACGTGGAAACCACACGAATGGTTACAGTCCGGCAGTTACAAGGCCGTTGCAGGCTGCCGGTGTTTTTGAATCCGTCAGGGACGGCGCGGAGGCCTCCTGTCCAACTTCCGCACTCAAGGTCAATTTACGCACGGATTATGGAGTGTCGTCACTACAAATCGTCCGATACATGAGTTTTTTCACAGCTGCATTGGCTCCCCGGGATCGCCCATCAGACGGTCCCGGACAGGTCTTCTCGATGGTCATCAGCAGACAGTGGCTAGCATCCAGAAGGATCGGTCGACCTGGTTGCTCGCCTAGTTGATGACCGTAAACGAAGGGTTACGGTTCATCGGAGACAACGAGGAAGATGTGGGTTGCGGTGGGAGCCTCAGATCAGCTGCATCTCTTCGGCCTGCTGGCGCAGCTCGTCAAACCGCCACGGAGCGCGTTCATGAGCGGGAGGGTCTCTGGTCTCGCCTAACCAGCGAAACTGCGCGTAGAGCCGCGCCGCGCCGAGCTTTCGATCGAAGTCAACTGGTGGCCCCTCCGGCCATCGCTCTTGACAGTAGGCACGCCGGCACAACTGGAAGTTCTGCTCTCCCCACCGATCCGCGAGGATGGCCAGGTCTAGCTCTCCTGAAGCGATGGCCGCGGATTCCCAATCGACCGGGTAAATCCTTCGCCTTCGATACAGAATGTTGTTCGGTGTGTATTCTCCATGAATGATCGTGGGGGGGCCGGATAGCAGTGGGCCGACCTCGTCCTCGAATCGGTCGCACAACTGGGGCAGCCACGGGTAGCTGTCGTGCAGTTCCCTGGTGTGCTCCCGAGTGCGACGGCTCCAGCCGACGTAATACTCAGCGTCGTACCGCTTCAGAAATTGGAGAGAGTCATCATCGACGTGGGGCTCCTGAATCCGGTGAAACCGACCTATCCATGACGCTGCTCTTGGGAGGCCCACATGGCCGTCTACCTTGCTTAGACGCAGACAATCTTCCAGGGGTTCAAGGAGGAGCCATGCCTGTCCCGTCGATGGGTCCTGATGGACTCCGTACAGCTTCGGCCGGGAGAGATGGCGCGGCTCGAGCATCCGGCTATAGACCTGACATTCGTAAGAGACGTTGCCTCGAGCCCCGTGCGCTTCATGGCTGCGGCCCGCCTGATACTTGCAGAACAGTCGGAGGGAGGTCCCGTCCTCAAGCCGGCACGTGACGAACTCGGTGGGGAAGGTAGTTTCGTAGGCGTTCGGCTGCCGGGTTACTATTGTCACCGGTCCGGATAGGCCCGTTTGGGACGCGAGCGCTGACTCGATACCACACGCCAATGAAGCATCGTCCGGGCAGGACAGGATCGTCACGGTCGGTTCGTCGAGGATGAGGATCGGCGCGTCCCTCCCATCAGGCTCCCGAATCTTGTTGATTGACGGCGTGCGACGCAGCCCCCATCGCGAGCGTGCACTCCACAGCGATTCGCCCCACCGATGTCAACGACGCGACGATCAGGATCCCTGCCGCTCGCCACGCGTGAGCGGACCCGACCACTTGCCTCTAGCAGAAGATGATGACTACGAGTAAGGGCATGCAGCCTGACGTTCCAGCGCGCAGCATTGATCATGCGATTTCTTTCGGGACCGCCCCCTGCGTTGCAGCAAGTTGTGGGGTGAAGTTTAGGGCATAGGCCATAACAACCCAGTTACATACGCGTCGAAAATATGTGCGGATGTTGGGCATTGCACTGCATCAAGCCCGTTGAGGGCGCCCAAAAACGCGTTCCCCCTCGTGTATTCAAAGCATGGATCACTCCACGTCCCACGGGTGCGCTTCTTGCGCTGGCGCCAGGTGGTGCTGTCCTGCATGAGCCTTTGCTCATGACTTCCGTTCCAACACTTGCAAGAATGCCTCGAAGAGCGCTCTACGCTCTCCTTTAGGAGGATTCATGAGTCGGTCAC
Organism: Chloroflexota bacterium; assembly: GCA_016844585.1. Lineage (GTDB taxonomy): Bacteria > Chloroflexota > UBA6077 > UBA6077 > SHYK01 > JAERMM01. Next base: position 802 of record JAERMM010000191.1, on the reverse strand, counting down.
TGCTCGTTACGGCGGTTCTCTCGATGCTTCTGATCACGGGATCGCTGCTCAGCTCGAAGTCGGCGTCGGCTCAGTGCAGCTTCGCGCCCGGCACTCCGATCCAGCTGGTGGGAACACCGCACCTGTTCATCGTCGACGATCAGGGTGTGCTCCACTGGGGTGGAGATACTCGCTCGCTGGCCGGGCGCGTTATCAACTGGGCCGATCAGTGCGCCGTGAATCTGAGTCAGCTCACGGCGGCGCCGCGTGGCGACCCATGGTTGTCGTCGGGTCTGCCGAAGATCGGCGATCCGATCTATCTCTCGAAGTGGGAAGACACCGAGGCGGCGCCTACGCTCCTCCACATCCAGTCCATTGCCGACGTTGAGCTATTCGGAATCAACACGGCAAACTACGGCAACTTCATCCTCGAGCGAGGCCCCTGGGAGCAGCGCTTTGGGTTCAGCGTGGCATCGCTGCGCCTCGGTCCGCTTGCGTCAGCCGCCTCCTTCGCCTGGCCTGAGGCCGATCGGGCCTCCTACGGGCGGCTTCTAGAGAACGTCGAGAACGCCGAAACCGCGGCATTTTTTGAGGCAACGTCTCTCGGAACGAACCCTGCCGCCGTGCTGCCGGGCATCGCTGACTGTGAACGCCTGGGCCTGGACTTGTTTGAAAGCGGGCGCAACGCCGGTATTGCATTCCAACGGATACAGGCCTGCCTCGGCGCGCTGGGTTTCGACGGCGTGGCGCCGGCGCCCCAGCCGTTGGCAGCTCCACCCTCTGTTCCAACCGCTCCGTTCAACCTGCGGGCGGCGGTGTTGGG
>JAERMM010000190.1 GCA_016844585.1 Chloroflexota bacterium | reverse complement strand
TGGGGCGATCCGATGCTCGTCCTTCCCTTTGGACGCCAGTGGAAGGAAGCCCATGCCGCGGGCGTCTCTGAAGCCGAGCACGTCTACCCCGGCCAGCCGGAGCTGGGCCACCACGTCATCGGCTGCCTGAATGAAGCCGAATTCGACGTGGCCCACTCGCGAACGCTTGCGCCGGGCCAGAGTCTTGGACACACCTTCGATTTCGTCTGCCGGCGCATTATGCGTGGCGCGAGAGTCCCCCAGTTGCCCGTGCTCCTCAATACGTACTACGCCCCGAATCGCCCGAGCGCAACGCGCTGCTATGCGCTTGGCCGTGCGCTTCGACAGGCCGTCGACTCCTGGGAGAGCGACCTCACCGTTGCACTGATCGCCTCAGGAGGGCTCACCCACACGGTGCTGGATCAGAGCATGGACCAGGCGATCCTGGAGGGCATGCGGAACCGCGACGAGCGTGCGCTGACGCGGTTTCCCGAAAGCGTCTTCGTCGACGGCACGTCCGAGATCAAGGCGTGGATCGTTCTCGCCGGAGCCATGGAGGCGGACCCGCGGGAGATGCAACTCATCGACTACGTCCCCTGTTATCGTTCGGTGGCGGGCACCGGCTGCGGCATGGGCTTCGCCTATTGGGAATAGCCTAACGGGGCCAGCGGTGTTTGCGATTTTTGACCGTCTAGCGTGACGTGGGTACGATAGCCCTGCGCGGCAGATTGCTGAGGAGGAGCTTCATGGCTAGTGTTCGGGAAAGGGTGGATTTCTATTACATGCGAGTCGCGCCCGACGCCGCGGGCATGATCGCGCAGCGCATCATCCCTCCCGGCGCTATGGGCCGACGGCAGGGCGAGCGGAAGCTGGTCTTCTCGTCGATGATGTCTGGCCACGACCATTCGCTGCCCGGACGCGGCCTCCCGGAGAAGATCGAGCGTGAAGCCGAAGTGCTCTTCGAGCACATCCGGCAGTTCATGGAGAGCACGGGGGGTACCCTCGACGACCTCACCAACATCAATCTGATGGTGATGGACGACGCGTATCGGGCAGCGGCACAGCACGAAGTGGAGCGTATGTTCCCAGACCCCAACAAGCGGCCGGCCTATCACATCCTGAACGTGGCGCCGTCGGGCCTCCGCGGTGAGCGAATCCAGGCGACGATCGCGGGCAGCATCGCCGGCTGAATGGAGCACCTCCTGGCAGCAGTCGTTCCGGATCGGCCGCCGAAGACCGACAGCCCCTACTCCATCTGGCAGCGCGCCGAGGGCATTCCGATTCTTCGCGGCTCCTCCGTTGATGATCTGCACAAGGTTGATGTAGCGCCGTGGCCCAGGCTCGGGCAAAAGGGCGCATTCGTGAATCTGGCCGACCAGGAGGAGGACGACGGCTGGGTCATCGAGGTCGAGCCCGGCGGATCTACTCGTGTCCTGCACCACGCCTTCGAGATGAGCATCTACGTCGTCGATGGCAGAGGCGCGACCAGCCTCTGGCAGGATGAGACGCGCAAGCAAACAGTGGAATGGCAGCGCGGCAGCATCTTTTCGCCGCCGCTCAACTGCTCCTATCAGCATTTCAATCTGGACGGGCAGCGTCCAGCGCGCCTGTTCGCCGTCACCAACGCGCCGATGGTCATGAACCTCTATCGATGCGAAGACTTCGCCTTCAACAATCCGTACGTGTTCAAGGACCGCTATGCTGGCCAGGACAGCTACTTCACCGGTCCCGGAGAGATGGTTGCGCAGACGCGATGGCAGACCAACTTTGTGCCGGACGTGCGTGCCGTCAAACTGGCGCCAGCCCGCCGAGGGCTCGGCGCGACCACGATGGAGTTCTCGCTGTGCAACAACCTGAGCATTGCGCACAGCAGCGAGTTTCCCGCGGGCACCTACAAGCTGGCCCACCGTCACAACGTGGGGGCACACGTCATCATCCTGGAGGGCGTCGGTTACTCGTTGCTCTGGTTCGAGGGGGAGACCGAGCGACGGCGGGTGAACTGGACCGATGGGACCGTCCTCTCGCCCCGCGAAGGCGAATACCACCAGCATTTCAACACGGGCCCCAGTCCGGCCCGCTACATGGCCTTCCGCCTGGGTGATCTGGATCGTCGCAAAGGCTGGGGAGAGACCGAAGACGGCTACAGCGGGATCCCCTACTATCGTGAGGACCCTGCGATCTACGATCTGTACCTGAGCGAGTGCGCGAAAAGCGGGGCGCAGGTGGTATTGCCGCGACCGGACTACCGGTAACCTGCATCAGGAGGCGAGCTTGGAATTTCCCCGCCAGCACGTCCGGTCCGAGGTAGTCCGCTCGCGCTTCATTCTGGAGATGGCCTCGGAGCTGGTCGGCTACGTCGATTGGGCGCCGAAGCAGACCCAGCTCCAGATGCGCATCCAGGGCGACCAGTTTCCCTGGGATGTGCGCTTGTTTGGAAGCGACGCGCCGAACGTCTTCGAGCCGGTCGCACGGGGTGAGGTGCACCTCGCGATGGTCAATCCGTCTGGCGCGCTCGCCATGGCCGTGCAGGGAACCGGACCGTTCAAGGCGCCGCTGCCGCTCCGCGTCATCACCGTGCTGCCCTCGCACGACCAATTCGCGTTCGCGGTTGCCGAGCGAACTGGTCTCCGCTCGCTGGAGGAGATCGGGGAGCGTCGCTACCCGCTGCGGGTTGCGATGCGGGACCGCCCCGAACACTCGGACTATCTCTACGCGACCGAGGCACTGGCAGCCGCTGGATTTTCATGGGACGATCTCTTCTCCTGGGGCGGATCTCTCGTGCATTACCGCGGGCTGGGCGTCAATGTTGGCGCGGTAGAGCGCGGAGAAGTGGACGCTATCTTCGAGGAAGCCGTGAAGCTGTGGCTCGAGCGCGCTATCGAAGCCGGCATGCGCGTGCTCTCGTTGAGCGAGCCGGTGCTCGCGAAACTGGAGTCGGTCGGCCTGCGGCGCGCCAGCATCACGCGACGCGAGTACCCGAAGCTCCCCGAGGACGTGGTGTCCCTGGATTTCAGCGGTTGGCCCGCCTACACGTCTTCAGAGACGCCCGACCAGCTCGTCGAATGGTTCTGCACCGCGCTGGAGGCGCGCCGCGATCGTATCCCATGCGATGGCGGTGTGAAGAGCCTGCCACTCGATCGAATGTGCATCGATGCGCCAGATGCGCCGCTGACGGCGCCCTTCCATCCGGCCGCCGAGCGCTTCTGGCGTCAGCGAGGCTACATCCAGTAGTCCCTACTTCGGCCCGCATTCCTGACTGGCACGCCCGCGCCCGTGGATGCCGACCTGACCGATCTCAGTGGTCGGGCAGGCCTGCCAGACTCACTTGACCTCCCACTCATGGATGTTCCATACGGGGGTCACCGGTCCCAGGGACCTGGCGCCCTGTAGGCGGTTGGTCATCAGCAGCGGATCGGTCTGGTAGAACATGAACATCATCGTGAGCTGGTCGGACATGTGGTGGACGATCTGCCCCAGGACCTGCTCACGCTCCGCCTTGGGGATCGTGACGGCGAAGCGGTCGATGAGTGCATCGAACTGCGGGTTCATATAGCGAGGTCGATTGCCCGTCTGGTTGAAGCCGTTCTCGGGAAGTGACGTCTCGCGGCTGTGGAGATTGAGCAGCGCGGACTGCTCGTTGGGGTGCTGGATCAGCTCGAAACCGGGGAACGTGGCACGGAACTCATTGTTTGCCTGGAGCTGCCGTGGAGCGAGAAACGGCTCAGCGCCGACACCGATGCGCTGCCAGTTGTCGGCCACCACGAGCGCCGCGCTCTCATGGACCGTGTTGTCGGTCGTCGTGCGCAACTCAACGGAAATCCGCTGGTTGCCATTGTCGCGGAACAACCCATCGGTGCCACGCCGATAGCCCAGCTCCTCAATGAGCTGGACTGATCTCCGTGGATCATAGTCGTAGCGCACCACCGCGGCCTCAGTTGCTTTGTACGATGGATCATTTGGACTCAAAAAATGGTGCGCAACGGGCACCATTCCCCTCTGGATCGTATCCACCATCTCCTGGCGATTCATTGCGTGCATGAGTGCGCGGCGGAATTGCACGTTGCCGATAATCGGCGGGTCGGGGTTGAGGAACTGCGGGAAGATGCGAACCAGGTTTTTGGTGGAGGCCTCGAGCCGCCCAGACGACCATCCGTCGCGCACGCTCATCGCTTCCTCGAGTGCGAAACCACGACCAAGGGCTGTATCGATCGTCCCCGCCAATAGGTTAGCGATAATGGCGCCCTTGTCTAGAAAGAAGCGGATCTCCACGACGTCGATCTTTGGGCGGCCAAGGACGTAGCCGTCGTAGGCCTCGAAGATAGCGTGCCGACCGCGCGCGAACTCTCGCAGCTTGAAAGGCCCCATGCCGACGAACTCCTCCGCCCAGTAGGGGTGCTCCAATACCTTCTCACGGTCATCGGCCGCGGCCAGGTAGGGCTGCTCCATAATGTGTCGCGGGATAGGGAGGACGTAGGCGCCGCCGTCCACGAACACGGTGTCCGCCCACACGTAGGGCTGCTTCCATCTGAGCACGAACGTCAGAGGGTCGAGCGCTTGCGCGTCTTCGACCCACAGGTAGCCTCGATGGCGGAAATAGGGGAGATCCGGATCGAGGCCGATTCGCAGCGTGAAGGCGAGGTCCTCGGCGCTGAAGGGGGCGCCATCGTGCCAACGGAGGTTCGGCTTCAGCTTATAGGTCATCTCCATGCGCCCGTCGGGGAGCAGCTTCCAGAGCCCGTTATCGATGCTTGGCACCGACTCGGCCAGGCGCGGCGCCAGGTTCCCCTCCTCGTTGACAACCGCCGGCGACGCGTGCACGATGCCCTCGAGCACCTCGGAGCCCGGTAGCGTCTTGGTGATCCTCGGGACCACGAACGCGGGGTCGGCGTTGATGGATGCGACGAGCCGACTGGGCGCGGCTGCCAGCTTCGCGCCCTCCTGCGGGACCGCGGTCTCGCGGGGTGACGGCGCCGCGCAACCTGACACAACGACGGTCAGTAGAAATCCGATCGAGGCGACGAGCTTGAATCTCCGCATTTTTGGCCTCCTCCGGGAACTGGAAGTAGCTCCCGACGACTCAACGGCGGTCGACCATCAGGGAAATGCTTATGTCCGGTCACCTCCTGTTTCACCAGGACCTGGCGTTCTCGAAACTCGGACTTATGCGCGAGTCTATGCTATGGAATGCCGATGTTCAAGAAGAATGACGTCCTCCATCGCGGCCGCTGCACCCGAACCGCGCCGGCCTGTTACACAACGGCGGTGACCACGCAGGCGAAGATCCCCTCTTGCAGCCCGTTGGGCAGCACGTTGAGAGTCTGGCGGGCCGGCAGGTTGGCGCGGTCTGGGAACATCTTCGCCCAGGGTACGTTCACGATATTCCGAGTGGAATCGTCCATGTTGTAGATCATCACGTTGCCGATCTGATCGATGCCTGCGCCCGCGGCGTCGGCCCAGCGCTTGACGTTCGCCCACATGGC
>JAERMM010000189.1 GCA_016844585.1 Chloroflexota bacterium | reverse complement strand
AGCGGCCGCCCTGTCGCTAGGCGATGATGCGAGACAAGAGGTCGGCTGGCGGAGCCGTGGTGAGGATGACCTTGATTCCCGGGTACGCTGTCTCAAAAGGCTCGATGAAGGCTTCGCGGTTCGGCTGGCCGGCGCCAGCGTAGACGCCAACCTCGCCCTCCCGCCTGGCCGCTGCAACCACGCGCTCCCACTCTTGCTGGGCCGGTGTGGTTTGCTGCGCCGATGTGGCGCTGCTGGGCTGCGATTGAGCAGTCGGCCCAGGCGTCCCCTGGCAGGCAAGGGCGGCAAGCGCGATAAGCGCGAGCCACCCACCTCGGGCGACCATAGGCGGCAGGGGCCGGCGGCCGGCTGGCCTAGCTCTCGCGGCCGTCGTTCGGCTGTTGGGTCGATGTTTGCTCATCTGTTCCTCCTACCGTGCGGTCTACTCGGCCATAATATGGCTTAGCACAAACGAAGCGCAGGGCGGGTGGGACACTCGAATGTTGACGAAAGCGGAGAACGATCTCCTGACCCAGACCGGTCCCGGTACCCCGGGCGGACAGTTCATGCGACGGTACTGGCAGCCAGTCGCACTTTCCGCGGAGATTCCAGCGGGCGGCGCGCCGATTCCGGTCCGCCTGCTGAGCGAGGACTTGGTCCTCTTTCGGGATGAAAAGGGGCAGCCGGGCCTACTCGGTCTGCATTGCTCCCACCGGGGAGCCGACCTTTCCTACGGACGCATCGAGGACGGAGGGCTCCGCTGCATCTACCACGGTTGGCTCTACGACCGAGATGGTCGGTGTCTGGAGCAGCCTGGAGAACCCGCCGGCAGCACGTTCCACGAGCGGGTGCGCCACATGTCATATCCATGCCAGGAGGTCGCGGACGTGATCTTCGCGTACCTTCGCCAGGGTGAGCCGCCGCTTATTCCCGCTTACGAGGCTCTGCACGCGCCCGCGGACCACCGCTGGGTCACCAAATACTTCAACGACTGCAACTACCTGCAGGGCAATGACGGCAACGCCGACGCGGCGCACGTGCCGGTTCTCCATGGCTTCTTGCCGGGCAGCGACCTTGCCGCACGACAGCCGAAAGAAGCCTCTTTCAGCGGCCCGAATTACGTTGGACGACAGGTCACGATGCTCGAAATCGATTCCGAGGACACAGACTACGGCACCCGCATTTTCCACCGCCAACCGGATGGTCGCGGAGATGCAACCGTGCGAATCATGAACATGGTGCTACCAAATCTCTGCGCGGTCCCTGGAGGACCAGCCGGATCTGGCGACGGGTATCTCATCTACTGGCACGTTCCCATCGATGACGAGCACAGCTGGCGGTACGCGATCGCCTTTAAGCGCTCTGGCCCATTGGACCCAGACCTCGGCCGACGGCGAACGTCGGTCATGACACCCGACTACCACCTGACACGCAACAAATCCAATCGATATTTGCAGGACCGCGAGGAGATGCGAACACGGACGTTCTCTGGCTTGGGGGAGATCTTCATTGTGGCCGACTCGTGGGCCACGGAGACTCCGGGGCAAATCCAGGACCGCACACAGGAGCACCTGGGCACGATAGACCGAGCCATCATCGCGTGGCATCGACGAATGCTCGCGGCGATTCGAGACTGCCAGGAGGGCCGCGATCCCCCACACGTGGTCCGCTCGCCCGAGCACAACGACATGAGTCATGTCCTCGTAAGGGCCGACGCCGCGGACCCAGCAAAGACCCTCGACGAATACCGCCAGCAGGCCAACCTCCGTCGCGAGCAACTGACGGTCCAGAGTTGACCGATAGGTCCGATCGCGACGAGAGATGTCCGGTCGCTCGGACAAATGGCCGGGATAGGACTTACACTAGCCCCGGAAGGCGATCGCCATGCTGACGAGTGAAGAAAACGAGCTGCTGACTCGGACCGGGCCGGGGACGCCCGGCGGCAACATGATCCGCTGTTTTTGGCAGCCGGTCGCGCTCTCGGCTGAGCTTCCGTCCGGCGGAGCGCCCGTCCCGATTCGTATTCTCGGCGAAGACCTCGTCATATTTCGCGACGAGCGCGGCCAGCCTGGACTGCTTGGCATCCATTGCGCGCACCGCGGCGCCGACCTGAGCTACGGCCGCATCGAGGACGGGGGGCTGCGCTGTATCTACCACGGCTGGCTGTACGACACGACCGGCCGCTGCCTGGAGCAACCAGGAGAACCGGTCGGGAGTACGTTCCACGAGCGGATACGACATCGAGCCTACCCCTGTCATGAGGCGGGCGGTGCGATCTTTGCGTACATGGGGACGGGCGAACCGCCGCTGTTTCCCGATTACGAGTTCTTCCAGGTGCCCGACTCGCATCGCTGGGTACACAAGTACTTCCACGAATGCAACTACCTGCAGGGGAACGAGGGCAACATGGACCCCTCGCATCCGTTCTTCCTTCACCATTTCCTGCCCGGCAGCGCACTGCAGCGCTCGCGTGTGCCGGTGGACGACCACCGAGTCACACCTGCATACAACCAGGAAGTGCACGCGCCACTGGTGCGTGCCGAAGAAGTCGAGTTCGGCGTTCGTATCTACGCGCTTTATCCAGCCACCGACGATTGGACCGACGTCCGGGTCTCACATTTCGTCATGCCGAATACCTCCGCGGTCGGAGGAGGACCGGTCCCACCCGGCGACGGCTGTTTGATGAACTGGCACGTCCCATCCGACGACACGCACCACTGGCGATTCTCGATGGCCTTCAAACGGTCCGGGCCGCTTGACCCACGCCACGCCGCGGAGCGCGCCTCGGTCACAGGCTCGGACTATCGCTTCGCACGCAACCTCAGCAATCGCTACCTTCAGGACCGAAACGAGCAGCGGACCGACACATTCGCGGGGATGGGCCCAATCTTCGTCGTCCAGGACTCCTATGCGACGGAGACGGCCGGGCCGATCCAGGACCGCACCGAAGAGCGGCTCGGCTCGTGCGACGCCGGAGTGGCTCTGGCTCGCCGCATGCTCCTTCGCGCTATTCAGGACGTCCAGGAAGGGCGCGACCCACCACACGTGATCCGACGGCCGGAGCAGAATCGATTGGAAGGCGTCCGTGTCACGGAAGAGCGGATACCTGCCTCGATGACCTGGGACGCGTACCGAAAAGCGCGCAGCTCCGACCGCGAGCCCACCCCCTCGATGCGATAGGCGAAGATGAGCGAGCAGCGGCTCAGACTCGCTCTGGTCGGAGCGGGCCGCCGAGGACAGGCGCACGCGGCCACCATCGCGGGCCTGTCTGACCTGTACGACCTCGTCGCAGTGTGTGACCCGATCGAGCAGAACGCTGAAAGAATCGCGCGCGGCGTCGGTGCAGCGGTACACACGGACGTGCTTCAATGCTTCTCCAAGGAGCGGCTCGACGCGGTGGCCATCGTGACACCTCCTGAGACCCACCACCTCCTCGCCAAGGCAGCCGCCGACCGCGGGCTCCACATGTTCATCGAGACTCCACTCGCGCCGACGCGCGCGATGATGGACTTCATCGCCGAAGCGGCGGCGCGGGCTAGCGTGCACGTCGAGGTCGGCGAGAATTACAGCCGACGGCCGGCCGAGCGCTTGACCCAGGCTGCCCTGGCGTCGGGCTCAATCGGGCAGCTGCTCCACCTCTCAGCGTTCAACGCGGCCGCGAATCACGACAGCTGCTACCACCTCATGAGCCTATTTCTGGCCTACGCGGCGTCCGACGTCACGCAGATCCATGCGATTTCCCATCCCCACCCACTGGGGGTGACTCGATCGAAAGTCGCGGCGGCTGCCGCCCTAACCGAGACGTGGGCCGACGCCGTGCTGACCTTCGCAAGCGGCGTGACAGCTTCTCTCAACTACGTGACGAGCTGGACGTTTCCGATCCGATCCGGCCGACCACGGATCGTGAGCGCCGAGGGAACCGAAGGCTACATCGTGAAAAGCGACGCGTCGCCGGACCGTCTGCATCGCGTGGAAAACGGGAGCGCCAGAGACTACATCATGCAGGTAGCCACGCACACGCTGGACGACCGGGAGATTCCGACCCGGTACTACTTCGACACCGACCCCTCGATCGAAGTATCCAATCCATTTGCCGACCGTGCGCTGGCCGATGTGGAGCCCGTCGGGGTCGCCGATGGGCTCGCTCGCGCGGCGGAGCTGGTCAGCCTCCATCGGGCTGTGACCGCTGGCCTGACGCCCGAGTACGGTATCGAGCGCGCGCGCCGATCGCAGGAGCTGGGAATCGCGGTCATCGAGTCGGCGCGCCTCGCGCAGCCGATCAGCGGCAAGCTAGGCGCCGAGACCGCGTGGGAGCGCGAGCACCATCAAATGCTTTCAGCGCGCTGGAGCGCTGACCCATTGCGCGAAATGGACAGGATCCTGAGGGATGGGGTTCGCTAGCGGGATCGGAGAGGAGACTCATGTTCACTGCTTCGGGATTTCTCAGTCGATCGCGATGGTCACTCCTGGCCACCACGACTCTCTTGCTCGTGATCGCCGCGCTGATGGGATGCGGCGCCCCCACGGCGGCGCTGCCACCGGCGGCTGGATCTGGTGCAAGCGAATGGGACGAGGTTCTGGCCGCCGCGCGGCGCGAGGGGACAATCTCGGTAACCGGCCCGCCCGGAGCCGACACCCGCGAGGCGTTCACCGAGGCATTCGAACGGAAATACCCGGGCATCACGGTGGACTACGCGAGCCAGCCAGGCAGCGCGGTCGCCCCGAAGCTCATCGCGGAGCGGGGATCGGGCCAGTACCTGCTCGACGTAATTATCAATGGGACCACCACTCAGCTTGCCCTTGCCAGAGACGAGATACTGGACCCGATAGATCGGTATTTGGTCGGACCGGAGGCGGCCCAGAGCGCCAAGTGGTTCGGCGGCAAGTTCGAGTTCTCGGACAATGCCGGGAAGTACAACCTCGTCTTTGGCCACGTCGTGAAGTCGCCGCTCGCCTATGATCCGAAGGTCGTGTCCCCAGGTGAGATCAAGTCGTACAACGACCTCCTCAACCCGAAGTGGAAGGGCAAGATCGCCATGTACGACCCGCGGGGCGCGGGTGCTGGCTTTGCGACCACGACGTTTCTCTACACCTACCCCGCGCTTGGGAAGGACTACCTGCGCCAGCTCTTCAGTCAGGACATCGCTTTCTCTCGAGATGACCGCCAGCTCATCGATTGGATTGCCCGAGGCCAGTACGCAATAGCCATCGCACCCAGCGAGCGCATGTACACGGAGTTCAGCAGCAGGGGCATCGAGGTCGGGATGATGGGGGCGGAGGACCTTGCCGAAGGGAGCTACCTGACGGCGGGTGTGGCCGCGGTCGGCGTGATCAACAATCCACCCCATCCCAATGCCACGAAGGTCTATCTCGACTATTTGCTGTCGAGAGAAGCCCAACTGGAATTCAGCCAGGCAACGGGATACGTGAGCCGACGCACCGACGTCCCGACCGACCACCTGCCGGGGTACGTGATCCCGAAGCAGGGG
>JAERMM010000188.1 GCA_016844585.1 Chloroflexota bacterium | reverse complement strand
CCCGTAGCCTCCTCGCCACGTCGCCGGTAGTAGTTCACCTTTTGCCTCACGCTGGCCATTCGAGCCTCCTTTTTGTTTCTCCTGCTGCTGTCATGTCGGAGTTGTTGCAATGATCATCCTGAGCCCGCAGGCGAAGGATCCGTGCCTCGAACGGTCGCGGATTCTTCAGGCTGCGGCCTTCAGGATGACGCTGTCCGCTAATAGGCCCGCCGCTCTTTGACGGCCTCGACGTACTCCTGCGCAGCGCCGTAGATGACCGCCGCGAGATTCACCGTGTGCCTTGGCCCGCTGTCGATCGTGTTCGCCGAGTAGCTGAACCCAGAAATCCGGCCGTCCGCGTCTGGTCCGGCGTGCGTCGAGCCTCCGAGGACCGGGATACTCACCGCGGTCGACACGTCGCGATACAGGTCTGGCGTCACGTGCGTCAGGTCGAGCAGCGATGCGCCGGCCTCCTCGAGCGCCTTCGCATCGCGCAGGATCTGGTCCCGTACCTTCTTCACCATCTCAGGCGTCGCGCGGTTGAAATCCCCGATGACCAGACTCGACTGCGGCGAGAAGCCGAACTGCGTCCAGGCCGGAATGCCGGCCCGAACCAGAGCGCGCACGACGTCGAGGTTAGCCGGGGCGTTGTCGACTTTGACCATCTCGGCGTGGCCCTCTTTCACCAGGCGGATCGACGCTTCGAGAGCAGCGTCGGCGCCACGCTGCGGGGGGCCAAATGGCATGTCACAGCTCACGACCGCGCGCTTCGCTCCCTTGGCAACCGCGCGACATGCGTCGACCATCTGGTCGACCGTCACTTCGTGGTGCGTGTCGTGCCCGTAGCGATTGCGGCCGATGCTGTCGCCCACGGTGAGGATGTCTATGCCCGCGCGGTCCATGATCTGCGCCATCTGGTAGTCGTACGTGATCGCGGCGGCGATCTTTTTCCCATCGCGCTTCATCTGCTGGAGATCGGCAACCGTCAGTTTCGCCATAGCACCCTCATCACTCAAACTGGCCGAAGCCCGTGGCCAGGCTGATCGTATTCACGGCGGGCCAGCGCGTCAAATGAAGCCAACCAGTCCAATCATCGTTTGACTGTCACGGAGCGCCGCGATAGAGTGGCGCTCGATGACGAAAGGCAGCAGCCTACTTCCGCACGTCATTCTCCGCTGTTGGGAAAGGCGTGCGAGCGCTTGACGACTATTCCGGCACGCGGGCGCCTGGAGGTGGGCCGGGGCTGCTGTCGCGTAACCTCTTACTTGTGGGATCGGGACTGAATGGAGGCATGCGATGCCCAATGAATACCGAGAGCCGTCGTACCATCGCTGGATGCGGGAGCAGGGTGTCCAGATTATTGAGGGACAAGGCATGATCGAAGGCCTCAGCCAGTAGATGTCGGGGATAGCGCCACAGGTCGCGCGACTCGATCGCCATGGCCCGATAGAACACGGACTTCCATGTGACGATCGCGGTCAGCGGATCAGGTGTCTCGGTGCTCTCGATGCGTTGGCCTGCCCCGGCGAGCGACGACTGCAACTCACGCAGGCCGGTCAAGAAGATCAGCCGCGAGCTGTCTGATCGGCTTCTGCCTCGGGCAGCAGCCGACGAGCAGGCTTGGGAACTGCGCTACGCTCACCGCGTGAAGTCGCGGCCAAGCTCCATCTCCCCGGCTCGGAAGATGCGCTCAGGTACGTGTAGCGGACGGCTGCGCGTGGTTCGTGCCTCCGTGTTTTGGTGCGCCATACATCGCTCGACGCACTGAGAAAAGCAAGGGCTGGCTCCACCTGTGGAGCCAGCCCTTGCTGGCCGCTTCAACGGCCGGGCGGTGGCGGCATCACCCCGAGTTGCGTGAGCATTCCGGCGACGTCGATGTAGTGCCGCACCTTCACGATCTTGCCTGCCTCCTCAGTCAGCACCACTGCCGCTCGTACTCGAACCGATTTGTTTGTCGGGGGCATGCCGTTCATGGAGCCCCTGTTGGTCCCGGTCCAGATGACCTCACCGACTGCCTGGTTGCCGGCGACGACGCGGTTCTCGATGGTTCCGCGCGCATCCGGAAATGCGGCACGCCAATCTTTGGAAACCTGAGTGCCTTCCTTCACCCCGAACGTGCGTCCGGTCCCAATTTCCTCGGAAACGCCGTTTGGCGCGAACAGCCGCTCACCCTCCTCCCACTTCTCCTCGTTGAACGTATTGACCCACTGGTCCAACAGCTCGCCCGCGTTCGCCATCGCTCTTCTCCTTATGGCGCATGCCCGGATGCGCCGCTTCATATATTACAAACGCTCCAAGCGTGAAGAGACCCGCCGCGCAGCCCATCGATCGGGAAACACTCCAGAAGAAGTCAGCCGTGTCCCCACCAGGGCTACTCAAGGCGTTCCCGGTATGATCTCGGTTGGCAGCGCGAGAGCAAGGAACTGGCGATGGCCTCAACACCGTCTGGATTCTGGAACAGGCGATATGCATGATCGAAAGATCTCAGGTCCTCGTTGTCGGCGCCGGCTATGCGGGTTTGAACGCGATTCTACGCTTCGCCGATCGTCGTGAGGCGGAGCACAAGCCACGCGACCTCGCCCTGATTGATCGAAACCTCTATCACCTGGTGAAGATTCGGTTGCACGAGGCCGCGGCACGCGATACCGATGTTACGAGCTCCCTCAACGAGCTGCTGGAAGATCATGCGCTCGCCTTCCATCAGACCACGGTCACCGGGCTCGATTTCGCAGAACGACGAGTCACCACGACGGGTGGCCCATACCACTACGACTACCTCCTGCTTGCGCTGGGCAGCGTGACCAACTTCTTCAACATCCCCGGCCTGGAGGAAAACAGCTTCGCCCTCGAGTCCTTAGCCCAGGCCGTTCGGCTCCGCGGCCACATCGAGGAACAGGTTGTAGAAGCTGCCGGGAGCAGCGACCCCCCCGAGCGCGAGCGGCGCCTTCGCTTCGTGATCGGCGGAGCAGGCTACACGGGCATCGAGTTGGCCGGAGAGATGGTTGAAATGCTCGCGCGGCTGTGCGCGCGAGTGGGCCTCGATCGCGATGCCGGCCAGATCATAGTCGTAGACGCGCAGCCACGGGTTTTGCCGATGCTGGATGAAGAGTCGTCGGCCTACGCGGCGGGAGAACTGGAGAAAATGGGGGTCCAGTTCCGTCTGGGCGTGAAAGTCGCCTCGTGCAGCCATGAGGGCGTGACGCTCGATCCAGGTGGTTTCGTACCGACCGCGTCGATGATTTGGGCAGGGGGTATTCGCGCCAATCTGTTGATGGCGAGCGCTGGAGTCGAGATGAACAAGCAGGGTCGGCTCATCGTCGACCCTATGCTGCGCGTGCCAGGCTACCCGGAGGTTTTTGCCGTCGGCGACTGCGCAGTGGCGCTCGACCCGAAGACCAACCAACCGATACCCGCGACGGCCCAGCTTGCACTGCAGGAGGGAGAGCTGGCTGCGGAGAACATTCTGCGAGCGCTGGAGGGTCAAGAGCCGATTCGGTTCGATCCCCGCTCGCGAGGGGAGGTGGTCAGTCTGGGGCACGATCGCGCGGTGGGCTGGGCCAAGCTGCTGGGTGATCGCCAGATAAAGCTACGCGGGCTCATTGGGGGGCTAGCCAAACGCGCCGGCCAGGCCGAGTGGACCATGCACCTCTGGCGTGAGACGCACCACTTAGATGATATCTACAGGTAATCTGGAATGCCAGGTTTGGTCATGGTCAGCGTCAATAGTCGACCGGAAGGGAGCATTCCCGCTAGACGACCTGACTGGAGACTTTCTTGACAGCGTCCGGGAGTGTGCAGACAATCGGCCATTGAAAGAGCCGATTGGGGAGGGCGAAGCGTGATGAAGGCGCCAACTATTGTTGCTCTTGCTCAGATCGTCGTGGTCGCGAGTTTCTTAGGCTGCGCGTCGACCGGTCCCAAACAGGGTCGCAGTGAGCAGGCCACGACCCCAAGCCTCAGCCCTATCAAGACTCTCGTGGTCGGACAGCTGAATGCGGTGTTGAGCTACGGGCCGTGGGACTTCTCCAACACTTCTGGAGGCGGCTCCGCACTCGAGGAAGTCCATACTATCGGCCTCACGACGCACGGCCGCACTTCTGGATTCGAGACGCGCCTGGCCGCTGGCATCCCGTCCCTCGACGATGGCAGCGTGGTGATCCTCCCGGACGGACGCATGCAAACCATCTGGAAGCTGCGGTCCGACGTCAAGTGGCACGACGGGACCCCGTTCACTGCTCACGATATTGCCTTCACCGCAGAAATCGCGACGCATCCGCTGCTTCTTTCCTCGCGTGAGGAGCATCTGCGGCGGGCGGAAAAGGTCGAGGCGCTCGACCCGCTCACCGTGGTCGTCACCTGGCCGGGCACCTACTATCGCGCTCTCGAGCTAATCTCCGCATCGATGTGGCCGTTTCCCCGCCACATCCTCCGGGAACCCTTGACCAATATTGAGAGCCGCGACGCCTTCCTCGGGCAGTCGTACTTCACCACTGAGTACGTGAACCTCACCACTGAGTACGTGAACCTCGGCCCATTCCGCCTGGTCGACTTCGGGGGCGGTGAGAACCAGGTATTCGAAGCGTTCGATGATTACTTCCTTGGCCGCCCCAAAGTCGACCGGCTCATTCTGCGCACCATCGGCGAAGTCAACGTGATGCTCGCGAATCTGCGCGCTGGCGCCATCGACATGACGTCAGAAAAGACCCTGCCGCTCGACGTGTTTCTTCAACTCCGAGACGAGTGGAAGCAGAGCGGCGAAGGATCGGTTTTCAGCCGACAGGACAATTGGCGTTACCTGTGGTTCCAGTTCCACCCGGAGTACGCCAAGCCGATCGAGCTGAGCCAGGATCCTCGTCTACGGCGCGGGCTGCTCTACGGCCTGGACCGTGATGCACTGCGCGATCTGCTGATGCCGGGGGTCGAGAACACGAGTGGCGACTCCTTCATGTCTTCGGCCGATCCCCGCGGGGCAACCGTCGGGCAGCCGTTTTCTCGCTACCAATACGAACCCAACCGTGCTTTGCAGGACTTCGCCGACGGCGGGTGGCGACGGGCCAACGACGGACGCATGCTCAATAGGGCCGGTGATCAGGTGCAGCTCGAGATGCGCGGCAATGAGCCCGATGAAAAGGAAGTGGCGTTCATCAGCGCTGGCTGGCGCCAGCTCGGCTTCGATGTAAAAGAGTACATCCCGCCCCAGTCACTCAGCCGCGACAACGAGTTCAAATCGAAGTTCCCCGCCATGGAGACGCGGGTGCGCGGCTTCGGCGACACAATCTTCATCAGCTTCGACGGGCGATTAGGCTCCGGCCCGCAGAACCGCTGGCAGGGGGCGAATACCGCGCACTACGCGAACCCGAGTCTGGACGCGCTCATCGACAAGCTCTCCTTCACGTTCGACCGGCAGGAGCAGGGGCTGGTGCTGCGCGACATGGCCGAAATCCTCGCGGCTGACTTGCCGGCGCTCCCCGTCTACTGGCGCACCATCTTCGCGGCGGTCAGCAAGAACGCGCGCGCTTTCACCGATGACTATCCGGGAACTGGCACGGCGTCGATGGCGCGCAACGTGCACCTCTGGGAGAAGCTGTCATGACAGAGCGACAGGTAACCACTACCGGGTTCCAGGCCTTCGATGCGCGCATCGACTCGATCGAGAGCGGCAAGAAGAGCAAGCCCCTCGGCCGCACTCCCATCATGTCGGCGACCGTCATGGTTGTCGCGGACGGGGGTGAGAATAACCTCCATACTCACACCGGAAGCGATGAGATCTGGCTCATTCTTGGCGGCGAGGCGACCTTCTACACGGAGAATGACCGCGTCGTCGCGAAGCTCGGCCCGCAGGAAGGTATTGTGGTTCCTCACGATACCCCGTACTGGTACGAGAGCACAGGGTCCGAGCCGCTAGCGATCATTCGGGTTGGAGCGACCGTCCCCGGCGTTTTCAACCGACGCGTCGACCTCGCCGAGCCATCAGAGCTGATCCGCCAACTCACCGAGCCCTACCGCAACCCGCCAGGCTGGTCCGGCAGTTAGTTCAGCTCCCATACATGGACGTTCCAGCTAAAGATGCCGGTCGTACCTGGGGACGATGTCTGTGACACACCCCGCAGCGATGCCACGTGGGCAATCGGATTGACGCCGAAATAGAGCGGAATTGCAGGCAGCTCCTCGCTCAGTAGCCGCGCCATCTGCACTCGCTGACGGACCTGATCGTCCGCGTCCAAGGTACGCGCGAATGCATCGCGAACGCGATCGTAGACGGGATTCGACCACCCGCCCTTGTTCTCGCCGCCCCATCGGTTCGCTGCCGATGGGATGGCGATGCTCGCGAACGAGTCGATCAGATTGCGCTCGCTCAGGCCCGTCCCGGTGACGAGGAGCGACGGAAACGTAGCCTGGGATTCTCGCTCTAGCGCCTGTGCGGTGCCGATCACCGTTTCCTGCACGCCGAATCCTGCCTGGCGCCAACCGCTCGCCAGCACCGAGCGCTCGATGTCGTTGCGGGCGCTAGCCGAGCCGGTCGTCAACGTCAGCTCCAGTTTTCCGTCCACCGGGCTGGTCCAGACTCCGTCCGCAGCCCGCGCGAATCCCAGCGTTTCCATCAGCTGCTCGCCGCGGCGCAAGTCGTACGGATATTTGATTGTCGCCTCATCGATCTGAGGAAAGAAGTAGCTCGAGGGAGCGAAGAATGTGTTCGCAATAATGCCCTGCCCGTCCCACACTGCGTCATTTAACGAACCTCGGTCTATCGCGTGGGCGAGAGCCCTTCGGCTCCGGGCATCTCTGATAGCCGGCGGCGTGGACAGCTCCGAACGATGTTGCGCGAAAATCGTCCGCCAGGATGCGACGTGTGTCAGGACAACGCCCTCGCCGCTTGAGTCCCACAGCCGCTTTAGCTCCACCCCGTGCTGGAACTGAAGCGCGCTGTCAACCGCGACGTGGATCTCGCCCGACAGGATGTTCGCCATCGCGGTCGAGCTATCGCCGATGAAGACTATCTTGATGCGACCGATCGTCGGACGGCCGAGGGCGTGACCGTCGAAGGCGACGCCCTCGATGAACGCGCCTGGTTCCCAGCGCAGCAGCCGATACGGCCCCAGCCCAACGTAGTCGCGCGACCAATAGGAGAGGGCGGTGAAGGTTTCCCAGCGGGCTTCTTGGAACGGGCCGTCCAGAATGTGGCGCGGAAACGGCATGATGCCGCGCAGGTAGCCACCAATCTGGCTTACGCCCGCCTCAGGGTACAAGCCTTTCCACCGGACCAGCACGGTGCGGTCATCCGGGGCAAGGATTTCCTCCACCTCGCTAACCGGTGCCAGGGCGGAGATTCCGAGATCCGGCACCTGATAAACCCGCCATGCGAAAGTAAAGTCTTCCGCTGAAAACGGCGTCCCGTCGTGCCAGGCCAGGCCTGGCTTCAATTGGTAGCGGGTCTCCATGCGCCCGTCGGGTAGCACCCGCCACGAATCGGTGTTGAGCTGAGGTAGGCGTTCCGCGAGGTACGGCATCGCGACGCCGTGGTCGTCGATGAGATCGAGCGCGGCGTTGAAGAGTCGGATTGGCGTGGCTACCGTGATGCCCGAGCTGGTGAAGGAACCGGCGCTGATAGTCTTGGGCTCGGCTCTAAGGGCCACCACTAGCGTGCGGTCGGGCACGAGCACCTGCTCGCGCGACGGGGAAGCATCCTGCATCTGGCTCGGCGTCGTAGCTGGCGCGCAGCCAATTACCAGGAGCGCAGCGACGAGCCAGGACCCGCGATGGCTGCTTGGAGCGAGGCTGAGGGTCAATTGGCTGCCATCTGCCTCCGAATGATGGGGCTCAGATCGATGCGGACCCGCGTATTGCTCGGATCGGGGAGGACGATGTAGTCGTCGTCATGCAGGTCGTTCAGGCCGTACCACTGAGCGAGGCGCTCAGGTAGGATGGCAACCACGGCGTCGCCTCGGGTCTCGTAGGGGCAGCGCATGCTCAGAATCGAAGCCTTATTGAAGGGCTCGTGATACTTGGACGACAGCGCAATGGTCGAACGGTTCATCGGGTATAGCCACAGCAGCCCCTCAGGCCCCGACCCAATTGCGTCGAGGGGTACTCTCACCTCGATGTCCGACGGCTCGAAGCCGATGTACGCCGCGCGGCGGCCGCCCACGGCCTCTGTGCGCATCGAGAGGAAGACGAGGTCTTCATCCCCAGGGTTCGTGAACGCGTAGTTCACGCCAGCCGGGATGAGTATCCCCTCGTTGGGCCCAACTCGAGCCTTCCCGGAAGCGCCGGTTACAATGCACTCGCCTTCCAAGATGTAGAGAATCTGATCCGAGTCCGGATGCTGGTGGATGTTCGGCTCGCCTCCGCGGGGTCGGGTATTGAACACCGCGATGTAGCTGTTGCGGGAGGTCGCCATGTCAATGCGGCCCCGGTCCTTGTCTTTCAGCGCCTCAGCGACGCTGAAGATTTGCACGCTGTCCTTGTCGACTTCTTTCTCAATCCCGCTAGCCATCTCGCCTCCTATCGACCGCACGCGTCCGCGACCGCGACCAGGATCCCAAGTGGGAATGTATGGGCAGGGGGAGCACGTGTCAAGCATTGGTGGCAAGGGGTTGGCGATGTTTTTGCTGGGGGATGACTGCCTACCGCTCAGCCACCCAAGGCGCGCGCCGCTTCCTTCGCAGCGTCGGCCTCGTAGAGTGAGGGTGGCATCTGGGACTCGACGCCGTTGCGTGTGAGGGCGGCCTCGAAGCGCTCTCGAACTGCCGGGTCCTCGTCCTCGTACTCGAGGAGCGTGCCGCCTTCCTGAGTGCTCACCATCATCGCACGCTCTTCGTGGCCGGCCATCTCCATGAAGTGGTCCGGGACCAGCGGGCCGAAGTCCGTGAGGTTGATCGTGCTGCCGTAGCGGATCGCCATGTTTCGCGCCGGCTCGCGGCCGGTGTTGAAGTGCTGGTGGAACCATTTGCCGGGCGGCGCGTAGATCGTCCCGCGCTTCCAGGGGACTTCGACTACGTCAGATCCTCGCCCATTCTCGTACGGGCGATTCCCAAGCGCGCTGGACCAGATGAGTACGAATCCCTCTGAGCGCAGGCCCATCAGCATCGCGCCTGGACCGTGGTAGTGCGCCTTGTGGTAGCGGCCGACCGGCCACTCTGATATGTGGCCAACGAGCGAATTGCCGGACATCTCGAAGGCAGTGATCTGACCACCGCTCGCCTTCTTGTAGTCGGTGTCGAGGTCGGCTTCCAGGCAGTCGTGGATGAGGTTCGTCTCCCAGACGGTCGTTCGGCCTCGCTCCTGACGCTTGTTGCTCACCGAGAAGTAGTCCTCGCGTCCGTTGAAGCGGTCGCGGAATGCGTAGTTGCAGTTGAAGACGAACTCCGCGTTCCGGAACCCGTTCATGATCTGAGGCGCGTCGATGACGCACATGAAGCGCGCGGGCTCCTGTCCATGGTTGAACATGCGGTGCCAGGTGTTGATCGGCGGCGAGAACACGCTGCCCGGTCCCCATTCGAAGACGTGCCTGGATGTGTCGCCCTCCTGCCAAACCTCTGTTGCCCCATGGCCGCTGAGTACGACGACGAACTTCTCGTAGAGGTGCCGCTCGGGCTCGAGCGCGCCGCCGGGCGGCGCCTCTGCCACGTACAGGCTGGTCGCGCGCTCCATCATCGGCAACAGGTTGACGAAAAGAGCGTTGCCGCCAAGCCTTGGCCAGGTCGCCAGCTCCAGCTTCCACACGTCCTCGACGTACAGCCCCTCCATCGTCTGCACGTCCTCGCTAGCCTGCCACTGCCCAAACGGGCTTCGATCGAAGTACTTCTTGACCGTCGCCGCGTACGTCTCAACAAGGCTCACTGATGGCCTCCGCTATTGATTCATGTGCTCCGAGTCTTTCTGCTGCTGGAGCGTGATGCGGCCGACGGCTTTGTAGTCGCCCGCGATGATGAGGTCCGCGAGCTTTTGGTCTTCTTCGCCCCAATGGCCGAGGGTGTAGCCGTG
>JAERMM010000431.1 GCA_016844585.1 Chloroflexota bacterium | reverse complement strand
CACGAGGCCCTGGCCAAGCTCCAGCTCGACGTGGACCTGGTGGTCCTCGACGCGGCGATGCCCGGGATGGACGGATTCCAGCTGACCCGGAACATCCGGCAGGATCGACAGCACGGAGACGTGCCGATCATCATGTTGACCGGCTCGGGCTCCCAGAAGGATCGGCTGCGAGCGGTGGAAGCCGGGGTCAACGACTTCGTGACAAAACCGTTCGAAATCAATGAAATCAGATTGCGATCCGCGTCACTCCTCGGCTTGAAGGAAGCCACTGACACGCTCAAGCGGAACGGAGCAGAACTGGAACGCAAAGTCGAGGAACGGAACGCTGCGCTCCGCGCGGCGCTCGAAGACATGGCTGCCGCGCAGCGCCGAACGCAGGAAGCCCATCTGGATACCATTCGCCGTCTCGTGTTGGCCGCGGAATACAAGCACCGCGACACTGCGGCACACATCGAGCGGATCGGGCGATACTGCGAGATGATTGCGCAGCGCCTCAACCTTCCCCCGAGCGAGATCGAGATTCTCCGATACGCCAGCCCCATGCATGATGTGGGCAAGATCGGCATCCCGGACGGGATCCTGATGAAGCCCGGCAAGCTCTCCGGGGACGAATGGCAGATCATGAGGACCCACCCGGCCATCGGCGCGCACATATTGCGCGGCTCCCGTTCCCCGGTGATGCAGGCTGGCGAGATCATCGCCCTGACCCACCACGAAAAATTCGATGGCAGCGGGTACCCGGCCGGCCTTTCCGGCGACCGGATACCCCTCCATGGGAGAATCTGCGCGGTCGCGGACGTGTTCGACGCACTGACGACCAATCGCGAGTATCGCGATGCGCTCTCAAGCAAGACGGTCTGCGGCATGCTGGAGAGCGAGGCCGGCCACCACTTTGATCCTGAGATTGTGCGCGCGTTCCTCGAGGACCGGCGGGAAGTCGATCACATCAAGACGGAGTTCGAAGAGCTGGGCGCCGCTGGGACGGCGAACTGGAGCCAAGGACGGCAATCATGACGAGCGTATTGGTTGTAGACGACGACGCGGGCATTCGGGACATGCTGGGCAGGTTCCTGAGGGGCGACGGCTACGAGGTGCGTGAGGCGGCGAACGGGCGTGAAGCGATGGCTGCCTACCGTCTGCACGCAGCGGACCTCGTCATCACCGACATGTACATGCCCGATGCCGATGGGATCGATGTGATCATGCGGCTTCGGTCGGAATTCCCCGACACCCGGATCGTCGCGATGTCGGGGGGAGGCTACCTGGACCAAGGCGGGGTCCTCGAGTTCGCTGAGCGCGCCGGCGCGCTGGGCATGCTGCCCAAGCCGTTCGACCGTCAGTCTCTCCTCAACGCGGTGATGGACGCCCTCGGTCCGTCACGAGCCCACCCGCAGGGGTCCGATGCAACCTATTTCCCCACCTGCTCACTGGGGTCATCGAGATACTCGCCGTAGAGTCTGCGGACGCACTCCGGGCAGACGCCGTGAGAGAACTCAACATCGGAATGTGCTCCCAAATACACTTCGATCTGGTTCCAGTAGCCCTTGTCGTCCCGGATCTTCTTGCACGCGGCGCGAATCGGCAGGAGCCCGCTCAAGGTCCTCACCTCGGCGAGCGCGCGCTGAAGATCCCGCACCAGCGCCGCCTGGGCCTCCTCCGCCCGCACGCGGTCGGAAATGTCTCGGGCGATGACGGCGACCCCACCAATGCGCCCGTCGGCGTCCCGTCCTTTCGCAGGACAACCGTTCGGTACTTGCTGATGCGCTCGCCGCGCGAAACTCGGTCGAGCAACTGGGCCACCTCGGGAAGGCGGTCTGGCGCCATCAGGAGGTTTGGTGTCTGTCCAATGGCTTCGTCGGCGCGATATCCGGTTTGCCTCTCCGCGCCGGCGTTGAAACTGGTCATGACGCCGTCGAGCGTGCACCCGACGACGGCGTCCTCGGCGTACTCCACAATGATTGCCAGTTGGGCCGCCTTCCGTTCCGCGCGGCGTCGGCGCGCTTCGAGCCAAACAACGAAGGGAACGATGAGCAGGGTGAGGACGGTGGAGTCAATAACCGCCTCAACCCATGCGTTACGCGGCCCCAGAAGAGGCAGGAAAAACATGACCACGCCCTCTGCCGCGAAGACCAGCCCGAGAGTGGCCAGCACGGTCCGCGCGCCCAACTAGCCTGCGAATTCAGCGCGCATCCACTTGCTGGCCCAGGACCCATCGTGGGACATCGGATCCGCGGAGCCGGTCATGCGTCCAGCATTTCCCGCACCTTGCGGCACAGAACCTCGGCCGTGAACGGCTTCTGGACCAACGAAGCCCCATGATCCAACAGCCGCTGCCGCAGGATTGAATCCTCGGTATAGCCCGAGGTGTAGAGCACTCTGACGTCGGGACGCAACGCCCGCACGCGCTCAGACAACACCCTCCCGTTCATCCCAGGGAGTACTATGTCGCTTAGAAGTAGATGCACATGGTCCGCGCGACCCTCGAGTAACTGGAGGGCTTCCTCGCCGCTACGGGCCTGGAGCACGCGATACCCTTGTGTCTCGAGCACGCGTACCGCGATCCGTAGGACCATCGTCTCATCTTCGACCAGGAGAATGGTTTCCGTGCCGCGCCTTGCCAACGCTCTCTTGGAAGCGCTCGGCGCGACCACGGCCTCACCTGCCTGAGGGAAGTACACCTTCATCGTGGTCCCGAGGCCAACCTCGCTATAGACCTCAATGTGGCCGCCAGACTGCTTGACGATTCCATAGCACGTGGCAAGCCCCAGGCCTGTCCCCTTGCTCCGCTCTTTGGTCGTGAAGAACGGCTCGAAGATCTTGCCCCGGACCTCCGGTGTGATCCCAATGCCGGAATCGCTCACCGCCAGCAGAGCGTACTCCCCCGGCGTCACGTAGGGGTGGGCATCCGCATACTCCGCATCCAGCGTGACGCAGCCCGTCTCGATGGTAAGCTTCCCGCCGTGAGGCATCGCGTCACGCGCGTTGACCACCAGGTTCAGCAGCACCTGATCCACTTGCCCGCGATCGGCTCTCACGACTACCGGATACGATGGCGACTGACTGACCAAGTCGACGTCCTCCCCGATGAGTCGGGGCAGCATTCGTGCTGCCTCGGCAACCAGCTCGTTCAAGTTGAAGGTCGTGGGTTGAATCACCTGTTGCCGGGAAAAAGCCAGCAACTGTCGCGTCAGGCCGGCTGCCCGCCGGCCCGCGCCAATGACTCCTTCCAAGCCAGGGCGCGCGGGATCGTCCACTGGCAGCTCTGCCAGGGCGAGTTCCGTCTCGCCGAGAATCACCGTCAAGAGATTGTTGAAGTCGTGGGCCACACCGCCGGCCAGGCGGCCGACGGACTCCATCTTCTGTGCCTGGTTGAACTGGCTTTCGAGATGCTTCCGCTCGGTGACATCCTGAATCGTGCCGATCATTTCCAGCAGCTGCCCTTCCGGGTTGGTCACCAGGTCGCCGATTCCGTGGACCCAACGTTCCTTGCCGTCGTTGAGCCGGACGATTCGGTACTCTTTGTCGAAGCGCTGCCTCTTGGCGACTACTTCGTCGGTGAAATA
>JAERMM010000187.1 GCA_016844585.1 Chloroflexota bacterium | reverse complement strand
AGACTCGGCACAGGGCTCTGCCCGATCAGGCCGGGCGGGTTGGGGTCTGGATGTGGGGGGTGGATCACAGGGGAATCTACCATGCCTGTGCTAGACTTTCCGCCGCGGACAACCATCCTACTGGAGTGCAACCTCGGTTCACGAAGCCCTGGTGTCCGACTTTCATGCAGTGGTAGGAAAAATGGGTGCCGGTGCGACTATAATGGAGAATTCCACCAGAGGAATGAGACAGTGACGGTACGAGAGATTGAGGTCGCGTTGCGCGGGAAGAACCAGATGACCCTGCCCGAGGCGATAGCAGAGGAGCTCGGAGTCGGGCCAGCGCAGGGGCTAAGCCCGGCTTCTGCCTGGCATATACGGCGGCACGACTGAGGCTCAGGAGTACATCGATGGCGAACGTGCGAGTTGGGGTGAGTGAGCCGGGCGTCTCTCGAGTCAGCCGTACCGCAGGCAAG
This sequence comes from Chloroflexota bacterium, assembly GCA_016844585.1. Classification (GTDB taxonomy): domain Bacteria; phylum Chloroflexota; class UBA6077; order UBA6077; family SHYK01; genus JAERMM01. The sequence continues at coordinate 5,353 of JAERMM010000187.1, read as the reverse complement.
CCGAGTATTGCTGGATACGAGTGTGCTGGCCGCGTACTTCGACGGCGGGGAGCAGGTTTCCGCGGCGGCGGCCTGCGTCGTGGACGAGTGGGTCCACTCAGGCAGGAACGCCGCGATCATCTCGACCGTCACCGCGATGGAGCTGCTGGTGCGCCCATTGCGGTTAGGAGCCCGCGAGCCGTACCAGCATGTGATCGACTTCCTGCATCAGTATCCGAACCTGCGTATCCTGCCCGCCGACTTGACCGTGGCACAAGAGGCGGCTTCCCTGCGCGCGGTGCACAGGCTCTCCGAAACGGATGCGCTCATCGTCGCCACGGGCCTGGTCAGCCAGGTGAGCGTGCTGCTCACTAACGACGCCAGGTGGAAGGCCAAGCTGCGGCCGCTGGAGCGCCGCATCTCGACCTGCCTGCTTTCCGACCATATGCCCTTCCCATGAAGGTTGCGGACCAGGGAGACCCCAGTGGCTGACCTCGTGCTGCACGCGCCCACTTCCGTCGTGGAGGCGTGTCAGTTCCTAGCCGAAGCAGGCGGTGAGGCGCGAGCCATCGCGGGCGGCACAGCACTCGTGCTGATGCTTCGCCAGGGCCTGCTGCAACCCAAAGCGCTGGTCCGTCTGGATCACATTCCCGGCCTAGATCACATCTCAATCGATGGCGGTCTGCTGCGCATCGGTGCGCTCGCCACTCTGAGATCCGTGGCTGAGTCGGCCGTCGTTCGCGAGCAACTGCCGGTGCTCTCCGGAGCTTGCGGACTGGTGGGCAACGTGCGGGTGCGCAACGTCGCCACGCTCGGAGGCAACGTGTGTGAGGCCGACTACGCCTCCGACCCACCTACGGTGCTGGTAGCGCTCGACGCGCGGGTGCGCATCCAGGGCCCTCGCGGCGCCCGCGAGATCGCCGTCGCGGACTGCATCGAGGACTTCTACACCACAGCGCTCGAGCCCGACGAAGTCTTGACTGATGTGCTTGTTCCGCTCCCTCGGCCCGGGATGCGAGCGATGTATCTCAAGTACGTGAGCCGTTCGTGGGAGGATCGTCCCTGCGTGGGCGCGGTCGCCCTGATCGATCTCGCAGAGGACGGGCATATCGAGAACTTGCGGGTGGCAGTGGGCGCCATCGCGGGCCGCCCGCTGCGCCTGACCGAGGTCGAGGCGGAAACGCGCGGCGAACGTCCTACCGACGACGTGTTTCGCTCCGTTGCCGCCGCCTATGAGGCAGTGGCCGATCCAGTTGAGGACGTGCGCGGGCCGGCCGCCTATCGAAAGCGCATGGTTGGCGTCTTCGTGCGACGGGCTCTCGAGGCGGCAATGACCCAGCCCGCGGGCGCCCGCCTCGTCTGACCAGCCCCGGACTGCGGGCCGCCTGCGGACAATCGCTGTACCATTGCCCGCATGGAAGCCACCAGCCTGACGCTCTTCCCAGAGCTGCAGATTGACGCCCTATCCGAGAACGCCACCGGGCTCTACCCGTCCCAGCGCATCCAGGAATTCATCGACTTCGGATACATCAGCGCGAGCGTCCCGATCATCCAGGAGCAAATCCAGCCGGCCAGTCTCGACCTTCGGCTCGGTCCGGTCGCCTATCGGGTGCGTGCCAGCTTCCTTCCCGGACCGACCTCGACAGTCCTGAGGAAGGCTGAAGAGTTCAAGACCCACGAGATCGATCTGACACGCCCATCGGTTCTCGAGAAGGGCTGCGTATACGTCGTTCCGTTGGTTGAGGAGTGGAATCTGCCCGCCGGAATCGCCGGCAAGTCAAACCCGAAGAGCACAACCGGGCGGCTGGACATCTTCACACGTCTCATCACCGACTACGCCAGCGAGTTCGAGCGCGTGCCGCCCGGGTACCACGGCAAGATGTTCGTGGAGATCGTGCCGCGCACCTTCAGCATCCTGGTCCAGGCTGGCACTCGATTGAATCAGCTGCGATTCATCCGAGGCGCGCCGTCGCCCTCTGACTCGAAGCTCAGCGAGCTGCACGAGAAGACGGTGCTGCTCTACGTCGAAGATGGCGCTGTGAGCACGCCAACCATCTCAGACGGGCTGTGGATCTCCGTGGACCTTGATGGCACGGACGGCTCGGAAATCATCGGCTATCGAGCAAAGGCCCACGCGCCGCTCGTAGACCTGCAAAGAGTCGATTACTACGACCCCGCTGAGTTCTGGGAGCCGATCGTTCGCCCCAAAGGTCGGCGGCTGATCCTCAACCCGGAGGACTTCTATATCCTGGCGTCCAAAGAGAAGGTGCGCATCCCACTGGATCACGCGGCCGAAATGGTCGGTTACGACCCATCGGTGGGCGAGTTCCGCATCCACTACGCCGGCTTCTTCGACCCCGGCTTCGGCTACGGCAGCGACGACATCAAGGGGACGCACGCGGTGCTCGAGGTACGCTCGCACGAGGCGCCGTTCGTCCTCGAAGACGGTCAGCGCGTTGGCCGTCTCATCTACGAGCGAATGCTGGCTCCGCCCGATAAGGTCTATGGCACGGCCATCGGCTCGACGTACCAATCCCAGGGCCTTGCGCTTAGCAAGCAGTTCAAGAGGCTCGCATCCTAATGGGTCACTTGTCATGAATATCGCCATTCGCAGGGACACGCCTGCAAAATGGCGATGTGCATGCCACCTGACCCACTACAGCACATCCCACAGGTGCGCGTTTCGCGCGAAGGTGCCGTAGCCTGAACCCGGAACGCCGCCGCCCATGTGGTCGTCCAGGGCCCTAATCCCTGCTCGCACGCCGACGCCATCAACCTGTCCGTAGGTCGGCAGGAATGGCAGCTCGGCCGCAATGAAGTCGCTGATCGCTTTCATCGCGTCGAACTGCTCGCGTGGCGAGAGCGACGAACGATAGCGCAGCAGCAACGCCTGCGCGCGCGGGTCCTCGTATCCCGCTCGGTTGCCGGCCCAGCGGGTCTGCGCGGTTGCTGCCGGGCCTTCCAGACCGCGGATGATGCCATCGCCGGGCGCCTTCGACGTGTTCTCGTAGCCCGGGTATTGCGCAGCGTGCTCCTGGTCACGCGCCAGAGCGGGCGGAGTGATGCGCTCATCGACCTCGATCCCAATCCGCCGCCAGTAATCCGCGAGCGCAGGGACGTCGCGAGTTGTAGACGTCGACGCAGTGATTGCCGTGCGGAATGGTCGGCCATCCGCGTTGTTGCGCAGCGCTCCGTCTGTGCCTGGTGTCCAGCCCAGGTCGCGCAGCATCGCCTTCGCCCGTTCTGGATCGTACGCGTAGGGACGCAACGCGTCTTTCGTGGCCAGGTAAAGGGGATCGTGAGCGGGCAGTATGGCGTAGGCTGCCATCTCCCGGTGGCCCACTTGCAAAACCTCCGCAAGGGTCTCGCGGTCGAGCGCATGGTAGAGCGCCGCCCGGACGCGCTGGTCCAGAATGGCCGACTCTATCTGGACGTCCGGACGCATCTGCGGCGCCAGGAATCGGGTCGAGCCAGCGTAATAGTGGACGGTTCCTCGATTTGAGGCCTCCCACGTCTCCTTCAGCTGCGTCACCAGCTCGGCGTTGAGGACGGTCTCGGGAAACACGTCCACGGCACCGGCAAGCAGGTTGGAAAAGAGCGTCTGCTGGTCTGCGAGGAGTCGAACGCGGATGATGTCGGCCTTGGGCCGACCGAGGAAGTAACCGTCGTATGCCTGGAGGACGATCTCCGACGACGGGTCCCAGGATGTCACGCGGAAGGGCCCGGCCCCGACGTACTCGCTCGACCAGTAGGGCAGATTGATGATCTGCTCCGGGTTCTTGTTCTGGAGGTACTGCTCGAATGGCGCCTCCATGAGGTGCCGTGGCACCGGCCAGAACAGCCGAACGCCGAGGGAGGCTCCCAGGTAGTAAGGCTGCTTGTAATAGAGGACGAAAGTGTTGTCGTCCGGCGCTTCGGCGGCATCCATCAAGGTGATGGCCTCCAGCGTCGGATAGCCTAGTGCACGGTCGCTCAGGAACCGTAGCGAGAAGACCAGGTCCTGGGCGGTGAGCGGCGTACCATCCTGCCAGGTGACCCCTTTTCTCAAAGGAAAGACGACCCGCATTCGACCGTCGGGCAGCAGAGAAATGCCTCCCTCCTCGATGCTTGGCGCGCGCTCGGCGATCTGGCCAACCGGCTTCCGGGAGTCGAAGTCGGACGTGATCAGCCCGTTGGAGTGAATCTCGCCCGCGGTCGCCCAGCCGCCAGAGGTGGTGCTCGCCGCCGTAAGGCCGATACCCTGGACGTAGTTCGTGACGGCGTACACGATGGTCTTGGTTCTGCGCTCGCTGCTATCTGAAGATTGTCCCAATCCGACCTGCGTGCTGGCCGGTCGAGGGGCTGCGCACGCAGTTAGGAGCAGCGCCAGCAGAGCTACCCACGCAGCCGTGCGGAACCGATTTCGTGCCAATGGAACACCTCCCCGATCAAGACCCATGCGATGCGATCCTTGCCGCCCGTCCGCCTGACAGCACATCCTACCCCGCTGCGCACGCGACCTCAACCGCATTGACTGCTGTCGCCAGAGGCTGGTCCTGAAACTCCGACTTGACTGAGTCCTTTCTACCCGGGATCATGGGGCACCCACAGGGTGAGGAGAACGCTCGCGCCCGTTGTAGCCGACCTTGAACGGAGGACGCCATGCTGGCGGAGATCGACCAACGACACGTACGCACGTCTGAGATACAGCTCGCGAGTGGCGCGAACGCGTTTCTCGCCAAACCCGATGCGCCCGGGGGTCATCCGGCGGTTGTCCTCCTGCACGAGCGCTACGGGCTGGTGCAGCACACCAGAGACCTCGCAGTGCGGTTCGCGGCCGACGGCCACGTGGCGCTCGCCCCCAATGTCTACTGGCGCGAGCCGGACCAGGAGTCGCTGGCGCGCGGCGAGGGGCGGGCCACGACACCGGACCGCGAGATCTGCGATGACGTGGCGGGAGCGCTCGATTACCTCAAGACGCTCCCCGAAGTTGACTCGGCTCGCCTAGCGGTTATGGGAGCGTGCGCATCAGGACGCCACTCCATTCTGGTTGCCGCTGAACGGACCGATGTCGCCGCTTGCGTCGTCCTGTACGGCGCCGTTGGCGCCAGCGCCTGGGAACCTGTCGACACGCTCAGCGAGCACATCGGACGCCTGAAGGCCCCCCTCTTCGGCGTCTTCGGCGAGAAGGACCACATATTCCAGGTGCCCGGCGTTCGACGCCTTAGGACTGTTCTGGAGGCGGCCGGCCGGTCGCACTACATACGCATCTTTCGAGACATGCCCCATGGCTGGCTGAACGACACGATCCCGCCACGTTACCACCGGACCGAGGCGGAGGAGGTCTGGCGGCTCCTGCAGGCGTTCCTCGCGCGCGTCTACGCGGCTGGCTACC
>JAERMM010000186.1 GCA_016844585.1 Chloroflexota bacterium | reverse complement strand
TAGATGGCTTCGATGTTGTCGTGGCGCTCCGCATAGGCCAGGGCGATGGGCTCCATCAGAAGTGCTTTGAAGCGGATGAACATCTGCCGCGCCACGATCTCGAACCGGCGTCTGGCCTCGTCCGAGGTGTAGACCGCGTCCACCGCGTCGCGCAGCGCTTCGATGCGGTCGAACCCGGTGACGCCACGGAGGCGGTTGGCGTCGAACCCCAGACCAAGCAGGTGTGCCTCCGCGGCCTCGATGGCCTGAAGCAGCGCTGCGACGAGTTCCTCGATGGGGGAGACGATGTCCCCGCCATCTCCGCCTTCGTCTTCATCCCCAAGGGCGTACTGCGCGAGCGCCTCGCGCAGGCTCCTGAGCATCCCGTTGTAGTCGACGATGACCCCGCAGTCCTTGCCGGGGTAGATGCGGTTGGCGCGGGCAATAGCCTGCATCAGGTTATGCGCCTTCATCGGTTTGTCGATGTAGAGCGTCGCCAGGCACTCGACGTCGAAGCCGGTCAGCCACATCGCGCAGACGATGGCGATGCGGAAGGGATGCTGCGGGTCCTTGAAGGCATCCTCCACCGGCACTCGCCTGCCGTCGGGCGTCTCGAAGCCGGTCTTCATCACCGCCCGATGCGGGATGATATCGAGTCCCCATTTCGCGAAATCCCGGACCTCGTTCTGAGCCTCGCTGATGACGATCTCGATGATCGTGCTCTCCATCCACTCCGCCCGATCGTGGAGGGACTCGATCTCCTCGCCGAGTCGCTCCCGCACATCGGGGTCAGTGGCCGCGGGCAGCTCCGCTTCCCTGGCGGAGACGAGTGCCCTGACCTGGGCAAGTTTGGCCTGCCAGCGCGGCTAGATGCGCTGGAACATCCGCCCGCAGGTGACCTTGTCGATGCAAACCATCATAGACTTGCCGGTCTGCCAGCGGGTCGAACAGTGTTCGACGAAATCCGCGGCCAGTTTGTCCAGTCGGTCGTCGGCCGTGATGACTTCGTAGTCCTTGCCTAGCAGCTTTTCCAGGAGTGCGGTCTGGTCGGGGTCGAGGTCGGCCTTTTCCACCGCCTCGGCGATCCGGTCGTTCAGGTCGAGTCGGGCGATCCCCAGCTTTTCACCTCGGCTTTCGTAGACCAGCTTGACCGTGGACTGGTCCTCCTCCGAGCGCTTGAAGTCGTAGCGCGAGACGTAGTTGCCGAAGATGCGGCGGGTCAGCTCGTCGTACTTGAAGAGCGGCGTCCCGGTGAATCCGATGAACGAGGCGTTCGGCAGCGCCAGGCGCATGTTGCGGGCGAACTTGCCAGCTTGGGTCCGGTGCGCCTCATCTGAAATAACGATGATGTCGTCACGCTCGCTATAGGGCTCAGTCACTGACTGGTTGAACTTGTGGATCAGGCTGAAGACGAAACGGTGATTGCCACGCAGGATTTCCTGCAGCTCCTTGCCCGAGCTGGGGCGCGGGGTCTTCTCATCCGTCACGCCACAGCCAATGAACGTGCGCCAGATCTGGTCGTCGAGGTCCTCGCGGTCGGTCATCACGAGGAAGGTGAAGTTGCCGGGCACGACCCGCCGCACCTTCTCGGCGAAGAACGCCATCGAGTAGGACTTGCCGCTGCCCTGCGTGTGCCAGAAGACTCCCAGCCGCCCCAGATCGCGGTGAGCCCGCTTCACAAGAGGCAATTCATCTTCCCCTGCGTCCTCTGTGTGGACCGGATCGACATCAGTCACGCCCGGCAGCGGCGCTTCGGCGGCCTTGAGCAGCTCCGGCATCGGCACGCGGTATTCGATCAGGCGCTCGCCAAACAGGTACTTCCGCTTCAGCTCTTCTTGACGCTGGACCGAGGCGACCGCGTTGTTCACCCCGAGCACCTGATGGTTGCGAGCCACGATCTTGCGCGTGCCCCCGGCTCGGCTATCGTCGAACAGGCTGAAGTTCTCGACCAAGTCGAGCAGCCGCTCCTTGGCCAGCATCCCGTCCAGGAGCGCCTCGGCGTCCACCCGACCCTTGTCTGTCTCCACGTTGCGCTTCCACTCAACGAAGTGCTCCCACTTGCTTGTGATAGAACCGTAGCGGGCCTGATCGCCGTTGCTCACCACCAGCAAGGCGTTGTGGTGGAAGGCCTGGGCAATGCTGTGCTCGGAGAGGTAGTCGGTGAGGTTGTCGTCAAAGCCGGCGCGGATGTTCCGATAAACAGCCTTCAACTCGATGAAGACTAGCGGCAGGCCGTTGACGAAGCACACAAGGTCCGCTCGTCGATTGTAGTGCGGTACGCGCACCCCCCTGAACTTTCAACTCACGCACCGCGAGGAAGCGGTTGTTCGGCTGGCCATTGGTGCTGCCGTTTCCAAAATCAATCACCGGCGCTAAGGCGTACCGTGTCTCGCCTTGGGCATCGCGCCACTCGACCGGCACACCGCCACGGATGAAGCGATAGAACTCACGGTTGTGCTGGATGAGCGAGCGGGCAAAGTCGATACGTGTCAGCTTCTCAATGTCCTGCTCCCTGGCGGCCCCAGGGATGTCCGGGTTGAGCCGTGCGAGCGCGGCACGCAAGTCACGCACCAGCACCACCTCGCGCTCGGAGGCCCGCCCCAAGTCGCACACGACACCCGTACCCACGGCCCCTCTCCCACTGGGAGAGGGGTGCAGGGGTGAGGGCGGAGGTGTCCCAAACACCTCCGTGTTGTATGCGTAGATGCTCTCCCAGCCGAGCGCCTTTTCGAGATGCTCGGCGAAAGTCTGCTGCACCAGCCGGTCCTCGCTGTTGATGTCGGTGATCATCGGCGCCTACGCAACCCTCTGCGCAATCCCGCGGATCGTCGCGATCACTCGGTCGAGATCGAACGCCGCGAGCTCTCGCTCACGTAAGACCGGCCGTAATTGTGTCTCAAGTTGTTGGGCTAACGGCCCCATCCGCTCCGGCGACACGTCGACCGGGCCAGTGCCCGGAATCGCCAGCTTCCGTCGAAGCAAGTCCATCAAAGTCGAATCTTCGGGGTCACAGCGTCGGCTTTGCACCGCGTGGTCGACGTCAAAGAAGTCACGGATGGCCACTTCCCGCCGGCTCAGGGCCGCGCGCAGCTTCTCGCTCATCGCCTCCGGGTACGACAAACAGCGGACTGGAAACGCATCGACGAGCGCCAGCCGGTTCATTGGGTTGAGCAGGGCGGTCGTCGCCATTCCGCGCAGTGGTTCTTCGATGTACGGTTCGCGTAGACCAACCTCGACGCCGATCGGTTCCAGGTGCGAATCGAGCAGCGACCGGTAGCCGAACACGGCGTTGTACTGAGTTGAATTGTTGAAGCCTCGCAGCGGCTCGATGATTTCGAAAACTGGGAATGCTTCAGGAATCGCATTCATGATCGCCTTCAGCGAGCCGGCGCTTGATCTCCGAGCCGCGCGGGAAGCGCTAACAGCCGTGGAGATGCAGAAATCCAGATCCTCGCTCAGCCGATAGAAAGCCGCATGAATCTTGGACAGGCACGTGCCACCCTTGAACGTCAGTTCGTCATGATTCGCGGCGAGACATTCCAGCAGGACGCTGCAGAAGTAGTCTTTCTCGACAAGTCGGGGGATGAATCCCGTTTCCACTGACGTGAACCGGATCACGTCGCGCAACAGCGCGGGATCCTCCTCGTGCAGACGGATCGGCACGCTCAGGCGTCCCCGTTCTCGACGACCCCCCAGCGGCGGTTGATGCGGCCGCGCTTGGGCAATGTGGGGATCCAGGGAATGACGGCGGTGGACGGCGGCAGCTCCTTTTCCAGCTTGCGCAGAAGCGGCTCGTCTACGCCCTCACGCTCCAACAGCACGCCGATTCGGCGACGGGCGCCGACGTCGCCGTAACGCAGGGTGATGCGGACGAGCTCGGCTGGGCGGACTCGCCCGTCGCGAAGGTCGGCGCGAATCCAACGGTACGCGCGCGGCAGGCTGCCGAACCGGGACCAGTCGTAGACAGCGTCGAGCAAGGTTCGGGCGCGCGACGAGTAGACGGCCGTCTCGCCGTCGGCGGTCTTCTGCTCTTCGGTGTCCCCCAGCCGCTTGTCCGCGACTTTGATGAGCGTAAGGTTGATCGCCCCGATCGTGCGGTTGCCGGAAAGGCGATTGTTGTAGGCGTAGATCCGGTTGGGCACTTGGTTATCGTAGCCGTAGAGATTGAAGGTATTGGGCCCACAGATCTGGTAACGCCCCTGGCGATCCGCGATCAGGGTGTTGATCGCCATGGCCTCGTCGGGCGTCCAGGCACCGCCGAGCGGGAGCCGGGGCGGAACGACATAGAGGCCGCGGCGGACGCGCGCAATCAGGCGCCCGCGGGAAAGCCGCCGCAGCAGCTCGCGCTCCTGGAGCGGAGAGAGGCCCAGCGGCCGCACCAGTTCGCCGGTGCGCACGGTGCGCATGTTCCGCATCTGTGCGTAGGCGAAGAATCGGGTTTCCAGCCCGCCGAGAACCTCTTTCATGTGTGTATTTTATTTCTAGTAAATGGTGTGTCAAGCCATTTAGAAGAAATAGAATATTGACCGGACAGACCCGACTGCAAGGGTCCAGCGCGCCCGTGGATTACACCGCGATCTCCCCGCTCATCAGGCGCGGCAGCAGCAGGTCGCGCGCGGCGCGGAGCTGCTGGTTTTGCAGTTGAAGGACTTCGCGCTGGTCCATCAGCGGCTCCACAGATTCGTGGAAGACGCGTTGAATGCTTGGCGGAGGAAGAAGGATCTCTGCTGCGGAAAGCACCTTGGCGTTCGCATTCGGCTGAGCGGCTCCGCCGACGCGCGATTGGACGTAGCTCCTGTAGTTGGCGGATTCCACGAAGATACCAACCATCAGGCTGTCGATTTCAGGCCTGAGCCGTAGGCGGACCAAGTATGAAGCGAACACCGCTTCGGGGTGTCGCTTGTGGAGTCTCTTCGCGTAGCCAACCGTTGCACCCGTACGTGCGATGACAATGTCGCCTTCCATCAGACGGAATTTTGCCAGACGGTCTTCTTCGATGGGGCAGTAAGGCACCGAAGTCCAATCGATGACGTCGGGGACGATGTCCGTAATGCGAAGGAACTTTGGCCCGACCTCGTCTCGTTCAGCGCTGGCGGTGTAGCCGTAGTCGATGGACTCGCACAGCTCGGCAAGCGTCTGACGCACCCACCCCTCCGGCACGCCGTTTGTGATGTAGGTGTGCTCGTGGCCTGGGAACCGGAGGCGGACGAACCACTCGCGGTATAGCTGCCGCGCCGCCTCCTTCAACAGCGCCATCCGCCGCCGGTTGTTCTCGATCAGGCTGTCATAGACGGCGAGAATTGCAACGATCTGTCGCTGCTCCAACACTGATGGCAGGGGGACTCGCAAAGCCTCTATGTTGGTAATGTTGAGATTCTGCTGAACCGCACCACGAGCGACCGACAGGATGTTGCTTCGACCAACGGGAGAGTTGAAGTAGTAACGGAAGAATCGTGGCTCCGCACACTCGTTCATGCGAAAGCGAATCAAGAACGCACCAGGCAGAACCGGGAGCGAGAATGCCTCGAAG
>JAERMM010000185.1 GCA_016844585.1 Chloroflexota bacterium | reverse complement strand
TGGGGCGGCGAGGGTTATGCTGTGCTGCGCAGCGGGCGGGTCTGGTCGGCCGAGTCGCCCAAAAATGACCCTGCATCTCCAGATCAGGGCGGTATAGGAGGAGGGAGACCATGCGCGTTCTAGATGCCGACGGTCACATCTTCGAACCTGAGGCGATGTTCGCCCACCTCGATGACGAGCTCCATCCGCGCCGGCCTGTCGTCCTTCGGCTTCCAACGGATACCGAGTACGGCGACGTCAACTCGGCATGGATGGTCGAAGGGAAGCTCTTCCCAAAGATCCCGGGCTCCGGGCAAACGATCTTCTTCTTGCCTGGCAGCGAGCGGTCGCTCAGGGCCGGCGCCTCGGTGGGGGACCAGACGCTCGAGGACGTGGATGCGCGGCTGAGGGGGCTCGACCGTTTTCACATCGACCAGCAGGTAGTGTTCCCCACCATGTTCTTGGTCTCGGCAGTAGAAGACGTCAAACTGGAGGGCGCTCTCTTTCAGGCCTACAACAGCTTCGTGAGCGAGGCATGCGCCAAATCGAACGGGCGGCTGAAGTGGGCGGCGCTGGTTCCATTCCGCGATCCAGAAGCCGCGGTTAAAGAGATCCAGCGCGCGAGCGATCTTGGCGCCGCTGGCGTTTTCACCCTTGGGGCTGTTTTCGACCGCCAGCTCAGCGATCCTGACTTCGCACCGATATATGATGCGGCCAGCGAGCTGGATCTCCCCCTCTGCGTTCATCTCGGCTGGGGATCTCCGGCCGCGACTCAGCTCTTCTCCCAATACAGTTTCTTCTGCTCAGCTATAGTGCCGGTCATTTGGGGATTCACCGCCATCATGGCGTCGGGCCTGCTAGCGCGCTTCCCCAAGCTCCGGGTGGGGTTCGTCGAGACAGGGGCAGAGTGGATCCCCTATGCGATCAACCAGGTCCGGCGCAGCTACAAGCCGCCGACCGTCCTGCGCGACCAGGCAATCCAGGGGGAGCGGAGGCGGCTTCGGACTGGGATCAATCGCGACCTCTACCGGGATCCCGCGGAATGGTTCCGCGAGGGACGCGCCTTCGTGACCTGCGAGCTCGACGAGGACCTGCCGTATCTGCTCCAGTACGTAGGTGAGGATGCGCTGATGCTGTCCTCGGACTACCCCCACGGAGATCCGTCGGCAGATGAGACCTACGTCGAGAAGCTCCAGATGCGAGATGAAATCCCGGAGGGGGTGAAGGCGAAACTCCTCGGGGAGAACGCAAGTCGGTTCTTCCGTTTGTAGGGGCGGGCTGTAAGGGCGGCTTTAGGACTGGGAGGGAAAGATGCGAGTGCTCGATGCCGACGGCCACGTGATCGAACCCGAAGCCATGTTCGCTCATCTGGAGCGGGAGCTTTACCCGCGCCGGCCGGTGGTCGCCACGCTTCCACCGGATACTGTCGCTGGCGATTTCGACAGCGTCTGGGTTATCGAAGGCAAGGCGTTTCCCACCCCGGGCGGGCGTGGGGAGACCTTGTTCTTCCTGCCGGGCAGTGCCTCGTCCCTGCGAAGCTCGGTATCTCAGGGAGACCAGACGCTCGAAGACGTGCCGGCCCGGCTCCGCGGCCTGGACCGATTCCAAATCGACGAGCAAGTGCTTTTCCCGACCATGTTCCTGGTTTCCGCCGTGGAGGACGTGCGGCTGGAAGCTGCGCTGTTTCGGGCCTACAACGATTACGTTAGCGAGGCATGCGCGAAATCTGGCGGCCGTCTCAAATGGACGGCCATGGTTCCGTTTCGCGATGCGGAGGCGGCCGTTAAGGAAATCGAGCGGGCCAGCGACCTCGGGGCGGCCGGCATATTCAGCATGGGCGTGATCTTCGACCAGCAGCTGAACGACCCCCTCTTTTTCCCCGCCTACGACGTGATGAGTGAGCTTGGTCTTCCGCTTTGCGTGCACCTCGGATGGGGCGCGCCAGCGGTGACCAAGGTCTTCTCTACCAACAGCTTCTTCTGCTCCGCGACGATTCCGGTCATCTGGGGATTCGTCCACGTCATGTCCTCGGGGCTGATGAGCCGTTTCCCCAAGCTGCGGGTCGGGTTCGTGGAGACCGGAGCCGCATGGGTGCCCCACGCAATCAACCAGATCCGGCGCCAGCACCAGCCGCCAACGGTGCTGCGCGATGGGGTACCAGGGGTCAGCCGTCGCGGGATCGACCGTGAGTTGTATCGTGATCCGGCCGAGTGGTTTCGCGAGGGCCGGGCCTTCGTAACCTGCGAAACGGAGGAGGACCTGCCCTATCTGCTCCGCCACATTGGGGAAGACGGGTTGATGCTGTCCTCCGATTATCCGCATGGCGATCCGTCCTCGGACGAGAGCTACGTCGACAAGCTGCGGATCCGGCAAGACGTTCCAGATGGTGTGCAGGAGAAGCTGCTCGGGACGAACGCGGCACGGCTCTATCGGCTATAGCCTCCATCCTTCAGCGGATGCTGGAGCGGCCTATCGGGTCGCGCCTAGGCTGCACGCGATCAAGATGATGCCCAGATCACTACGATCCAATTGTTCAGACGTGGAGGAAGTGGATGTCTCGACTCGAAGGTCGCGTTATCATCGTCACGGGAGGGGGCCAGGGTATTGGCCGAGCCTATTGTCAGCGTCTCGCGCAAGACGGTGCGAGCGTTGTCGTCGCCGACATCGATGGCGCAAAGGCCGAATCTGTGGCCAGAGAGCTCAATCAGTTGGAGCTGGAAGCTCTTGCGCTTCCGACCGATGTAGCCGATGTCGCGTCCACGGAACGAATGGCACAGGCGACAATCGACCGTTTCGGCCGGATAGACGGACTCGTTAACAACGCCGCCATGTTCCAGCGGCCGGCGGTGATGCGCGCTCCCTTCGAGGATATCCCCGTCGATGAGTGGGACCGCGTGATGGCGGTCAATGTGCGCGGCGTGTTTCTCTGCAGTCGTGCCGTCACCCCCCAGATGAAGCGACAGGGTTATGGCAAAATCGTGAACATCAGCTCGGGAACGGTGTACAGCGGCACGCCGCGATTCGCTCATTACGTGACTTCCAAGGCCGGCGTGATCGGGTTTACCCGGGTGCTCGCTAAAGAGCTGGGCGAATACAACATCACGGTCAACGCGGTCGCTCCAGGACTGACCCAGAGCCTCGAAGACATGGACGAAGCGACGTTCCAGCAGTTCGAGCAGAGATCGCTGAACCGCGCCATCAAACGCGTCCAAACGCCGCAGGATCTGGTGGGCACGATCAGTTTCCTCTGCTCGAGCGACAGCGACTTCATCACCGGTCAAACCCTGGTTGTGGATGGCGGGGTGGCACTGAACTAATGAACTGAGCCCGTCGGTCCAAGCGAGCCCGGTTGCAACCAGCACGCCTGGGACAGCAAGCTGCCAACGTATAATAGCGACACTTTTTAATACGCCGGCGCGACGGACGCGCGCCTGCAAGTGAGGCGTATGCCAAGGCTGGAAGACCGGGTCATCATCGTCACCGGTGGCGCACAAGGCATCGGCCGTGCCTATTGTGAACGCCTCGCGGAAGAGGGCGCCAGAGTTGTCGTCACAGACATCGACGGTGACCGTGCGGAAGCGGTGGCAAATCACCTGCGCGGGCTTGAGGCAGAGGCTCTGGCGGTCACCATGGACGTGGCCGACCAGGCGGCGACCGAACGAATGGCCGCCGCCGCTATCGAGCGATTCGGGCGCATCGACGGCCTGGTAAATAACGCAGCGATCTTCCAGCGGCCGGCTCTGTCCCGCGTTCCCTTCGAGCAGATTCCGCTTGACGAGTGGGATCGGGTCATGGCGGTCAATCTGCGCGGCGTGTTCCTCTGCAGTCGGGCAGTCATTCCCCATATGAAGCGGCAGGGCGGCGGAAAAATCGTGAACATCAGCTCGGGGACCGTATTCTCCGGGACGCCGTGGTACGCTCACTACGTCACGTCGAAAGCTGGCGTCATCGGCTTTACCCGCGTGCTGGCCAAGGAGCTCGGGGAGCACAACATCAACGTGAACGCGATTGCTCCCGGGCAGACGCAGAGTCTGGACGAGATCGACGACACGAGGATGCAGGCATTCGAGCGAGTGGCGCAGGTGCGCGCCATCAAACGCGTGCAGGTGCCCGAGGACCTGCTGGGAGTCATGACGTTTCTCTGCTCGAGCGATAGCGATTTCATGACCGGGCAAACGATCGTCGTCGACGGCGGAATGGTGTTGCACTGAAGTCGGATGGAGGGGGAGAGCATGAACATACTGGATGCCGATGGCCACATCTTTGAGCCCGAAGAGATGTTCGACGAATTGGACGAGCGCTTCCACGCGAGGCGACCTGTGCTCGTCACACTCCCGATGGATACCCCGGTAACGGACAGCAACCGGGTGTGGCTCATCGAGGGTAAGACCGTGCCAACCACGAGGGGCCGCGGTCGGACATTCCAGGCCCCGTTGCCAGGAAGTACGGCGTCCACCACGGGAAGGGTCAAGCCGGGGGACGCCACTCTGCAGGATGTTGAGGGTCGGATCGAGGGCATGAGCCGCTTTAGCATCGACCAACAGGTGATCTACCCGACGATGTTTCTTCAGCATTCGGTCGACGATGTGGCGCTGGAAGGAGCGATCCTCGCCGCTTATAACGACTACCTCAGCGCCGCATGCGCCAAATCGGGCGGACGCTTGAAGTGGACGGCATGCATTCCGTGGCGGAACCCCGAGGCAGCGGTGGCCGAGGTGCGACGAGCCAGCCGCCTTGGCGCCTCGGGCATTTTCACCATGGGCGTGGTCTTCGACCACCAGCTCAATGATCCCTTGTTCTTTCCCATCTATGAGGCGGCCAGCGAGCTCGACCTCCCCATCTGCGTGCATCTTGGCTGGGGCGCCCCTGCCGTGACCCAGCTCTTCTCGGAAAACACGTTCTTCTGCTCCGGCACCATCCCGGTGGTTTGGGGCTTCGTCTCGATCATGGCCTCCGGGCTGCTGGGTCGCTTCCCCAAACTCCGCGTCGGATTCATTGAGACTGGTGCGGGCTGGGTCCCATATACGATCCACAAGGTCAACCGGCAGAGCGAGCCGCCCACCGTGCTGCGCGATTTCAAGAGAGCAGACAGACCGTCCGGTCCGGGGATCGACCGCGACTACTTCCGCGATCCGCTGGAATGGTTCCACGAGGGCCGGGCATTTGTGACCGCCGAGCCAGACGAGGATATCCCCTACCTGATCCAACAGCTCGGCGAGGATGCCATCATGTTCTCCTCAGACTACCCGCACGGCGATCAGTCGGCGGACGAGCGTTTCGTCTCGTTGCTGCAGGCGCGGGACGACGTCCCGGATCGGGTGAAGGCGAAGCTGCTGGGGGACAACGCGGCGCGATTCTACCGGATATGAAGTGCCTCGGCTGGATCGCTGCCGTCCTCGTTTCGGTTAGCTGCGCGGCGCCAGCGCCAGGACCGCTGCAGTCTGGGACGTCGAACAGCAACCCAGCCGAGGTGGCCCAGCCACGCGGCCAGCCCCTCGGTCTGAAGCGCATCACCGCCGCGATCAATGGACAGCCGACAAGCGTGATCTCGAGAATGAACACCGCTCAATTCTCCATTCCGGGCGCGTCGTCAGTCGAGCAGTTGCTCAATGCCGGGCTGACTGAGCTGAATGGCGATGGAAGGCTGCAATCGCAGCTCGCCGAGGCAGTGCCAACTATCGAGAATGGTCTGTGGAAGCTTCTCCCGGACGGTCGGATGGAGACGACGTGGAAACTCCGGCCGAACGTCCTCTGGCACGATGGGACCCCGATGACGGCCAACGATTTCGTCTTCACAGCGGCGATGGACCGGGATCCCGAGCTGGCTATTGCGCGACACGTTGGATACCAGTCCGTCGAGAGCATCGTACCGATCGATCAAAGCACCGTCACCGTGCGCTGGAGCAAACCCTACATCAATGCCGACTCGATGTTCACCAGCGCCTTTGCGTTACCTGTCGCGAGCCACCTGCTCGAGGGACCGTATCGACAGGATAAGGCTGGATTCCTCTCGCTGCCCTATTGGAACGTGGAATTCGTGGGGACCGGCGCCTACCTCATGAGAGAGTTCATGGAAGGTGATCACCTTATCATGCAAGCCAATGATCGGTATGTGTTGGGTCGACCAAAGATCGACCAGATCGAAGTGAAGTTCATCCCGGACCTGAACACGCTGGTCACGAATATTCTGGCTGGAACTGTGGATCTCACCCTTGGCCGTGGCTTCTCGATCGAACAGGTCCTTTTTCTTCAGCAGCAATGGTCGGCCGGCAGAGCCCAGGTTTTGCCGAGGTCCTGGATCGTGATCAATCCGCAGTTCATCAATCCGACCCCGGCGATCATCGCCGACGTCCGATTCAGGCGCGCGCTGATGCATGCGACAGACCGGCAGGCGCTCGTCGATAGTCTCGAGGCGGGGCGCACCAGCGTAGCGCACGTCTATCTGGCCCCGAGCGAGCCCGAGTATAAGGAAGTCGAGGATTCAGTGGTTCGGTACGAGTATGACCAGCGCAAGGCCGCGAGAATGATTGAGGAGCTTGGCTACACGAAAGGAGCTGACGGCACCTACCGCGATGCGGCAAACCAGCGCCTCAGCGTGGAGTTGAGAACCTGGGGGCTCAAGGTCTCGGATGACGCCACCACCGCCGTTGCGGACGAATGGTCGCGCTTTGGCGTAGCCACGGAGCCCTACATCGTGCCAACGCTACGGATCCGCGATCGCGAGTTCTCCGCCACCTTCCCGAGCTTCTTCAACATCCGGCAGCCGAATAGCGCGAGCGACGTGAGCCGCCTGCGCAGCTCACAGGCCGCGCTTCCAGAGAACCAATTCGTCGGAATAAACTACTCGCGGTACATGAACCCTGGCTTGGACGCGCTGATCGACACATACGTGACGACCGTCCCCAGGTCAGAGCGGATTCAAGGGCTGCCTCGCAGCTGGGGATGCCATTCCTCAATATCCGTGCGAATCGTCAATCAGCGTCTTGAACGGCGGAAACGTGATGTCGAGCCGAAGAAGCTGATGTGCCCGCGGGCTCCGTCGCGCGCTGCCGCCAGTGGAAGCGCCACGGGATGCTGCTCGGAACCATATCGTCGCGCGCGAGCACATCGGGGAAGGAGTTGCGCGCTGGATCTCGAACGACACCCAGCGGATCGCGTCCCTCCTGCACGGCACGGATGCCGCCCAGCATGAGGTTGCGCATCGCGATGATGCCGCAATCGGTGTAGCCGAGATGCTCCGAAGAACGATCATAGATCGGCCCCTCGCCTTCGGTCGCCCAGGTGTCGTGGACGATGAAGTCTCGCCCCATGCCGATATATACCTCGCTCCGCATCTCGTCGCGGTTCTGAAGATAGCGGTTCGTCCGGTTGCGCTTCAGATGATAGTCGGCCTCGGCCGGGCGCTTGCGCAGGGCCAGATCCGCTTCGCGGTCCAGTCCGGAGCGCTTGTAAGCGATGCTGTATTTCCAGTGGTGGGTATCGTCGATCGGCACGTGCCAGTCGGAATGGTAGCAGCCGTCGCCGCGGCTATCGACAAGGGATCCGTTCGGCATGATGAAGGCTCGCACCTTCACAAAATTCTGCTGGTCGTCCACCTTACGGACTGCATACAACTGGATGCCGAAGTCCGTTTCCACCGGGTCGATAGTCGGTGTCTTGTCACCGGAGTGAATCGCGTTCCGAAAATCGTCTGGACTGGTGCTCAGCAGGCGGTGCAAGAAGGAGAGGTGCTGGGGGTCGAAGTTCCCCTCGTTCCCCTGCAGGTAGTTGCAGTCCTGGAAGTATTTCGTCGCGGTGACGCACTCATCCGGCGCCGTCAGGAAATCATACGCGGGCACAAGCGGCGGCTCGCCCGGACCGAGGTAGGCGAAGACGACGCCCGATCGTTCGACGCAGGGATACGCCGTCTGCCGGATCCGTTCGTGGAAGGTGCTCCCTTCGGGCTCACCGGGCTGCTCGAGGCAGCGGCCAGCGCGGTCATACAACCAGCCGTGGTAGATGCAACGGAGGCCGCCATCTTCGATCCGGCCGTAGGAAAGATCGGCGCCTCGATGAGCGCAGTGAATGCCGAGCAACCCCGGCTGACCCGCCTCGTCGCGGAAGAGAACGAGGTCCTCGCCGAGCAGGCGGACGGGAAGAGGCGCGCCGCCGATCGAAATCTCTTCCGACAGTGCAGCCGGTTGCCAGTAGCGTCGGATCCACGCTCCACCGGGAGTGCTTGGGCCGATGTGAGTTAACAGATCGTTTTCTTCTTTGCGAAGCATCTCGCTCTCCCCTGAGTTGACTCGCCACCGCTTTGCTCGGCCTGGCTGGGCTGCCCGCACCAGCAGCGCGAAGTAGCCATAGGGTACATCAGACGCCCGCCGTATAACATGCCGTGCCGCACACTGCCGAACTTCTCAATAGCGCCCTT
>JAERMM010000430.1 GCA_016844585.1 Chloroflexota bacterium | reverse complement strand
GAATACTCCAAAAGAAATGCGGGGACGGCGGACCCCGTGACGGGGATGCACATCCCCGCTGGGGTTGATGAGACAGCCCGAGAGATGTCGGGCCGCCTTCCGATTGCCTGAAGGGATCGCTCCCTTCAGGCAGTACTACGTCGAACTACCTACGACGAATCAGGCGGCGAGCCGCCCGTACTTCACAAGCCGTGCACGCACCCCGGTCTGCGTACGCTCGTGCGCGGTGGCGAGTTCCGGCAAGCCCCGCCCTGCATCGAAAGCGGCGAGCAGCTTGCGGTCCTCGTCCTCGTTCCACGGCTCGCCGGTCTTGGCGGGCATCTGCGCCTTACGCCGGTCGGAGCGCTCTAGCCGCTCCAAGGCAGTGGCCGCCT
This sequence comes from Chloroflexota bacterium, assembly GCA_016844585.1. Taxonomy (GTDB): domain Bacteria; phylum Chloroflexota; class UBA6077; order UBA6077; family SHYK01; genus JAERMM01. Next base: position 2,673 of record JAERMM010000430.1, on the reverse strand, counting down.
CGTACAAGGCTCGGACCGTCTGTGGACGTTGATAGACGCTCTCCGGTGGGAATACCTCGCCCGATTCGGGATCGACTCCGTTGGCAAGGCTGCGAACAACTGCGAGTGCTTGGGCTGAATCCATTTGCAAATCTCCTTTTCGAGGTTGGTTGACTAGAACTACTGGGTGAAACTGCTCTACAAGAGGCCGCGCTCGGCGAACGACATCACAGCGCTTCCGGCGACGATGAAGTGATCCAGCACCTTCACATCGACGAGTGCCAGCGCCTCCTTCAGCGACCGCGTCAGCAATTCGTCCGCATTACTGGGCTGTGCTACGCCGGACGGATGGTTATGCGCGAAGATCACCGCCGCGGCGTTGTTGACGAGGCTTCTCTTGACGACTTCCCGCGGATACACGCTGGTTTGCGTCAGCGTGCCGCGAAACATTTCCCCGGACTCAAGGACCCGGTGCTGTGCATCCAGGAACAAGACCATGAAGACTTCATAGTCCCGGCCCGTCAGCGTCATGCGCAGGTAATCACGCACACTCGCCGGTGATGTCAACGCATCCCGTTGGCGCATCGGCTCGATCAGCGAGCGCCGCACCAGCTCCGTCGCGATGCGCAGCTTCGTTCGTACCCTTGGCCGCACGTTGCAGCTGGGCATCGATTCGTACAGCACCTTTGAGAGGCTGCCACCCGCGTCCTTCAGCAATTGCGCAGCGGTCTTGCTCCCGACGATCATGCCGAGCAGATCGACATCCGACATCGCTTCAATGATTTGACTCACGGTGTTCTCCTTTATGAAAGAAAGGGGAACACCTCTCCCTTGGGGGAAGAGACATCCCCCGAGGGTTGAAAGACTTCGAAAACTACTCAATCGCGACGATCTCGCCGGACGTGAGTCCGGGCGTGAAGTCGGTCCAGCGGACCACTGTTACAACGTGATGCATGACAGTTACCTCCAGGCCTTTCGGCCACCGGCTTTCAGGAGATGAGGCCGGTTTCAAGGGCACTGCCTGACGGCAGTGGGCACACAGCAAGCGTTATCGATGGCGCACCCGGCGAGGCCGGACGAGCCGGAATACTCCCTACCGAAGCCGTAGTAACCCACGGCTTGGGTAGAGCCCCCGCTGTAAAAACCCAGTGGCGAGGGGCTCCCGGATTCACGTTCGCCAGTTTCGAGACCCAAGCACGCGAGGCTGCCTGCGCCTCATGCCAGGATCCGGACGATGGCGATAACTTGCGAGACCACGATGCACAGCACGATGATCTTCAGGTTGGTGACGACGTTCCACAGCGCTTGCTTCATGGGGTCTCTCCTTCAAGTGGTTGGCGGGGTTTTCACCTCTGGGTTAACGACGATCAGGACCATGAGCTTCAGGTCGGTGACCACGTTCAACAGGGCTTCTTTCATGACGGTCTCCTCAAAAAAAAACGGGGAGACCACTCCCCTGGGGAGAGAGATCTCCCCAGGGGGTGAAAGAACTACTGCCTGATACGGACGGTTAGGCCGCGACGCTCTCGGGTTCGCTCGAGCGCGCCGGCTGCGGCAGGTCGAGTGCTTCGCCGTTGACCTTGGCGAACTTGACCCTCAGCAGACGGCCCTTGATGCTCACGCCAGCCTGTCCCTTCTTTTCACCTTTCTCGAAGGTGAACAGTTCGGGATAGATGTCGGCGATCTTGAAGCCGATGATCACGGTCTTTTCGGCCGCGACATCGGACTCCAAGCGCTTGACGATCTTCTGGGCTTCGGCGCCGCTCACCTTGCAGTCGAATCGGGTGTAGCCGATGTCATCGGTGCTACCTCGCATCGCGGACACGGTGCAGGCCAGAAACTCCTGTCCCTTCTTCGGCTTGACCGTGCGAACGCGATTGAGATAGCCGACGCCTTCGACGTGCAAGTTGAAGAACGACGACTGACTTGTTGCCTGGGATTGCTCGGACATGATGGTCTCCTTTTCACATGAAAAATAAATGGGGAGACCATGCCCCGACCGGGGATAGGAATCCCCGACTGGGATAAAGCAACTGACAACTACCTCCAAGCCTTGCGGCCACCGGTTCTCAGGAGATCTGACCGGTTTCGGCGCTCTTGCGAGCGAAGGGCGATGCGTAACGAGCATCAAGCGGGCTGACACAGCCAACGTAAAACCCTGACAGCTTCAGCTCGACGCCCGCCATGCGGCATGGAATCGAGCAGCACGTATTCAAATCAGATGACCGTCGCTCACGGTTTTGGTTCCATTGCGTCGGCATCGCTCGTGGCCACGAGGCTGCGCTCGATCACAGTCTTCCCGAGGCTCACGCGGAGATTCACTTCGACAAAGGTTTCGGAACCGGGGGCCAAGCATTTGCGCAGGGCCTGAACATGAAACCCGTGAAAGGTCGCGCGATACTCGCCGTGGCGCGCCGCCTCCTGCAGCGCGAGCAGTGCAATCGCACGGACCATCCGGAGTTCTTCTGTGTTCGGAAAGCACAGCGGCTCACCGGTAGCGCATGCCGAAACGCCTTCGTCGGTCAAGCCGATGCCCTCCCCTCGGACGCGTCTCGACGCGGCTTGAACCTGGCCTCAGCGAGCCGTGCGAGGCTCAGATAAAGACGGTCCTGGTCGGAAAAGAAGAACGGCAAGTCGTCGAGCTTCGCGTGTTCTTCGATGAGTACCGGCAGGACGGCAGCGGCGGGCTGGAGC
>JAERMM010000429.1 GCA_016844585.1 Chloroflexota bacterium | reverse complement strand
GCGACAGCCCGCGTCCGACCAACCAGCGGCGCAAGGCATCAAAGACGCCCCGCTCCTGCATCGTGTTGACGTAGGTCATCGCCACGATCAGGAATAGAAATAGCTCTGCGTAGTCCACGAGATTGTGCCGAAGTGCTTGCCCGGCTGCGCTGCTGTCGCCCATTTGCGCATAGGCGACCCCAATGAGGACCCAGATGAGGCCGGCGCCGACTAGCACGGGGATCGATTTACGAAGAGCAAGCCGCTCTTCAAGAATGACCAGCGCGTAAGCGCCCACAAAGATCGACAGTGCGGCGATCCCGACCCAGTGGCTCGTCAGATCGATCATCGCGGTTAGAAGGGTGCGGTTCGAGCTTGCTGGACTATTGGAGGTCGCCGCCGCTGGCGGAGATCTCGGTCCAGAGCGTATCCGGCCGGCGCCACTTCGTGAGGGGACGCCCGGCGGCCAGCGCGGTCAACTCCCGCTCCCAGATCTTGCGCACCAGGGAGACCGCGGCGTCGGAGCGTCCTAGCCGCTCAGGGAATGGCTGCCGCGCGATTGGCCCGAGGGCAACCTGTGCGATGTAGTCCTGGATGTTCACCAGATCCGGATAGTCTTCGGGCTTCAGATCCCTCGGGCTCATCCGGCCTGCGATGACGTCCTCCGCTACATCCATCCATGGCCGCGTCGCCCTCGCCCAGCGCTCGGCCTGTTGCTGGCGGTAGCGGTCGGCTTCCTCCCCGGTCATTGGGACGACGTCGATTCCGAAGCGGCAATGGTGCTCGTCGTCGACCGGAACTCGCCAGCCTCTGGCGTAGCTCCACTTGTTCTTGCCGCCAAGGCGCGGCGGGCTGCCCCATTCATGGGCGTTCGGCATCATGAAATAGCTCGGATTGCGGTAGCCGGGCCCGACCACGTTTACGACGGCGCCGCCTTCCGTCTCCTCGGCCGAAACCGTGGGCACGCCGCGCTGGAATTGCCAGTGCACGATCGCAGTGTGAGCTTGATCCATGGAGTTGTCGAGTTGTGTGAAGTAGTTGCATGGCCACAGGCTCACTTCGTGCTTGATGACGTACTCGGGATGGTCAAACTCCGGCAGAAGGGGAAACGCTGGCGGCTCGCCGTCGCCGAGGTAGGCGAAGATTAATCCCAGATACTCGCGCACCGGGTAACCGCGAATCCGGATGCGGCTGCAAAACGGCTCCGGCTCGGCTGGCTGCTCGATGCACTGCCATAGAAGCAGCGCAGGTCTTCGCCCTCGACCCAGCCCGTCGAGAGCTGCGTGCCCCGGTGCGCGCAGCGGAACGCCAGGAGGTGCGGGCGTCCTGTTCCCTCTCCCTCTGGGAGAGGGCTTGGGTGAGGGCGTGGCTCCTGTCCCCTGTCCCCTGTAACCTGTCCCCTGTAAAGCGTCAGGTCATCGCTCATTATGCGGATCGGTTTCGCCCGGCCCGCCACGAGATCCGCCGCGCGGTAGATTGGCTGCCAGAACGAGCGCAGGTAACGACCTGCGATCGTCCCGGGGCCCGTCTTCAGCAGGTCCTGGTAGCTGAGGTGGGTTTGCGTCCTATCTTCGGTTGCTGCCACGATTCCCCCGGACAGTGTGCAGGTCAGTCCGCGATTTCCCACTCCCAGGTGTTCCATGAATTGCCGCTTCACGCCGTTGCGCGCGGCCACGATGTCTACCGGGTAGTACTGCGAAACCGTTCCAACGGTCTCGGTGAAGCGCTTGTGCAGGGCAACGGTTGTTCGCCGCCACTCGTCCGGGCTGCGCGCAGACAGTTGTGCGTCGAGCAGTCCATCCATTTCCGAATCGATGAAGCTGCCTCGGTTCTGGCCAGACCAACGGTTCTGTGCAAGTGGCAGGTTTTTGCTGTTCCACACGAAGTTCTCGGGCACGATTCGGTGGTTCGTCGTGCTGACGCCGGTAAAGCTCGCTCGATACTCGTTGTCGGCGGCTCGCGTGGGTGGAATCGACACAACCGATGAGTCGATGCCGAGAGCAGACTTCCAGTTGTTGGCCATGATCGTGGCGTCCTGAATCCCGGAACTGGTCCCCCATATCTCCAGCGGAAAGGTGCGACCGGCTGCGTCGGTTAGCGGCGCGTCGACGGATGAGCGCCGCCAGCCGGACTCGCCCAGCAACGCTAATCCCCTCGTCGGGTTGTAGGGATACTTGATGATCGCCCGGTCGACGTCAGGGAAGACCGGGTCGGTCCTCAGCAAGAACACATCCGCGACCGATCCGCCGAACCCGAGGTTGGCCACCTCGGCAACGGCCTCGCGATCGAGCCCGTGCATCAGGGCCTGCCGCACCCGGAGGTCGGCGAGCGCCGGTTGCGCGCCGGGCACGTCGCGGAACTGAAAGTCTGCGTGCTGCATGCGGGACTCCGATCCGAAGATCCAGCCGCGGCCGGCGCCGACCCATTGGTCGCGCACCCCATCCGCCTGGGTTGGGCCGAACCACGGTAGCCCACTCATGTCGATTTCCCCAGCCAGAAGGTTCGCCGTGATGGTGTTCGAGTCGGTGATGAACCGGATGTCCAGCGCCGCTGCCTTGGGCGGTCCAAGAACCCAATCGTTGAAAGCTCTCGCCAGCACGCCCTGCCCTGGATCCCATCGTTCGAGTCGGAATGGGCCGCTCCCGACGTAGTCCGTCGTCCACTCGGCGCCGAAAACGAAGTTGGGCTTGTCTGCGCGGTACTTTTCCTCCAGGAGGTGGCGCGGCAGTGGATCCAATGACTGGTACCAGAGCGCGGCCGCGTTGTAATACGGTACCCGCCAGTTGAGGACGAGGGTGTAGTCATCTTTGGCCTCAACGCTCGTCATTAGCGACTCTGGCTCGCGTCTGCTGACAGGCACGTCCGGGTCGATGTATACGCGGTATGCGAACAGGAAGTCCTGCGCCGTAAGCGGCGCGCCGTCGTGCCATTTGGCGTTCTCGCGCAGCAAGTAGGTCGTCACCATGCTCCCGTCCGGATTCACCACCCAGCGACCGTTCTGGAGCGTGGGAAGCTCTCGTGCGAGCTGCGGATGCGGAAGGCCGTTGATATCGATGTAGCTCAGCGCCGAATTGAACGTAAGCGCAAGCTCCGCCATGGCCGTCGAGCCGCCGCTCTGGAACTTCGTCGTCGCCAGCATCGGCGGCTCCGCGCCCCAGGCGATCTTGATAGTCCCCTTTGGGCCCGATGGCTGCGCGGCAGGGGAGGTGGCGCTCTGATTGGGCGCTGTGGTCGGCGTAGGGGCCTGCGCGCACGCGGAGAGAACCAACACCAGGATGATCCCGGAGCTCACGACGTGATGCTGCAAAGTCGACCTCACTTAGGCGCCTCCAGACTTGCCGGCTCAGGCGAACAGGTCAGTCCATCTCCCACTTGTGCGCGTTGCGGGTCATGTCGCCGCCATCCCCGACGATGCCACGTCGGTGAGCGCCTTCACGCCCTTGCGCATCGCGGCGTAGGCCGTTCGGAAGTAGATTGGCAGGGCCGGCAGGTCTGCCTCGAATAGCTGGCCGACCTCGAGCAGCACCGCGCCATTCTCCCGCACGTCCACTGTCGCCTCCAGGCGATCGATGAGCGAGTCCCAGCGATTCTGCTGCGTCGCCTGCAACCTGCTATCGAAGGCAACGAGCATGCGGTCACCGCTGCTGCGAGCACGGATGACGACGCCCGGGAAGGTCGACGAGAACTCGTTGTCGCGAGAGAGGGCCGGCGTCGGTACCAGCTCCTGGGCGTCTATCCCGACCTGGCGCCAGTAGTCGGCGATAAGCGCGACCTCTTGGGCCCACGTCTGGTTCCCGCCCCGCGTCTCGATCTGCACCTGCCGACCATCGGCGCCCATCAGCGGGCCATCTGCGCTTCGCGTCCATCCGCCCTCCGCGAAGAGTTGCGCGGCGCGGGTCTTGTCGTAGCGGTAGCGCGCGAACGGCTCGCCCACCAGGGCGGACCTCGGATCGCTCTTCTTCACGAAC
>JAERMM010000184.1 GCA_016844585.1 Chloroflexota bacterium | reverse complement strand
GGTCCACAGCGACGTCCTCGACGATGCCCGACAGCGTGCCTAAATGGCCCAAATTTGTCCATGATGAGCAACTCGAACGTTCCCACGATGTGGCCGTCGCATTCAGCCACGTAGAGCGCGTAATCTGGGTAGGTCGCCATTCGCCTCAGAACACGCCGAGCGTCCTCGACGGGAAGGGGTGCTTCGTCCACGCCACATCGCACGTAGAGATCCATGATTCCGAGAAGGTCCGCGTCAGTAGCTTGACGAATGGCGCTTTCCACCACGTCAGTGGCCTTCCAACGGATTGAGCCCTGGCAATCCGTCGACACTGACGTTGTGCTCAGCCTGGTAGCTTTGGACTCCCTCTGGTCCCTTGTGATCGAGCCAAGCCTGCATCTGGGGGCGCTCGCCTTCATAGGCGAACAGCGGCACTCCATAGCCGCACGAGTCTGCAATTCGTTCGAGCCCGGCAACGATGACGCTGCGCACGCCATCCTGCTCAGGGAAGCGGTCACACCATTCGGCGAATTCCGGCTGCGAGGGCTGCACAACATGGCCGCGGCCCTGGAGTCTCACGATCCGGGGTGGGCCTTGGAAGGCACAAAACATGAAAGTGATGCGGCCGTTGTCGCGGATGTGCGCGATCGTTTCGACGCCGCTGCCTGTCAGATCGAGATACGCGATGGTGTGGCTGTCGATAACGCGAAACGTGTCATGGCCCTTTGGCGAGAGATTGACGTGCCCGCCCGACCCAGTCGGCGCCGTCGCGACAAAGAACAGCCGCTGTGCCTCCAGGAAGACGCGCAACTTTTCGTCAATGCCCGCGAACTCGCTTGCCATCGCACGCCAATGATAAATCCCTCCGCGGTCCGTGCGCGGGCTCTAAACTCCGGCGCAATCGACTCCCGATTGTATTCGCCTGAGATCTAGCGAGAGTCTCGCGCCCGCTGGTCCTCGATCTCAGTCTTGAGGCGCGCGATCTGGTCGACGTGGTCGTGGGTGTGGACGTGGTGGGAGTAAGTCGCCCATTCGAGCCAGTTCATTGAGCCGAACTCGACGTGGTTGGCCAGGAGGTCGAGATGGTCACCGGGAGTAGCTGCGTCGAGGATGCTGAGCAGTTCGCTCTCCCCGGCGATGAACTGGCTGCGAGCTTCGGCAAAGGACGCTGCAGGTTGCCCAGGTAGGCCGCCGGCGCGCGCGGGTGGGCCGTTCCAGACGAAGTCTTTGCCGGCGGTCATGGCGCGCAAGCGAGCCTGACTGCGCTCGAAACTGAGGTTGAGGTGCTGGACGGCCTTAGAGATCGAGAACTCAGCCTCGGCGGGCTGGAAGTCGGCTTCGGCTTCGGTGACATCTGCCGTCATGGCAATGATGGCGTCGCGGTCAGCTTCGATCAAGGCTTTGACGTGATCGAGCCCGAGTGCTGCTTGCTCCTTGATGTAGGCGCGCACTGACTTGGCGCCTGAGTGGACGTTTACTACATTCACCATGAGGGACCGTCTCCCTTAAACGATGAGCAGCGGCCCAGGAAGATGCGCAAACTTTCGTCAATGCCCGCGAATTCGCTTGCCATCGCACGCCAATGATAATCCGACCGTCGTTACAATCGCCCTCGGTCATTTTTCGGCAGTTGACTGGCCGATTTGCGCTAGAATCCGGCCAAAGACTTTCGGATGAACATCGGAGGATGAAGCATGGCTGAACTGCAGGTTGGCGACCCCGCCCCGGACTTCGAGGCGAAAGACCAGGACAACAAGACGGTCAAGTTGGGGGATTTCAAGGGCAAGAAAGTCATCGTTTACTTCTATCCCAAGGACGACACGGGCGGCTGCACCATGCATGCGTGTGGCTTCCGGGACAGCTACGGCACGATCCAGGAGAAGAACGCGGTCGTTCTGGGCGTGAGCCCAGACCCAGCGGACTCTCACGTCGCCTTCCGGTCAAAGTACGATCTGCCCTTCTCTTTGCTGGTGGATGCGGACCACAAGTTGGCCGAGGCCTTCGGCGTCTGGCGGATGCGTCCGGCGCAGGAGCGCATGGGAATCGCCCGCAGCCACTTCGTAATCGACGAGGACGGCAAGTTGGCGGCCGTTCAGTACGAGGTCAAGCCGGCTGACAGCTCGGTGCTAGCGTTAGAGGCGCTCAGCGCCAAGTAGGAGTCGCGGCCGACAATCGACCCTCACGTCCCCGGGAGCTCATGAACTCGCGATAAGCCCTGGCGGAGGCGAAGAATCGCCTCCGCCAGGGCTTTCGTTTCAAATCCGAAATAAGCGTCGCGACGGAGCTACCCGAGTCTCCCACCGATCTCACCGGTGACCTGCCGCCTCATGAACGTCAGGAGCCGGCGCGCCTCCCTGAGCATGGCCCATTGGTTCGTGAACTCCAGAAGCTCCCGCGTCGCCCGGCCGTCGAGAACTTGCATCAAGAGGTCCTCGTACCCGGCATCGTCGCCCGGCCCGCCATCGGCCAGCAACAGGTCGTAGAGCGAGATGCGATCGACCAGAACCGCCTTTCGCTGAGGGCTCAACGAATCGTCGTCGAGCGCGCCTGCGACCGCGGCGCGCAGGTCTTGCAGGAACCGCCTATTGTGGAAGCGCTCGATTTCCAAGATTGAGGGCTACGGCAGTCAGCGTGGCAGGTCAAGGGCTGAGGAGACGAACGACAAGGCGTCGTCCACGAGTGGCGAGACAGATTCGTCTGGTACCGATGCACTCACCGCGGTGGTCAGGCGCTTCACGCCGCCCGGGGCATCAGCGCCCAGATGCACACGAATTACTCGCCGGCCGTGCTCGCGGAGTGATTGGAGGTCGCCGGCCGCCTGCGCTGCTTTCAAGACGCCGAAATCGTACGGTCGCTGCGGGATCGCGACCCGCGTCTCATCATCTGTGGTGAGCTGGATGAACACCCCACTGTTCGGCCCGCCCTTGTGGAGCTGGCCCGTCGAGTGCAGGAAGCGGGGGCCGAAGCCGCGGGTGGTTGCAAGGTGCGTGCGATCGCGGATAACTTGCTGCAGGATCGCCAGTTCGTCGTCAATCTCGTCGACCATCGGCAGGTACGCCATCAACGAGACGTAGTCTCCTGGTAGACCCGCAGCCAGGAACGCACCGAGAGCCTCCCGCACGGTTGGTCCATCTGCCCCGTAAACAGCCAGGCCTGCGTCCAGGGCGGTCGGCGCTTCCTCGGGGAGCTGCCCACTGCGCTCGTATTCGGCGAGAACGCGCGCGGTGTTGTCTTTGCTCTCCTGGACGTTGGGCTCGTCAAATGGGTTGATGCCGAGCCCAGCGCCGACGACGGCAGTCGCAAACTCCCATCGAAAGAACTCGGCGCCAAGATCGTACACATCCCGCAGGGGCAAGGTCAGCAGGGGCTGTCCCGCTGCCGTCAGATTCCGCGCAGTGTCGTCCAGCTCCTCGTTGTCATCGTCGTCCACACGAAGCACGACGAAAAAGCGGTCAGCGCCATAGACCGCTGGCGAGCCAGGCAGCTCTCCAGCCACCGGAATGATGCCGCGCCCTTCCTTTCCGGTGCTCTCCGCCACCAGTTGCTCGGCCCAGAGGCCGAAGCCCGCGACGGACGGGGACGTCAGGATCGTCAGCTTGTCGCGCCCGGTCCGCGCCATTGCGACCATAGCCGCACCCAGGTTGAGTCCTGGATTGCCCGCTCCTTCTGCGGAGCAAGCGGCGGCCATCGCGCGCGCACGGGCCAGCAGATCGCCCAGTTCAACACCTACGAGCGCGGCTGGCACCATGCCGAAGTACGAAAGAGCCGAGTAACGGCCGCCGATGTCAGGTGGGTTGATGAAGACGCGGCGGAACCCCGACTCCTGGCCAAGACGCTCGAGGCTGGTTTTCGGGTCCGTGATGGCGATGAAATGCTCGCCCGCTTCGTCGCCGAGCGCCTGTTGCGCACGGGCAAAGAAGGTGCGGAAGAGAGAATCAACCTCGATGGTGCCGCCCGACTTGCTGGCAATGACGTACAGCGTGCGCTCCGGATCGGTGGCGCGCGCGACGCGGTCGACCGTCTCAGGGTCCGTTGAGTCGAGCACCCACAGCCGCGGGTAGCCGAGCCGGCCGGTGAAACTGCGTCGCAGCACCTCCGGACACAGGCTGGAGCCGCCCATACCGCAGAGGACGACGTGCTCGATCCAGTTGGCGGCGACCTCGAGCGCGAAGCTGGCCAGGTCAAGCGCCTGATCCGCCATCAAGTCGGCGACCGTCAGCCAACCCAGCCGCTGCTCAATAAGGTGCTGCCGAGCGGGATCGTCCGTCCAGAGGCTTGCATCGCGCGCCCAGATGCGCGCGACAGCCCCTCGACTGTTCAGCTCATTCAGCGCATCCGAGACCAGACCCGTGTAGGCGCCGCCGACCGACGCTTCCACCCTATTGACCGACCGGACCGCCTGCGTGGACGGCTGAGCGCTTCTTGGCAACCGCATCCAGCACTGCGTCGAACGATTTGCTGAAGGCCACGAGGCCCTCATCGAGCAGATCGGCGGTCACTCGATTAAGATCAATTCCGACGGTCGGAAGGGCGGCGAACATCCCATTCGCCCAGTCGCGATCGGCGAGACGCGAGGCGATGCGCCCATGATCCATGAATGCATCGATCGTCGCCGGTGGCATCGTGTTGACCGTGTCCGCTCCCGCCAGGGACTCGACGTAGTAGATGTCGGAGTAGGCCGGATCCTTGGCGCCAGTGGAGGCCCACAACGGGCGCTGCACCCGCGCGCCCCGGGCTGCCAGCTTCTGGAAACGATCACTGGAGAAGACCTCACGGAAGAGAGCATAGGCTTGCACCGCGTTGGCAGTAGCGGCCATGCCGCGCAAGCTCGACAGCCGCCTGAGCGAAGCCTCATCAGGCGCAGCGCTCATTGCGGCGTCCAGCTTGCGATCCACCGCTGTGTCCACGCGGCTCACGAAGAAGCTTGCCACCGACGCCATGCTCGACAGCGGCGCACCGGATGCGGCCCGACGCTCCAACCCCGCCAGATACGCCTCCATCACCTGCTCATGCGCGGACAGCGCGAAGATGAGCGTGATGTTGACGTTGATCCCCTCTGCGATGAGCTGGGTTACCGCGGGCATTCCCTCGGGCGTGCCGGGAACCTTGACCATGAGATTGGGGCGATCCACCGTCTGCCAAAGTCGGCGCGCCTCGGCGACACTTCCCTCCGTGTCGTGTGCTAGCCCCGGCGACACTTCAATGCTCACGTAGCCGTCGCGACCGTCGGTTCGGTCGTACACCGCGCGCAGATCGTCGGCCGCCGCGCGGACGTCGTCGGTGGCAATGACCTCGAAGATCTCGGCAGGGGTGCGGTCCGGCGCAGCGCGCAATGCGGCGTCGTAGTCGGACGTACCGGTGATCGCCTTCTCAAAAATGGTGGGGTTGGAGGTGACGCCGCTGATGCCCGCCGCAACCAGGTCCCGAAAACGGCCGGATTGCAGAACGCCGCGACTGATGTTGTCGTACCAGACGCTCTGCCCGAGATCCTGCAAATCGTGGAGCCGCGTACGCGTTGTCGTCGTCGCCTGTTGCACCATCGTCAAACTCCCATCGGACTCGAATCCATCCCACCCACTTACGAGAGGAACGCGGCGTTTGTTCCCTCTCCCTCTG
>JAERMM010000183.1 GCA_016844585.1 Chloroflexota bacterium | reverse complement strand
CCCCAGCTCGATCGTAGCCCGATCCAGCTCATCGATGGCGGCCATCGGGTCCTGCATGGGCAGGAACGAGAGGCCGATGTATCGACCCGGGCAGCGCTGAATCACGCGGCCGATGGCGTTGTTGTACGAGCGGCAGATTGCCAGACCGAACTCGGGGTCGAGGTTGTAGCCGAATGGGCTTGGGCTCGGGACCAGCACCTGCATGTCGATGCCCGCCTCGTCGAGCCATTTCGCGCGGGCCACTGCGTCGAAGTAGCCGGGGTTGTGCTTTCCCGGGACCAGCGCGCAGGGCAGACTGCGCTGATGCGGTGTCAGCTGCTCGAACCGCTCAGGAAATTCGATCCAGTCACGCCCCAGCGCATCCATGCGGAACTCTGGCCAGCGGCTGCGAAAGCGATGGCGGGCAGCTTCGTCTTCGAAGGCATCGATCGGCATAAAGTGTGAGTCGGCGTCGACCACTATTGACAACTGCGTTACCTCACTGTCATTGTGCGTTGGGGACTCCCCCCACCCTAACCCTCCCCCGCAAAGGGGGGAGGGGACCATCTCAGCACTCAGCACTCGCTAATGCGTGTCGAAAACCGCCTGGTATTCGGCAATCTTCGCCTGAATGGCCGCCACCTCATCGGAGGTGGGGTTATGTGGGTCACGAGCCGGGGGTGGCGCGCCATATCGCATTAGGCAGGCCATCAGGAGCAGGCGGGCCTTCGTCGCGGTGAGGTTGCTGCCGGCGATCGTGACGTCGCGGCCGCGGGCCGGCGTGAAGCCGCCGACGTTCCCGCGCCCGGTTCGCACGACCGCCATGCCGCTGCGCGCCGCGATCGTGAGCGCCGCGGTCACCGACTCCGTCATTCCGCCGTAGGGGGACGTACCCTCCGCGACGAAGCCCGCGAGCGGAAACTCGCGCAGGTTTTTCTCAATTCGCGCGACGATGTCCACCTCGCCGTGGGTTTCGGCGCTCGCCGCATCGACCTCTAGGCCCTGGCCGATGTATCGCGCCGTCTTGAGCATGGTCACCGATGGAATCGCGGTTGCAACCAAATCTCCCGCCGCGTCCCTAATCTGAACGTCGACCGCGTGGATCGTGTCGCCCACGCGGTTCACGCCCTTGACGCAGTCTGGCAGGCGATTCATGTTGACCTCAGACATGTATGTGTGGCGGGTTACCGGCTTGAACGTAAGCACAGGCGGCCCGGGATCGCCCATACTCCCGACGATCCCGCCGTGGCCGCCGGTGGCTACGTAGCCGCCCGGGCGGGCGTCGGACTTCTGAACGTCGCGCGCCGCGAAGATCTGCTCGTCCTGGATCATCACGCCGCCAACTTCGTCCCGTCCGTCTGGTCCGGCCCAGATACGTGAGACGATGTAGTTCACCGAGTCGATGATGTTTCGGTCGCCGTCGGCGCTCACAGAGCCATGTGCGCGCTGTGCGGCGTTGCCGATGATGGGGACCGAGGTGTCGATGAGAATGCTGAGCCAGTAGGTCGTTTCCTCGACAGACGGGCTCCCCTCCAACCAGATTCCCCCGGCGTAGTTGCCCGACGACATCGCTCGCTGTACGACATTTGTGAGTCGAGCGAGCGTCGCCAGGTACGGGTTCGTGCCGAGGTGATGTGGCCGATAGGCGAAAAAATCGACGCCCCGCTGCTCGATCGGGATGTCACCTTGGCCGACGTCGGTCCGCTTGGCGGCCGAGAGCCCCTTGGTGTAGCCGGCGGACGGGCTGGCGCGGTAGAAGTCGAAATCGGCCTCCGACGACAGCAGGTTGTTGATGCCGTAGTCTGTGACGCCTAGCCGGTCGATCTCCTCGAACAGCCGTGCCCCGTCGGGATAATTCGGCTGGCGCCAGGTTGAGGAGCCTCTGTCGGTAGTGTCGTCTTCCCAGGCGCGGCCATCGGCCTGTCGCGCCATGTACGGAAGCATGTATACGCCGTCCTCGGGAAGGAGCGTCACCTCATACACCGGCTTGTCGTCGGGTCCCTGACGCTCATGGCGGAAAACGCCCCGCGCATCAAGGTAACCGTCCGGCGGCGCATACAGCTCGGCAACGTCACGCTCCAGCGGATGCGCGCTGAACTGTTCCACGTAGACGGTGACGGGGGCAGCAAGGCGCTGGGCGCGGATCGAGTCGAAGCGGAGAGGCGAGCCGTCGGCGTTAGTACGCGGCGGCAGCCCGTACTTCTCACGCGCCTTGTTGCTGGTGACCAGCGCGGCGCTATTCATGGCGGTCGCGGTTGAGCCTGCGAAAACCGCGATGCGCGGTTTCGATTTCACCGAACGTCCCACTCGACGGCGTTCCACGCCTGAGTCGAGTCCAGAGTTGGAATTGGACCGACGTTGATCAGACGGTTGCTGATCAACGCGGGTTCCGGATCGTAAAAGAGCCCCATGTTGATCAGCTCGTCCGAGATCCGGTGAATGATCTGCCCCAGAACCTGGGTGCGCTCAGCTCGGGGGATCGTCGAGGAGAACTTGTCCAGCAGCGTATCGAATTCTGGGCTCATGTAGCGCGACACGTTGTTGCCCAGAAACCTGTTTTCGGGAAGTGGTGTCTGTGAGCTGTGCAGGTTCGGCAGGCCCTTCACGTCATGGCCCCGCTTTGTGATCTCGAAGCTGGGAAACGTCCAGCGCCATTCGTTGTCGCCAAAGCGCTGCCTCGGGATCAGGAGCGGATCGGCGCCCACGCCCACGCGCTGCCAGTAGTCGGTGACGGCGAGCATCCACTTCTCGTTCGCTCCGAGATCGGCGGTTCGCAGCTCGACGGTCAGTTTCTGGCCAATGGCGTCGCGAAAGGTGCCATCTGCGCCTTTCGCGTAGCCGACCCCGACGATGAGTTGATCGGCGCGTCGGGTGTCGTAGGGATAGTGGACGACATTGCGCTCCTCGATCTCGCGATACTGCGCCTGATTCGGATCGAGAAAGCTGTCCGCGACGCTCGAAACGCCACGCTCGAACGTGTCCGCCATGGCCTTGCGGTCGATTGCGTGGAGGAGCGCACGGCGGAACTCCACGTTGCCGACGACCGCCGGGTCTGGGGTAAGGAGCTGCGGATAAATCACGGCCCAGCGGGCCGGCCCGGTGAGAAGCTTGCCGCTGCTCCATTGGTCGCGCACCTCAGCGGCCTGTTCGACTGTCAGGCCGCGGCCGAGGGTGACCTCTACGGCGCCTGCGAGCACCGCTGCCATCTCGTTGTTTGGGTCCGGATTGAATCGGATCTCGATCTCGTCGAGCTTCGGCCGGCCAAGGACGTAGGCATCGTTGGCCGCCAGCACCATGAAGCTGTCGCGCTCCCACCGGCTCAGCTTGAACGGGCCGGTACCAACGAAATCATCGCTCCAGTACGGAAGGTCGATGAACGCGGCTTTATCGCTGGCGAACGGTCGCTCAAGCAGGTGCTTGGGAAGCGGAATGCCCAGAACGGGAGTGCTGGTCATGCTGAACATCGCGTCAGCCGAGATAAACGGCCGCTTCCAGGTGACGACGACAGTGCGCGGGTCGGGTGTCTGCACGGATTCGATCGAGTCGTAAGTGCGACTCCGGAACGAAGTCATATCAGGATCATTGACGACCTGATAGGTGAATGCGAGGTCCGCGGAAGTGAAGGGCGTGCCGTCGTGCCATGTGGCATTCGGCTTGATCTTCCACGTCGTCTCCATCCGACCGTCGGCCAGCAGCTTCCAGAGGCCGTTGTCCAGGCTTGGCACGGCCTCCGCGAGCTGCGGGCGCAACCCCTCCGGTCCGGCGATGGCCATACCGGCATGCACCAGCTCTTCGATCTCCGGCACGCCGGGCTGGGTCGCGCCCGTTGCGCTATTGATGGCCGTATTCAGTGTGAAAGGGTTGCCCAGGATGCTGGCGACCATCCGCTTTGGCTGCGCCGGCTGCTGAGCTTGCGGCTGTGAACTTCCCTGGGTTGTCGCCGGCGCCGTCGGCGCTGCGCAGCCAGCCAGGGCGATCGTGATAAGTGCCGCGGCAGTGGACCGTCTCAGGAAGCGCATTGCCCCCTCCAATCGTGTTCTGGTCGACCGATGCTTGTGCCTAGATATCCGACGGACGGAGCGCAGTCAAGGAAATAGTTCCCTCTCCCTCTGTGAGAGGGCTAGGGTGAGGGAAACTCCTCCCGTACGAATTACGCTTCATCGTCCGCGTAGGCCCATTCGTACGTCGGGTCACGGTAGGCCTCGTCTGGCATAAGTGAACGTAGGCCGCGCTTGTCCAGCTCATGCTCGAACGTCTCACGAATGATGCGGTCTTCGGCGGGATACTCGATCTGGTCGCGGGCCACGTCAATGACTCGCTCCGTGTTTCCCTCGAAGCCGCGCGGCGAATGGAACGCAAGATAGCGGGCCGGATCACCGCCGGCGTTGAAGTGCTGATGGAACCAGCGGTCGGGCGGGACGAACACGCTGGCCTCGTGCCACGGGATGTGGACCCGCTCGCCACCCTCCGGCCACATGTAGGAGTAGCCCTCTCCCGTGGGAATGACGATCAGGGTGCCGGGCCCGTGGCGGTGCGCCTTCTTGTAGGTTTTCGACGGGAAGATCGACATGTGGTTCCACAGCGGCGAGTCCGGATAGCGAATCCACACCACGTGCCCGCCAGCGCCGCGTCCCTTGTAGGGAATGATCCGGTCCCAGGCGCGCATGTCCGGGAAGAAATTCCCGACCCACTGAAGCCGCTGCGCGCCTCCGCCAGCCGACTCCACGACCTTGGCCTCTGAATAGAGGTCGGACCCGTCCTGCCCGACCAGACGCGCCTCGCCGCGGTACTCAGCGCTGAAAAAGAACTCTGGGTCTGGCAGAGGGGCCGTGGCTAGCGGAAGCGAGTTGTAGTGCAACAGCCGCGCCGGCTGGTCGCCCTGCGTGCTGCTGAAGCGGGACTCGTGGTTTCGGGGGAGCATGAACAGACTGTGCTTCTGCCACTCGAACGTTCGGGTGGCGCCTTCCGGACTGGTGATGGCGGTCAGCCCGCGACCCTGGGCGACGTAGACGAGCTCGTCGAGGGCCATGCGAACGGGCGCCGTCGACGCCCCTGGAGGGACCTCGGACACGCGGACTTCGCTGGCCCTCCTGGCCGGAGAGCCGCAGAATCGCGGCGTTGATTTTGCGCTTCTCCCACCAGCCAAGCTCGATGGTTCGCAGGTCTTCGATGAAGTAGCCGGTGTGAATCGGTAGGCCCAACGTCTCGATCCACTGATCGTAGGCCGACTTGCGTCCCCAACCGACGCCATCGGTCTGCTGTCTCGGCGCAGTCGTCTGAGGTGCTGCCTGCATCGATGCCCTCCTTACGCGGCGCTGGCCGTCTCTAACGCGGCCGGAGCCCCCGCCACGCGAATCCTATCACGGCACGGGGCATCGATCAGCGGATAATCGAACATTCGAGCAGGCCATTTCGTGCCTGAATCGCGGAAAAGACCTAGGTGACAACGTTGACAGGGTGACAACGTGGTTGACACGCCACGCGGGCGCTAGGAATCATGTGGGCGCAAGGCGTGGAGGCATCGAAGTGAACGCCACAGGGCGAGGGGTTGCCGGCTTGTTTTCCTCTCGTTGTTGACCGGCTGCGCGCCGCAGGGTGCAGCCGGTCGGGCGCCGCAGGCTGAGCCGGCCACGCCGACGAGGATAGTCGCGGTAATCCCCTCGGACTGGATCTGAAGTAGAGGTGGACTAAGGTGGTCGTCGAGACGAAGAAAAAGGTTCTCCGATTCGGAATCGCAGGGCTAGGCATTGCCAGCACCCAGATCATCCCCGAGTTCGAGGGGCGCTCGCATCTGTCGCTGACCGCTGCCGCCGACATCCGCAAGGAGGGGCGCGACAAGTTCGCGCGTGAGTTCGGCGGCGAGACCTACGAAAGCATCGCCGAGATGTGCAAGAGCCCGAACGTGGATGCCATCTACGTCTGCTCCCCAAATCACCTGCACGCCGAGCACGTCGTGGCGGTAGCCGAAAACGGTAAGCACGCCATCGTCGAGAAGCCGATGGGGCTCAACCTCGAAGAGTGCGAGGCGATGAACGCCGCCGCGGAGCGCAACGGCACAAAGCTGCTCTGTGGCCACACCCACAGCTTCGATCCGCCCGTTCGCAAGATGCGGCAGATAGTGGCCAGCGGCGAGCTGGGCAAGCTGGGCATGATCAACACCTGGGACTTCAACGAGTTCATGTACCGACCGCGAATGCCGCACGAGCTGGATGTGAAGGTCGGAGGAAACGTCGTCTTCAACCAGGGGCCCCACCAGTTGGACATCGTGCGCCTCATCGGCGGGGGCATGGTGCGCAGCGTCCGCGCCATGACAGGCATCTGGGACAAGTCGCGGCGGTCCGAAGGCGCCTGGTCTGCCTACGTCGAGTTCGAGGACGGTACCCCGGCGACCTGCGTCTACAACGGGTACGGCCACTTCGACGTTGCCGAGTTCACCGGTTGGATGGGCGAGTCCCCCCGCAATCCCGACTACAACCTGCGTGTTCGGCGCGCTCTGAGCCAGGTGAGCAAGCCCGAAGAGGAGTGGGCGCTCAAGGAGGCGCAGCGCTTCGGTGGCGGAGACGAGCGGTCACGCCAAGTGGAGGGCGACAGGCCCCAGGCGCACTTTGGCCTGACCATCGTGAGCTGCGAGCATGGCGATGTCCGCCAGTCCCTCCATGGGCTCTACATTTACGGAGACGAGGCCAAATGGGAGGTCCCGGTCGCCGATGGTGAGCGCGGGCGGGCAGCCGAGCTGGAAGAGCTCTACAGCGCCGTGATGGAGGACCGCCCGGTGTTCCACGGCGGCCGCTGGGGAGAGGCTACCCTCGAGGTGGTCCTCGGCATCATGCAGTCGGCCCGCGAGCGCAAAGAGGTCTACATGTCCCACCAGGTGCCGAGCCCGGAGTAGGCAAAGGGCAACTGGCTCGTCGAGCAGTCCCGCATCTTGACGCAATGTTGCGGCTGGCGGAATAGCTTGACGGAAGGCAGTTCACCGAGTTTTTAGCGGCGAGAATGCCGATGGGTGACTGGATACGCACCGCGAATGTTGGACGCTGGGTACCACGAGTGGCACAATGTGCTCAATTCGCGGATTGAGCGGAGGCTTGAGGTGGCGCGACTAAGAACCGACCACTTTAGCCTGCGATACGGCAGTGTGGAGGCGTTCAGCAATATCAACCTCGAAGCGCAGTCGGGGGAGTTCGTCGCTATCGTTGGTCCGAGTGGCTGCGGCAAGAGCTCCTTTCTCAACGCGTTGGCCGGGCTCATTTCACCAGAGGCAGCGCATGTTGAAGGAAACGTCTTTCTCGACGACGTCCAGAGAATCAAGCTGACCGACTGGCATGGTCGGCTCGGCTACGTCTTCCAGCAAGATGCGCTCCTTCCGTGGCGCACGGTCCTGCAGAACGTGGAGATCGGTCTCGAGATCAAGGGAGCGCCGGCCGCTCAACGGCGGGAGCAAGCGCAAGAGTTGGTCAAGTTGGTTGGGCTAGAGGGGTTCGAACACTTCTTCCCCTACAAGCTGTCTGGGGGAATGCGGCGGCGAGTCTCCCTGATCAGAACCCTGGCCTACGACCCAGAGATTGTCTTCATGGACGAGCCATTCGGTGGTCTCGACGCCCACACCCGGATGATCTTGCAGCGCGAGGTGACGGAGATCTGGCAGCGCAATCGGAGGACCGTCATATTCGTGACGCACGACCTCGGGGAGGCCATCGTGATGGCGCAACGGGTCCTCGTTTTCTCGCACCGGCCGGCCAGCGTGGTGGGGGATTACGAGGTACCCTTCCCGTACCCGCGCGACCCGATCACGCTCCAGACCATGGATGAATTCGCGCAGCTCCATCTGAAGATCTGGCGAACCCTGGCGAACGAGTTCAGGGTTGAAGAGGCACAGTCCGTGCTTGTCTGACGGTAAGATGGGACGAGGCCAGAGTGAGTTGTTCGGAGGATTTGCGTGGCAGTAATGGCCAACCTTGGGATCGTGCTACGACAGATGACCGCCGGCAGGCTCGGCGGAATCACGCTGGACCGCACGGTGAAGGTCTGGGTTTACCGCCTCCTGGCGATCGGGGCATCCTATCTCTTGTGGGACCTCTCGACCGGGGGCCTGGGGCTCGGGTGGCGGGCGTGGCCACCGGTGATCCTCGCTTCGCCATCGGATACCTTCGCCAGCCTGAGCGCCTATTCCGCGAGCGGGCTCATGGGTCGCGATGTGACCCAGACGTTGCTGTCGGCCCTGTACGGCCTCGTCCTGGCGATCGTCTGCGGGGTGGTGTTCGGCGTTGGGTTCGCATACGTCCGCATCGTCGGAGACACCCTGGAGCCGATCTTCTCCGCAGTGAACTCCCTGCCCCGCCTGGCGATTGCGCCACTGCTCATCGTCTGGTTTGGCCTGGGCATCGAGTCAAAGGTGGCGCTGGTTTGGTTCACCATCGTTTTCATCATCTATTTCAACACGTACCTCGGCGTGCGCAACCTGGATCCCGATCTGGTTCGGGCCGTGCGGGTGATGGGGGGCAACGGCTATCACCTGGCGCGCATGGTGCTCCTGCCGTCAGTGTTGAGCTGGATCTTCGCAGCGCTGCGGACGAGCGTGGCCTTTTCTCTTGCGATAGCGGTCACGGGCGAGTTCGTCGGATCGACCGCCGGCATCGGGTATCGCCTCGTCATCGCCACTGGGGTGCTGGATACGGCGCGGGTCTTTGCCATCATCTTCTTGTTGATGGCTATTGGGTTTGTGCTCGTGCAGGTGACGGAGCGGGTCGAGAAGTACCTGCTCCGCTGGAGGCCCGAAGCGATCGGTTAGCGCCACGCTCTACAGCTTCGGATCAGGACCACAACCCATCAACCAAGAGGCATTCGCGGACCGCGACCAAGTCAAAGTGAGGTAGTCATCGTGAGGATCGTTTCGAGTTCCGTTTCAGCGCGACGCCGGTGGTCCTTACTCACGCTTGGAGTGACCCTCGCCTTCGCGCTCGCGGCATGCCGCGGGCCCGAGCCTGCCGCTTCCCCCAGGGCGGCGGCCCCCGCGCCTGCCGCCGTTCCGGGGGCCGCCGCCCCTGAGCCTGCGGCCGCCCCCAAGCCCATCACGCATCGTCCGAAAGTCGGGCTCGGCGGCGGCGCTGCTCCCGAGTTTGCCTGGGCCGTCTTGATCGCCGAGGGCCTCGGATATTTCGCCCAGGAGGGCATTGAGGTCGACGGCTACATCCTCGGCTCGGGGGCTGTCCTGAACCAGGGCTTCATCGCCGGCGACATGGAGTTCCTCCTGACGGGCCTCTCCGAGGTCGCGAACAATCGGCTGGCCGGGGTGCCGGCGAAGGCCGTGATGGCGTTCTCGGACAAACCCCTCTTCAGCCTGGTGGTGCGAAACGAGCTGAAGGACCAGGTGAAGTCGGTGACCGATCTGCGGGGCAAGACGCTCGGATTCACGGCGCCCGGCTCGCTGGCCTGGTTCGCGGCTCGGCTCTGGTTGAGCAAGGCCGGCCTGGACCCTGACAACGACCTGCAGTTCACGCCCATCGGCGCGGACGCGGCCGTTATCTATCAGTCCCTGCAATCCGGCCGGATCGACGCGTTTCCCGCCTGGGAGCCGGTCGCGTCCCGGCTGCTAGCGGAGGGGGTGGCCTTCCGTCTGATCGACTCCGCCAACACCGACCATACCAAGCAGTGGTTCGGTGTCGATCCCTGGCAAGACACTCCCCTCATGGTCAGGGAAAGCCTGATCAAAGACAAGCCCGAGCTGGTGGGTGGCTTCGTGAAGGCGAGCATGAGGGGCTCGGAGTGGGTGCGTTCCCATAGCGCCCAGGAGATCGTCGACGCAATGCTCAAGAACCCGAAGGGCACAGAGGTGTACGGTAGCCTGCCTCGCGACATCTTGCTCGAAGTGGCGACAAGCGTGAAGGCGAAGCAGGGCACCGGCTGCTTCCAGCGGCAGTCCGCCGAAGGGATCATCTCGCAGGCGGCGCAGTTCCAGGTGATAAGGGGGCCGGTCAGCTTCGAGGACTACGCCGACACCACCTGGTCGGGCGTCTGTCGGTAAGAGTCACCGCCGCGCGTCAACGGCCTGCCGACGGTCCACTCAGGGCTCGAGCCAGATCGAAGGGTCGGCGCGAATGTGCGCAAATACGTCACGCCCGCTATGATAGCCGCAAGTCCGGGCAGGACGGAAACGAGCACGGTTTCATGCACCACGACTTGGTTTGGAGAGCCCAGTTATGGCTGTGGATGTCGCCACCCGCGGCAAGCAGTGGCCTTCGCGGGTGGTGCCAATGATCTGCCTTCGTCGCTCCGCAATCGTTCCCGTCGTACTTCTTATCACGGCGTGTGTGCCGGGACCTTCTCCCGCCGCGCCAGCGCAGACGGGCGACGTCCAGCCGGCTGAGCGGCAGGGGTCGCCAAAAGTCCTGAGGGTGGCGATCGTCCGCGAGTTGGATGCCTGGAACACCGATCTGGTTCGCGTCGCGCGCGGCGGCGGGACCAACGCCCTCAACTCTATTGGCCACAACCGGCTGACTGTGGAGAATGAGGCATTCACCTGGCTTCCGGAGCTCGCACTGGAGCAGATCTCCATCGTCCTCGGACGACCTGTTGTTCACCTTCACCGTGATGAAAGACCCGGAGGTCCCGAACGCGGGCGGAGCGGCGCTGCGCGTCATGCAGTCGGCCTCGACGCCGGATCCACAGACCTTTGTCATCAATTGGGCGGCGCCCTACACCGACGCCAACCAGGCGCCGTGGCTCACCCCCATGCCACGCCACTTGCTCGAGGAGGCATACCTGCGCGACAGAGCGAACCTGCCCTCTCACCCGTGGATGACGACTGACTTCGTCGGCCTGGGACCGTATCGAGTTGCCCGCTGGGAGCGCGGAGCGTTCCTCGAGTTCACCCGCTTCGACGACTATTTCAAGGGGCGGCCGCGTCTTGATGGCATCATCGTGAAGTTCATCGCGGATGAGAACATCATGATCGCGACCATCCTGGCCGGCGAACTCGATCTGATCCCCGCCTTCAACTTCGACCTGGACGCCGCGCTCGAAGTGAAGCGCCGCTGGGAGGGCACCGGCAATCGAGTTGAGGGAAATCTGTCGGGGCGGTTCAATACGGTCGAGACGCAGCACCGGCTCGAAATGGCTCGCCCGCTCAACGGGCTGGCCAACGTCGCCGTCCGCCGAGCCTTCTACCATGCCATCGACCGCGGCGAGATCGCCCAGTCGATCGGGCAGGGCCTTGGACCACCCGCGGACAGCTGGTTCTTCCCGGAGCACGAGCTGCGCGCCCAGCTCGAGTCCTCGATCCCGCCCTTTCCCTATGACCCGGGTCGTGCGCAGCAGGTCCTGGTCGAGGTGGGGTGGACACGGGGCCCTGATGGCATCCTCACAAATCAGGCTGGAGACAAGTTCGAAGTGCAGATCGCCGGCACGAGGGACGTTCTGAAGGTGCAGAGCGTCGTTGCCACCTACTGGCGGGCCATCGGCGCACGGGTCGAGGAGTTCCCTATCGGC
>JAERMM010000182.1 GCA_016844585.1 Chloroflexota bacterium | reverse complement strand
GATGTCACCGCCCAGTGGCGCGCGGTCACCGAATCGATCAAGCCGATCCCGGTGCAAGAGCTGGCGACTGGACCGGTGATGGAGAACGTGCTCGAAGGCGATGCCATCGATCTCTTCAAGTTCCCTACGCCGAAGTGGCACGAGAACGACGGCGCCCGCTACATCGGTACCGCGGTCTGCGTCATCACGCGTGACCCGGACAGCGGCGTGGTGAACAGCGGCGCCTACCGCGTCTCGGTCCACGACAAGCGCACCTGCACCCTCTTTATCGAACACGGCAAGGACGCAGACCAGATGCGCCGCGCCTACTGGGCCCGCGGCGAGAAGTGCCCGGTGGTGATCTCAGTGGGCCAGGAGCCGGTGCTGACCGCGCTGGCCGGCCCCAATGCCTTCCGCACCCCAACCGGGATGTCAGAATTCGAGGTTGCAGGCTACATCCACGGCAGCGCCTATCCAGTGGTGCTCGGGAAAGTCACCGGCCTGCCCATGCCAGCCACGGCCGAGATCGTGATCGAGGGTTTCATGCCCTCACCCGAGGAGGCGGTCGTTCCTGAGGGTCCGTTTGGCGAGTGGACCGGGTACTACGCCCACGGGCGACGGCCCGAGACCATCGTCGAGGTGGCGGCGATCTACCATCGCAACGATCCGATTATCTTCGGCGCCCCGCCGCTCCGCCCGGTGGGCTGCCGCTACTTCACCTATCTCGGCGGGGATGACATCTCCTCGATGCGCGCCCTGGAGAAGGCCAATATCCCGGGGGTGCAGCGCGTCTACACCCTCGCCTACCCCTCGCTGCGCGTGGTGGCGCTGAAGCAGATGTACGCCGGGCACGTCGAGGATGTCGTCAAAGTGCTGGTCCCGGGTGGTGACCAATACAACGGCCACCACATCTGGGTGATCGTCGACGACGATATAGACATAGCGAATGGGTCACGGTCGTACCAGGCACCGCGGTCTGGCAGCTGGACCCGCGCATCCCGCCGGACGGCCGCTCCGATCCGAACGCGGAGCACGGGCGGCATAGCTATACAGCGCATAATCTGGTGCTGAATGCCTGTCGTCCCTACGAGTGGATCGAGGACTTCCCGCCAGTGGCGGTCAACGGGCCTGAATTACGCGCCCGCATTCGCAATCGCTGGAAAGAGCTGTTTTAGAGTCGACCACAGGAGGCCCGATGGTCGCCATTGAGATCCAGCCCGGAATCGAATACGCATGTCATGACGGTGTTTCTCTGCTCGGCGATCTTTACAGCCCTGTGGCCACGGGCTCCTATCCCGCTCTGCTGGTGATCCACGGCGGCGCGTGGAAGCAGTCCTCGCGCGCTACCTATCGACATTGGGGGCCGTACCTGGCAGAACATGGCTACGTCGTGTTCTCCGTCGATTACCGTCTGGCCGCGCCGAGCCTGCCAACCTACCCACAGAACGTGCACGATGTCAAAGCCGCCATCCAATTCATGAGAGGCAAATGTGGCGCGTTGAAGATTGACCCTGAGCGCATTGGCGTGATGGGGGATTCGGCCGGCGGCCATCTTTCTGCGTTGCTCGCGCTCTCTGGTGACTCCCCGAAGCTGGCCAGCCCGTACGTCGACGATCAGTATTTTGGCGTCAGTACGCGTCTGCGTGTCGCCGTGCCTATCTACGGTGTCTTTGATCTGCTTCGTCAATGGGAGCATGATCAGCTCGAGCGACCCGAAGACCAGATCACCGAGGCGTACCTGGGAGGGAGTCCAATGCAGATCCGCGATCGTTTCTATGAGGCGTCGCCGATCAGCTGGACCAAGTTCGACAACAACGGCGCTGCCTTCTTGGTAGTATGGGGAACGGCCGATGACGTAGTGGACGCTGAGACGCAGTCGATTCCGTTCGTCACCGCGCTCAAGCGAGCGAACGGTTTCGTCCGCACCGCTCCAATTCAAGGAGCGCCACACTATTGGGTGCACGAGCCCTTGGACGATCCACAGAGCTACTCCTCTTTTTTCGCGCCCAAACTGATGCGGTTCCTAGCGGAGCGCTTGTAGCAAGAGCTATCTCACCAAGCGCGCAGAACGACGGCCTTGTTAGAACGACAGCCTAGTTATGCGCGCCGGTGTTCCTTGTTGGGATGTGTTCGTTCGTCTAGCAGGCGCGTGTGTCATCATGATGGGCGCTGTACATGTATGTTTGTAGATGTATACTCCAGTCATGAAACGCCCGCAGATCTACATCGAGGCCGAGATGGATGATGCGCTCGCTGTGCGGGCGCTTCGAGAGAGAACCTCAAAAGCTGCCCTGATTCGGCAGTTCGTGGCGGAGAAGTTAGCCACGGGCGGGCCGAAAGTAGATCCACTTGACGGACTGGTTGGTCGTTATGACGAAGAATCCGGCGATGTCGACAGGGTGGTCTACGACGGGTGAGGTTCGTCGACACGTCGTTCTGGATTGCGCGCAGGTTGTACGCGACGGCCATCATTTTGATGCTCGGACCTTATGGCAGGAGTCGACCCACGCACTTCTGACCACCAACCATGTCATGGGCGAGACCTGGACATTTCTGCGGCGCCGCATCGGGCATGCGGCCGCGCGTGATTTTGTTGACAGTGCGGCGCATTCGACTCGACTTACCGTGATCCACGTAGGCGCACCTACTGAAGTGGAAGCATGGGCTTGGCTATGCCGTCACGACGAGCGTCCCTACTCGTTTGTTGATGCTACCAGCTTCGTCACCATGCGAAGTTTGCGGATCGCGGAGGCGCTGGCCTTCGACGGCGATTTCACCGCGGCTGGATTTGTCGAGCTCCGACCGTAACGGGGCTCGGCGCCGTCGGTAATTCAACCCCGGAGCTCCTTCACTACGAGCCATTTTACCGTGGTATTATGGGCATGGCTGTTGGCTATTGGGACCTAGCGTAGTCGGAAGAGATGATCTCGCGGCCACCAGACGCCGGTAAGGAGCCGAAATGGGCAGGTTCGATCGTTCTGCCTCGCTGATCATATCGCTCGCCGCCCTTATGGCCTGCACCTCCGGGCCGCAGCCTGGCCCAGCTGCCCGAGACCCCGTACAGCAGCCTCCCGGCGAGGCGCGCCGCACCCTGGTGATCTCCGTGCGCGTGGAGCCGCAAACCATCGCCGCCAAGTCCCTTCAGCAAGCTGGCGTGACCCTCGAAACCAGCCGGCGCCTATTCAATGCGGGCGTGGCGCTCCTGGACAGCAAGGGGGGATGGCACCCATACTTGGTCGAGGCCATCCCGGCGCTCGACACCGCGAGCTGGCAGGTCGAGCCTGATGGACGGATGGTCACCACCTTCCGTCTCCGCTCGAACGTCATCTGGCATGATGGGACGCCGCTCAGCGCCGAGGACTTCGTCTTCGCCTACCAGGTTTACGCCACGCCGGACCTAGGCCAGTCGCGGTCGACGCCGATGAGCGTGATGGCAGACGTCGTCGCAACGGGAGACCGAACCTTTGAAGTCCGCTGGCTCCGGCCCTACGCCCAGGCGGACGTGGTGGGGGCGGGCAGCGGCGGCGGAGGCGAATTCGGGCCGCTGCCGCGCCATCTCCTTGCAGATAGCTTCCGAGACGCGAGCGGGAGCGGGGCCTTCGACGCGTTCGCGGGCCACCCGTACTGGACGCGCGACTACGTGGGGCTCGGTCCGTACAGGCTCGATCGTTGGGAGCCAGGCGCCTTTATCGAGGCCGTCGCCTTTGGCGGGCACATCCTCGGCCGTCCGAAGATCGAACGAGTCAAGATGGTCTTCATTTCAGACGCGAATACCACCCTCTCGAATACGCTGGCCGGCGAGGTGCACTTCGCCTCGGATGACTCCATCCGCTTCGAGCAGACGCGGGTGCTGATGCGGGAGTGGGGCCCCCGCAGTGGCGGGATGATCCTTTCCAAACCCAACCTGTGGCGCGCGTCTTACTTCCAGCTCCGGCCGGAGGTGGCGAGCCCACGCGCCATTCTGGACCTGCGCGTCCGCCGCGCCCTCGCCCACGCCATCGATCGCATTGCGCTGAACGACGCGATGTTCGAGGGGGCGAACATCGTGGGCGACACGATCGTTGCTCCCTCGGTCAGCTACTATGCGGAGCTCGAGCGCTCGATCACCAAGTACCCCTACGACCTTCGGCGCAGTGAGCAGCTCATGCGCTAGGCCGGCTTCTCCCGGACGGGCGAAGCCGCCTACGCCGGGTCGGACGGGAGAATCGTGAGCTTCGAGGCCAAGACCAACGCGGCCACGCAGCAAGAGCAAGAGCAGGCGATTCTCGCCTCCGGTTGGCGCCAGGCGGGGTTCGACATGCAAGAGGCGATCCTGCCGGCCGCGCAGGCGCAGGACTCGCAGGTCCGAGCCTCGTTCCCTTCGATTTTCTCGTTCAGCAGCCCGCAGGGCGAGGTGGCCCTCTCGCGCTTCACTAGCGACCAGATCCCCCGGCCTGAGAACCGGTGGACGGGCAACAACCGGGGCGGATGGTCGAACCCGGAACTCGATCGCCTGTCCGAGGCGTTCACGGTCGCGCTGAACCCGGCCGAGCGCCAGCGCGGGATCATCCAGATGGCGAAGATCTTTACGGAAGAGGCGCCGGGCATCTCGCTTTACTTCAACGCCATCCCCATCGCCTTCGTCTCTGAGCTGAAGGGCCCCCAGGAGTCCGTGCCCGAGGCCGACTGGAGCTGGAACGTGTACGAGTGGGAGTTCCATTAGGGCGGGCCTGGCCAGCCGATGGTGGCTGGGTCACCGGAGCGGCGCAGGACGCGAGGAGCAGCACGCCTACCCGCAAGGCTAGGCGGGGCGGCGGAGGAAATCGAGGGTATAGGGTCGGAGGCCGTCCGGGAACCGCGCAGCGTGTGCGCACAGGGCGGCAGCGATTGCTGAGAAATGGTCGTTCGGCAACGTTCGAGGGACGATGAGAACGCCCGCGTGAGGGCCCTGCGCCTCGTAAGCGGACACCGTCGCTGCGATGAAATCATCACGGTTGCGTGTGACAATGCAACGATTCTGGTCAGCAGCGTAACGTAGCTGCACGTCATCGTCCCACTCGAGCGCTCCAATGTCGTGGGCGCTGATGACGTCCAGTCCACAAAGGCCGCGTGCGATCGCTGCCACCTTCGGCGATATGTCTTCGTCGAGGTAGACCCTCACCGCAGCTCAGGACGCATAAATGGATACGTTTCCCAGAGGCGCTCGGGTGTCCATTGATCGTCTCTAGCTAGCCGGTCCTCGATTTCCTCTGGATACGCTTCGGCGTACGCTAGCCCCCTCCGGAGCTGGATATCCGACAGCCAATGATATGCCTGTCGCAGACGTTCCCAATCTCGGTCAACATCGCGGTAGGCTCGCACGATCTCGTGCACAGCGAGGCCGGTGCCACCCAGCCGAGCCGTTCGGCCCCTTTGAGTGTCGGTGAAGACAATCCCTGGGATGCGACGCATCTTGAGAGCTTCGTCCAGCAGCTCATTTACCACGGACGACACGTCCCGTCCCGTGTGCCGAGCAAGGGCGTGCACACCATCGTCCACCCGCTCCCAGAAGCGCACGCTGCGCACTGCACGCATGAATCAAAACTCCCGGTTCACTCACGTATCCGTCGTTCTGCATTGTATACGACGACGAATATACGGCCACGACGAGGAAGCCACGGCGCTCGACGCGGAGACGTTCGCATGCATGAGAGCGCGGCGCCCATGCCCTGATCTCTCGCCTTTGTTTCTGAGCTGAAGGGCCCCCAGGAGTCCGTGCCCGAGGCCGACTGGAGCTGGAACGTGTACGAGTGGGAGCAGGATCTCCCGGCGCCGCGGCGGCCACCGCGGCCAGTATAGGCCATGGGGGTGAGGGCAGTACGGCATTTGGGTGACCTGTGCAGCCAATCAGTTGCTGACGCAGTCAGCCGTTCATTTGCCCCGGTCCTTCAATACACCTACCCTTGCCAGAGAAGATTTGCGGAGGAGAATTGCTGGTACCGGTGGTCGTAGGCGACCACGCTAACAGGAGGCCAGGCCCACTGCTGGTGGACAATCCCGTCCGGCTCGGTAGAGAACTCGAGCCTGCCCCGGGTGGCCTCGACTTCGAGCCGACGGAGCGCCGAGCACACTGCCTCTGGGGCAGAGTCGCCGCCGGCAGCCTCGATCGCGCGGGCAAGAACCCAGATACTGTCGTAGCCCTCCAGTGCGACGAAGCTCGGTTCGCGCCCAAACCGCTCCTCGAAGCGCAGTGCTACCTGTCGTCCTTCCCCAGGGAGAACGCCGGGGCGTTGATACGCTAGGAACGAGGCCCCGACTGCCCGTGGACCCGTTACGTTCCACCAGCCGGGATCAGCCACCCGCCCCGCTGGGTCCCCGAGCGATAGGATGTCTGGCGCCAACCGCTGCGCCTGCAGCTCACGCACGATGCCCCCCAGCGGCTCAGGATAGCCAACCAAGAGCAAGAGTATGTCTGGAGGAGTGGATTCTGAGAGCATCGAACGCACCGATTCGACGATGGCGCCGGGCAGGATGCTCGAATCAATGGCCAGGCGAGTCAGCCTTACCTCTGACTTTTGCAGCCGGTCCTCTAATACAGT
>JAERMM010000181.1 GCA_016844585.1 Chloroflexota bacterium | reverse complement strand
GTTCGACCGCATGCTCTGAGCATAGGGGAGTGCCGTCGAAACCCGCAAGACTTCATCCCAAACGGCTGTGGCGCTAGTTCGCACATAGGCCCGGTAGCCTGGACGCAGGAAGGGAGGAAACGGCCATGCAAGTGCGACTGCGGCAACTTCGGAAACTCGGGCGGGACGAGTACCGGATGACCCTCGACCTCATCGACCCCGAGCGGGGCTCCTGGGAGCAGGGCGACTGCATCGTGCAGATCGATCTGCTCGACGCGCCGAACCAGCACTGCTCCTCAGCTCGCGGGCTGCTCAAGCCGGCCCTCGAGCTCTATCGGCTGGAGCCCGGCGAGCCGCCGGTCACCTCGGAGTCCAGGCTCCTCTGGGACATCGGCGAGGCCGTGCACCGTTACCTCGACCGGATCTTCGAGGGCGGGCTGCTCTGCCCCTCCGGAGCCCGGGCCAAAGACGACGCCCCTGGCCCACCGGGCGACACGCAACCCTGAAGGCAAGCGCAAGACCATGAACCGACGAGGATTCCTGGTCGCGCTCGGGACCTTGGGGAGCCAGCAGGTATGGCCGCTGCGAGGCTCAGGCGACGCCGGGGGGCCCATTGCCTGGCACGGCTGGCACCCCGAACTCGTCGCCGATCTGGTCGGCATCGACTCGCTCTGGATCGAAGCCAACCGCAGCGCCCCTTCGGATGATGCCCGAGGCCTGTCGGTTCGCTTCCTGCGCTACGAGGGGGAAGATCCGCTGACGATCCATCGCACGACGCTCCCATGGGCCTCCGTGGCCGGTGGGTTGTATGTGCGTGGGCCTGTCCCTCTTCGCGCGCGGCTGGCGGTGGTTCTCGACGGGCCCCCGCATACGGCCACTCAGTTGTCGTTCGAGCGGCGGGCCTCCGTGAGCCTCTATCGCGCCACCATGCGCGTCGAGGATCAGGTCATCAGCGAAGCCGTTCTTGTCCTTCGCGAAGCTCCCTCGCCGCTGGACCTCCTCTGACGTTAGATCGCACCGGAATACGGTACGCAGCGATTGCAAAGGAGGGCCTGTCAACGTGGGCGCGAGGGGGAAGTCCCTTGGATGCTGGTATCACGAGTCGGTGTGATTTCCGCTGGCATGAAGGCGCGCGCCGAAGCTGCGATAGCGGCAGCCGGGCATCGGCCCCCTGTTGCCCTTCGACGGGATTGGTACTATGTGTGAAGGGAGGATCAGTTGTGATTGAATTCAGACAGGGTGACATCCTCTCGGCGGCCGCTGAGGCGCTCGTCAACTCGGTTAACTGCGTCGGCATCATGGGGCGCGGGATTGCGCTGCAGATCCGTAAGGCCTTCCCAGAGAATTACAACGCATATCGGGCTGCGTGCCACCGTCATGAGGTGGAGCCCGGGCGAATGTTCGTATTCGAGACCCGCCAGCTTGCGGGGGTCCGTTACATCATCAACTTCCCGACCAAGCGGCATTGGCGCGGCCGGAGCCAAGTGGCCGACATCGAAGCGGGGCTTACTGCGCTGGTCGATGAGATCAAGCGCCGCGGAATTCGATCACTAGCAATTCCTCCGCTCGGGTGCGGCCTGGGTGGCCTCGACTGGCGTGATGTGCGGTCCAGAATCGTAGGAGCCCTTGAGGCGGTTCCAGATGTGCGGATCCTCGTGTTCGAGCCTTCCGGCGCACCGGACGCTAAGGCAATGGCGAAATCTGCCAACCCGCCGAAGATGACGCCTGGGCGTGCCGCGTTGATTGGCCTAATGGACAGATATCTCGCCGGCCTGATGGACCCGTTCATTTCGCTCTTGGAGGTTCACAAGCTTACCTATTTCATGCAGGAGGCAGGAGAGCCACTACGTCTGCGGTATGTGAAAGCGCCCTATGGACCTTATGCTGAGAACCTCCGGCAGGTTCTCACCAGCATTGAGGGCCACTTCGTCTCAGGCTATGCCGATGGGGGCGACGACCCAGAGAGGCAGCTTGAATTGGTGCCGGGAGCGGTGAGGGACGCGACTGCCTTTCTTACCGATCATCCTGAGACCAGCGACCGTTTCGCTCGCGTGGCGAAGGTCGTCGAAGGCTTCGAAACACCATTTGGCCTAGAGCTGCTGTCAACGGTGCACTGGGTAGTAACTCGCGAGAATGCAAAGACAGCCAGCGAAGTAGTCGAGCACGTCTATCGGTGGGGTGACCGTAAGCGAGCCTACTCGGCCGGACAGATCGGCCGCGCGTGGGAAGTCTTGCGGGACAAGGGGTGGTTCTAAGACGCCGTGGGAGACAAGAGCACCATCGAGTGGACCGATGCGACAGGAACCCCGTCATGGAGTGACGGGAGAGGCTGCACGCTGACATAATCAGCGGGTCGGAGGTTCGAGTCCTCCACGGCCCACCACTTCCTATCGGGCGCTTTCAGAGCATCGGGAGCGCCCGATTTCGCTTTTACGGCTTGCCCCTCATCGCGCAAGAGTCAGGGTTCGATTCTACAAAGAACCTGCGCCGTGATGGAGGGTCAAATCTCCCGCAATCCCGTTCTGAACTGTACGACCGAGGCTTCGGCCTTGGCGATAGGATCGTCGGCGCCCCGAAAAGCTCTTGCCATGTCTGTAACGAGCCGGTCCAGGCATTCTGCATCGTCAAGTAGTGCGAGGAGTTTGTTTCTAGTCTCGCGTGTGGCTACACGAGCGGCATCTTTGCCGAGGAGGCGCGGGCCGGCGAGATCCACATTGTAGGCGAGGTCCTCCAGGAGGCCAAGCTCTTCGGTGAAGAGTCGATCCTCGTTGCCGGCTGCACTGTACTGGCTCAACAGCGCCGCAAAATCGAGGGCGTCCTTGGGATTGGCAGCCCCGCGGTCGGCCCAGGCGAACAACTTCAATATGGCAAGGCCCGCCAACGATGCGACGTGTACGACGAGGCCTGGATGGACCTCGACCTCCACCGCGGCGGCAAGCGCTTCACGGTAGCCAGCCACATTCATGATGATGGATAGGTCTGGAGGCCAGGCGATCTGGTTCGGATGTTGCTCTATGCCACCGAAGGGAAGGAGATCGAGGGGATAGCCTCTTTGTCCTATGCTTCCTCGATGGAAGAGCCTGTGCATCACATCCCCAGCGGCGGTAAATGCTCCTGTCTCGAGAAAGCGTACCTTGACCGCGTCGAATTGCTTCCAGTCGTCGACAGCTACAGCGAGGTCCACATCCAGCGTCGCCCGGCCGGTGTCGAGGCCGAAGACACCGTATAGGAGAAAGTCCCGCGCCGTGGCACCCGTCACGAAGTAGTCGAGCGCGAGCTCTCGTGCAATGCGATCCACGAGCGTCAGGACTGCAAGCGTCATCGGAGCGACGGGGCGCTCAGGCGCGACGAAGAGCATCGTCGATATGTTCTCCGCGGATCTTTCTTGCGACTTCCAGGTTGCGCGGATCGAATGTGGCCATGAGGTCAGCATAGACAAGCAGCGGTGGCACGAGGTCGGGTTGAGTCCCTTTAGGTTGGAAATTCCAGAACGTATCGAGGATCTCGACGTTTCCGTGCGGGTCAGCACGCAGGTGGTGTTGCTTGACGAGTGCGGGGAGAGCCTCGCGGGCGTTCTCTGGATGTACGTAGATAGTGCAGGTCGCTGGTTTGAGATCGTCAGTTAGTTTTGTCGCAGCGATTTCGCCTCCCCAACGCGCCCCAGCTTCGAGGCGCGCCTGTCGCCACCAGCCGGGGTCGGGGGCCTGGAATCTGCGAGGATTGAGCTTCGGGCGCAGCTTGATCGGGAAATTGGTAACCCATTCGTCGAGCAGGCGGGCAGGCTCTAGCAGGCGGCGGTTGTGCTTCCGCAAGCCACCTGTGATGTAGCCGCGGCCCTGGAGGTCGAAGAAGACCCAGCCAACTGCACCCAGCGCGACACCTGCCGCTGCAACGATTTCCCGGTACGGCGCGTTGAGAAGTTCTGGATTGCAGAGCAGCGCGAATACGACTCGCAGGGCGGTCGCAGTGCCTCCGCCGCGAGTGCCCATTCTCATTTCTTGGAGTTTCGGGGGGCGCTCACCATGGACGAAAACGTAAAGGCCTGGTGCCCGCAAGTAAGCGTTGCCGGCAGTGTCAATGAAGTGAAGGTCGAGTGTGTTACGGCAGTGATTCGCGAGCTCGGCCGTAATGTAGGGTGCGACGAGCACGCCTCTGTTGCCGTGCGGTGCGAGTTGGTTCTTGGCCGTGGCTAGCGCGACTGCCCGATCGATGGTCTTGATCTCGGCAAAGAACTGGAATCGCTTTCCATTCGCTTCGATCTGGATGTCTGCGTCAGCGCGGGCCCCCGTCGCACGCAGTGGCTCGCGTGTAACGATCGCCGCGGTAAGTCCAGTGGTGCGCGTTAATGCGGCAAGCGCGTCGTCCAAGAGTCTAATTTCCCGCTCGCGTAGTTGCGTCGCCTGGTTCATGGCAAATCTCCGTGTTCATCTTGATGCTGTGTCCACGTTACGTGAACTGGTCGTAATTATGAACGCGAAACTAGCTCGTTCAGCTCTCTATACTGTACACGATACGTGAACATTACTCAAACATGAACATCATAAAACTATAGTCCACCTAAGACACTGTAAATATTGGTAAAAACCTCAAAAACCCCGATAATGACGCGGCATGTCTCTGAGCGGTGGGCATGAGCAAGCCGCAGTTCCATCTTTCGGGGCCCAGACGGTATGTTGGCCCGTTCCGGCGGAGCAGTCCCGTTCAGTCCTGCGCGTCCGTGGTGGACTCAGAGTCTCTCGCTGAACGACGTCGGCGGCGGATCGAACCAGCCGAAGTGATCCGGCGTCCCTTTGCCGGAGCCGCGACCGGTGGAGTCTTGGCACTCGACCGGTTGCCGGTAACCTCGCTGGAATGCGCATCGTGTTCGAAGGCCACCGGGTCGCGTGCATAGCCGATCGCACGATAGCCGCGGAGTCGCTTGTCGAACATCCGCAGGAAGATCGGGACTTCACGATCCACGTAGTCGTAGATACGGACCTCCGTCTTGCCGGGGTGTAGGCGGTGGAGCCGACCGGCGTACTGGACCAGGGTACCCTTCCACGACACGGGCATGGTCAAGAAGAGCGTGTCGAGCCTCGCGTCATCGAAGCCCTCACCGATGTAACGACCTGTGGCGACGACGAGTCTGGGCTCGGAATCCGGAATGTTGGCAAGTTGGGCTGCCACCTCACGCCGCTCGCTCGCCGTCATGCCGCCCCGAAGAACCACCAGGTGCTCGACTAAGGGCCGAAGCTGGGTCGCCAAGTGTTCCAAGTGGTCCTTCCGCTCCGTGAGGAGGAGGGGTGACCGCCCCTCCTTGAGGGCGTGAATGACATCGTCGAGGATGACGCGATTCCGTTGCTCGTCCGCGGCCAGCGCCCCATAGAGAGCCTGGATGCCGCGGTTCAGGTCCAGAGACGCGCCCGTAAAGGCGGTCTCACGCACGATCAGCCGCTGCTCGAATGGACGCCGAGCCGCCTGACTCTTCGCGTCGACCGCGTAGCGGACGGGTCCGATCTGCATCTCGAGGATGGGGTGGAGCCCGTCACGCCGCCGCGGCGTTGCCGTGAGGCCGGTGACGAAGCGGGCCTTGACCTCGGATAGGACCCGCTCGAAGGAGACCGCGGGAATGTGGTGGCACTCGTCGACGATCACGTGACCA
>JAERMM010000025.1 GCA_016844585.1 Chloroflexota bacterium | reverse complement strand
TAGGGAACTTCAGCAGGTCGATGTCGTCTACCCAGTAGCTGTTTTCGTAAATGGGACCGGTCTGCACCTCGACCGGCGCGACCGGCTTGTAGGAGGCGACCCGCCTCTCGTACGCGGCGAGGCCCTCGTCGATGCTGGTGTCAGGTGGAGGCCCGAGCGCGAGCATTGCGCGGCGCACGCCCCAGGTGCTCTCGGCGAGGACCCGAAAGCCCGTCGGGTAGTCTTTGATGTCGTCGAACAGCAGGGCTGGCCCTTTCTGCTCGTAGTTCAGCTCGCAGATCGTGCCGATCTCGAGGTCCCAGTCGGCGTTCTTGATCACGCGCAGCTCGTTGTTGGCCTCGAGCGTGTCGATGAACTCACGCATGTCTGCGAATGGTGGCGCCATGGTCGTCTCTCTCCCTAGCCGCGAAGCGTCGGGTCCTGGGGAACTTGCGCGTCGAAGATCTCCGGCGGGCCGTCGGTGACGCGGATCATGTGCTCCGCCTTGACCGCCAACTCGCCCCCCTTCTCTCCGAAGTACGACTCGATTGCGAACACCATGTCTGTGCGGAGCACATCGTCGACCGGCGGCCGGTCCGGGTGCACCATCGGGTAGCCCGACGGAGTCATGCCGATTGGGTGTGCCACGTTGTAGTTCCAGAGCTGGTCTCGGTAGCTGTCGGGCACCTTGGGCACTGAGGCCAGGAGCTCTGGGAGCGGTCGGCCCGCGCGGAATAGGTCCGTCACGGCGTCGAGGT
Organism: Chloroflexota bacterium; assembly: GCA_016844585.1. Lineage (GTDB taxonomy): Bacteria > Chloroflexota > UBA6077 > UBA6077 > SHYK01 > JAERMM01. The sequence continues at coordinate 25,008 of JAERMM010000025.1, read as the reverse complement.
AGTCGAATGCTCGCGCGTACAGGTCGCGTTGCGCCGTAGACGGGCGATCACCAACCATGAAGGTGCGCGATACGTCCCCCATCTGCCCGGCCTCGCTCCTTCCGTGGAAGTCGATGCCCACCAATTCGCCAGCTTTGAGCGCCCGCGTGGTCGGCCAGCGGCGCCACGGGTTCATGTGCTCCCCGGAACAGACGTTGAGCTGTCGGACTTCGTCGCCGCCGACCTGATGCCACGTGGACATGACGATGGCGGCTAGCTCTTTCTCCGTCCTGCCGGGCTGAATCGCATCGCGGAACGCCGTGTAGGTGGTCCTGTAATGCTGGCCAATCTGGCGGTAGTCGGTGATCTCGTCCTGCGTCTTGATCGACTTGGCATACTCCATAATCGGGCGCGCATCCGTCACGTTAATGCCCTGCTGCAGCAGCGCCATGAAAGCTGGCGCCTCGAGGGTGTCGATGCCCAGCCTCTCTCCAGCCGCGCCGTTCTGCGCCATCAGATCCGCGATCCCCTGTGAGAAACGTGGGATCTTGGCGTCGTTTTGAGGCTCCCAGGTGTTGTTGTAGAAGGGCGCCGCTATCCGCTCGTGGACCATGGCGACGTAGCCGACATCCCGGCCCCGCACCAGTGCAATCGGATCACCTGTCGCGGGCACGAACACCTTGGCGCCCGGAATCTTTGCGCTCAGGACATATTGCAGGTAAACGGCATCGGAGATGTAGAGACCGCCCACGCCAAGCCTCTTCATCTCTGCCTGAATCCGCTCGACCCGCTCGCGCTTGAGCCGCTGATTGTCTATTGATTGGGTCTCAGTCGCTGCCACAGCATTCCTCCCAGGCGCGCTCGCCTTCACGCGCTCCGCTGGCGTTATTCGCCTGCCCATTTCCAAAGGTTGTCACGGTTGTCACGGTTGTCACGGGGCCTTTTTTCTCAGATTGGCACGCTGCAACTCTCGCTACGCCTGCTGACTAGCTCGTCACTTCCCATTCGTAGACGTTCCAGGTGACGCCAACCTGTGGGCCATAGTTCCCCACCGGTCCCTTGACTCGATTCCATGCGATGATAACCTCGACGCCGTAGTAGAGGGGCCCGAATCCGATCAGCTCGGACATGCGCTTGTGGAGCGCAAGCTGCGCAGCCCGCCGCTCGTCCTCGCGCAGCGATGTGGTCCAGAGGCCGTGCAAGCGATCGATCTCAGGATCGACGAAGCTGCCGCGGTTCGAGCCGAGCCAGCCGTTCTCCGGCTTGGGCAGCTCGTCAGAAACGAAATCGAAATTCTCGGAGTGGATACTCCGAGAACCCGTATTGGTCCCCGGGAAGCTGTTTCGGTGCTCGAGGTCGCGCTGCCGTGCCTGAGGGATTCGATACGGGTTCGAGTTGACGCCCGCGGATTTCCAATTGTCGGCGATGATCGCGCCTTCCTTCTCCTCGTTCGACCAGATGTCGATATCGAGCGTCTGGCCTTCGGCGTTGGTCAGGAATGAGCCTGGCTGCGCACGTCGCCAGCCGGCCTCCGCGAAGGCGGCAGCCGCCAGATTGGGGTCGAACGGGTACTTGGCAATGATCCGATCCACCTCGGGGAACAGAGGGTCGGTCCGGCCGACGAGCCCAAACCGAGGCTAATGACCTCTGCCATCCCCTGTCTATCCAGCCCGTGCATCAGTCCCCGCCGCACCCGAGCGTCCGTCACGGCGCGCTGCCAGCCCGCTACCTCGCGGAACTGGAAGTCCATGAAGCTGAGCCGGGTCTCCCACGTCTTGATGTAGCCGTCGCCGCGCTGGCCCCATTGTTCGCGGAGCAGCACCGCTTCGTCACTTCGGACCGCGGGGCTGGTGCTCAGATCGATCTCGCCGGAGAGCAGGTTAGCGATGATCGCGGAGCGATCGGCGATAAAGCGAACCTCGATCGTCTCAATCTTCGGTGGACCGAGCAGCCAATTCGCGAAAGCGTGCGCCGTGATTGCCGACCCAGGCAGCCAGCGCTCAACCCTGAACGGCCCACTGCCGATGTACGCCGAGGTCCATTCCTCGCCGATGGAGAAGTTGGCCTTGTTCGTTCGGTATTTCTCTTCGAGCAGGTGGCGAGGCAATGGATTCAGCTGCTGGTAGCCCAGGACACTGGCGCCAGGAAACGTCTCTCTCCAATGAATGACCAGCGTATGAGGATCCGTCGCCTCGACTCGCGTCATCAGGTCTTCGGGCGATCGGTTCACCGTTGAGATCTCTCTATCGAGGTACACAGTGGCGGCAAAGATAAAGTCGTCAGCGGTAAGGGCGGCCCCATCATGCCAGCGCGCGTTCTCTCGCAGGTGGTAGGTGGTAATCATGGACCCGTCTGGATTGATCACCCAGCCGCCGTTCTGTTGGCTTGGGATCTCCCGCGCAATCATCGGGTGCGGAGTACCCGCGTAGTCGAAATACGTCAAAGTTGAGTTGAAGATCCATGCGAATTCGCCGGCGCCGCCACCGCCCAGGAACTTCGGGCTGAGAGTCTCCGGTTCGCGCGCGTAGGCAATCTTCAGCGTGCCCTTCGGTTGAGACGCTGCGCCCACTGATGATGACGCGCGGGCCGCCTCGCTCGGCGACTGCGGAGGAGATGTCGCGGGCGCACAGCTCACGAGGAGAACGGTCCCCCGGGATCAGCGCGGCCCACCGGGCGCGCCCACGCGGGTGATCCATGCGCATGACGACCTCCTCGAGCGGTGCGGTGCGGCGGGCCGAGTATAGCACGGCCTATAATGGGTCCAATGACGGTTAGGGAGTCAATCAATGGCACGGGACACCAATCAACGGCCGAAGACGTCCGGCTATCAAACGTTCATCGCCAGCGAGGGGATTCCGATCCACGGCGGGCAGGGGATCTCCAATCTCATGGACGTCGAGTTGGCGCCCTGGCCACGTATGGGTGGCCGAGGAGCATACGTTGACCTCCTGGGCCAGGAGGGCGTCACCGGCTTCTGGGTTGCCGAGATTCCGCCGGGGGGCTCGCTGAACCCGGAGAGGCACCTGTACGACGAGACCATCTACGTCATGGCGGGACGGGGCTCAGCGAAGGTGTGGGCCGGCGGGCGAGACGCGCCAGTTGGTACGACGTCTGTGTTCGAGTGGCAGCGCGGGAGCATGTTCTCGCCGCCGAACAACACCTGGCACCAGCTTTTCAACCTTTCGGGGTCCGACCCTGCGCTGGTCGTGGCAGCAACAACCGCGCCCCTCGTGATGGACCTCTTCCACAACGTCGACTTCGTCTTCAACTGCGACTACCAGTTCACCGACCGCTTCAAGGGGGAGCCGGATTTCTACGACGTGCGCGAGCGCTTCTACTTCCAGCCGGGGCGGAAGTGGCTGTGGGAAACAAACCTGATTCCCGATGTGCGCGGCCTCGATCTGATCGACGACCCCGTGAAGTCCGCCGGCGGGCGTGGAACCCACTACCAGATGGGGGCAAACGTACTCGCCGGGCACCTGTACGAGTTCCCAGCCGGGGCGTACCACAAGGCGCACGCGCACGGCGCCGGCGCCATCATCCTGCACGTCTCGGACTGCAAGGGCTTCTCGTTGATGTGGCCGGGCGAGGCCGGCATTCGCCCGTACGAGGGCGGCCACGAGGATAAGGTCATACGGGTCGATTGGGCAGACAACAGCTTGATCAGCCCCGCGAGCGGCTGGTTCCACCAGCATTTCAATACCGGGACGACCGTGGCGCGGCATCTGGCGTTCCGTCTCGGCAGCCATCGCCACGATGTGGTGTTCCACTCGGCGGCCAGCCGCGAAGGTCAGCAGGTGAGCGTGAGCAACGGCGGGACTCTTATCGAGTACGAGGAAGAGGACCCGCGGATCAGGCGCGACTTCATCGCCGAGCTGAACAAGAGTGGCCTCGAGTTCCATATGGATCGCCTGATGGCGGGAGCAGGGGTCTGACGTCAGGCTGGATGAGGCAGTGACTTCACGGGGAGGTAGCGTCGTGGACCGCCCATACACAATCGACCATCTCGACCACATCGTGCTGAGGGTTCGCGACCTGGAGAGAGCCGAGGCCTTCTATGCGGCGATCGGCGGCGAGGTCTGCATTCGGCGGCCCGAGAACGTTTCCTTGCAGATGTCAGTCGATACGCGTGTAACGCTCAAGCCTGAGGCTGGCTATGAACCGCCTTCGGTCAGCAGTGTGGACCACCTGAATTTTGCGGTGAACGCCGACGACATCAACAAGGTCGCCGCCTATCTGCAGAGCCTCGGCCTGGACGCCGAGGTGGAAACGAACCCGCACTCATCACCGAGCGTCCGAATGACCGACCCTGACAACAATGTCGTGGAGATCCGTCTCAACGGCGTGGACGCGGCCGCACACCAGCCTGGCGGCCTTCGGCGGGCTGAGGCTTAAGCGTAAGGAACTGGCTCTATCGCGCCTCGACTGGCTCACGGTCGGGGTCGAGTTGGGCAAGGCGGGGCGCTACCTGCTCCATGAAGCGGTGCATCGACTCAGTTCGCCTCTCCAGTGTAGCGTAGGGTAGTCCACAGTAGATCAGCAGGACGCCGAATCCGCCGGTAGCCTCGTAGTAGTCTTTGATAATCCGGTACACGGTGTCTGGGCTACCGACCCAGTAATGCCCGTCGTCGCACATGTAGTCGAAGGTGATGTCGTCCAGCGTCATACCTGGCTTCAGGTGCCGCTGCCGATAGACGGCGGTTTCGTCGCTATTCACCACCATCATCGCGCTGACGGATGCCCGCACGTCGGCGCGTGCTCGCTCGTCGGTTTCCGCCACATGAACGAAATGCGTCACGTGGAACCCGCAGCGCGACGGGGTGAGCCCGGCGCCCTCCGCCGCGCGAACGTAGGTGTCTGCCCAGGTTCGTACAGCCTCCCCAGGATCATTGCCGCGCCCAAAAAGCGCCCCGAAGCCGTGTCGTCCTGCTACCTCGACGGTTTCGAGCGAGCCGCTGCACCCCGCGGCTATCGGCGGATGGGGACTTTGATAAGGCTTGGGGCGGACGTCGATGTCGGTCCCGTGCCAGTATTTCCCCTCGAAGTCGAATGGTTCCCCTGACGACCAACACCTCAGGATCAGATCGAGGGCCTCGTACACCATCGGGCGGGTGTCCTCGTGACCTATGTCGATGCCTCGTTGACGCAGTTGATCGAGACTCATCAGGTGCGTTCCGCCGTAACCGAACATGTAGCGCCCCCGAGTGAGCTGGTCGAGTGCATTGGCCTCCTGCACCAGGTTGATCGGGTGGTGCAGCGGCAACTGGCGAATTCCGCTCCCGAACTTGATTTGCTCGGTCCGGGCGGCGGCGTTTGCCATGAGCAGGCCGGCGTTTGTCACCGTATTGATGCGAACGTGGTTCGGCTCTGCAATCCACGCCTCCGTCATGCCCAAACCGTCAGCAGCGATGATCTCGGCCAGGTCCTCTTCATACGCGTCGGCGATGCTCGGGTGCTGACGGCGTCCAGACTCGGAGAAGATGCCAAAATCCATTCAGCGCAGCTCCCAGTCGACGATGTTCCAGGCTGTCAGTCCCGTAGTGCCGAGCACGGCGCCGTTCGACGGGCCGCGCAACGCCGCCACGTAGACGGTCGAATTAGGATTGAACGACATGTTGACGGCCGGTAGCTCCTCGGTGAGCAACCTCGAAATAGCGGCACGCTGCGGGATCCGCTCCTGAGGGTCGAGCGTGGTGTTGAACGCATCAACGAGTCGGTCGTACTCCGCGCTCGACCAGCCGGCCCGATTGGCGCCGCGCCATCGATTCTCAGGGTTCCCAATCTGGCCGGTGAGCATCATCGCCGTCTGGTTGTTCTCGTCGGCTCCCGTCGCAGTCAAGCTCATCGACGGAAAGTTGGACTGCGCCTCCGGATCACGTGCCTGCGCCGCCGACAGCGTCGTCTCGACTGCGTCGAACCCAGCTTGTCTCCAGCTCGCCGCGACAATCGGACGCTCTGAGCTGCCCTGTGATCCTCTCAGTTGCGCCTCGAAACGGCCCTGGCTTGCACTAGCGTAGAGGCCGTCACCTCCCCTGGCGTAGCCGGCCTCGTTCATGAGACGTTCGCTCTCCCGTGGGTCATACCGATACTTGAGCGTGGCCGCGTCGATTGCCGGCCAGTATGCCAGGCGCGGATCGAAGATGGAGTCGAGCATCATGACTTCGCCATCCCAGTACGTGTCGCGAATGATGTCCTTGTCCACGGCGTGGGCAAGTGCCTTGCGGACACGCAAGTCGGAGAGTGCCCGTTGGTTTTGGTATTCCGGTCGGAGCTGGAACAGAATCTTACGCATCGAGGTGGCCGTGATCACCACAGTGCCGCCCTGGGTTGGCGCCCAGGCCCGCTTGAGCTGGATTGCTTGCTCAAACGACAGAGCATCCGCTGCGATGTGCAGCGCCCCTGCCTGCATGTTCGCCAACACGGTGTTCGGATCATCGATGAAGGTGAGCCGAATGCGGTCGATCTTCGGCCGACCTCCAACGTGCTTATCGAACGCGATACCCTCGACGTACGAGCCAAGCTCCCACTTGTCCAGCTTGTATGGGCCTAGCCCGATGAACTCGCGCGTCCAATACGGATGGATCGCGAAAGTATCCAACTGGGTCGTCAGCGGCCCCTCGAGGATGTGTCGCGGGAACGGCGGCAGCCCCATGCGCGATCCACCCGACTGCAGCACAGCGGCGTCCGGGTAGAGCTGCTTCCAACGGATAATGATCGTGCGATCGTCGGGCGCCGCGACATCGTCGATCAGGTTGAGCGGTGGAGATGCGGACAAGGCAAACCCAGCGTTGGGGGTCGAAGCCGCTCGAAACGCGAAGGCGAAGTCCTCCGCGGACAGCGCTGTACCGTCATGCCAGGTCACGCCTGGTCGCAGTGTGTAACGCGTCTCCATGCGACCGTCTGCGAAGACCCGCCAGGTGTCCGTGTTGAACCGCGGCAGCGCCTCGGCCAGGTAGGCCGACGGGATGCCCTTATCGTCGATGAAATCGATCAGTGCGTTGAAGGGGCGAATGATGAACGTGGAGGACGCGCCACTGGTCGACGGGTGGAGCGCGGCCAACGTGAAGGGCTCGAACTCGATGCCCACGATGAGCGTACGCTCCACTGCGCCCGGCCGACCGGCCCCGTCACCGGGCCCGGGAGCCTGAGTTGGCGTCGCCGCTGGGGCGCAGGCCGTGACAATGAGCAGCGCGCCACAGATGATGGCAGGAATGCCAGCTATGCGGCCGGTCATTGGACTTCCCAGTCATGGACGTTCCAGGACATGCCCTCTTGTGGGCCATAGTTCCCGACGGGGCCGACTACGTTCTTTCGTGCCAGGATCGCCTCAACGGAGTAGATGAAGGGCAGCGGACCGGCGACCTCGGTCATTCGCTTCAGAACGTCGACGGTCGCTTGTCGGCGCTGGCTCTCGTCGAGCGATGCGACCCTGATGTGGTGCAGCCGCTCGATCTCTGGATCACTGAAACTGCCGCGGTTCGACCCAATCCAGCGGTTCTCTGTTGTGGGGAACTCTTCTGCAAGCCAGACGAAGTTGTCCGGGCCGATTGTGCGCCCGTTGGTGCTGGCGGCCGCGAAGCTCGAGCGTAGCTCGCCATCTCGCGCGCGTGCCTGTGGAATAACGAACAGCTTCGTGTTGACACCGGCGGCTTTCCAGTTGTCAACGATGATCGTCGCCTGGTCTTCCTGGCTTGCAGTGGTGGCCAGATCCATGTCCAGCGTGCGGCCCGACGCATCGGCCACCTGCCCACCAGATCCTCGTTGCCAGCCAGCCTCGGCAAGCAACGCCAATGACCGGTTTGGATCGAATGGGTACTTCGTGATGACGCGATCGACCTCTGCGAAGAGGGGATCGTTCGATGAAATGAACGTGTCCGCGGCCGGCGCAAAGCCAAGGTTTACGGTCTCAGCGATACCCTTTCGGTCGATCGAATGGTAGAGCGCCTGACGGACTCGCATGTCGAGAACCGCTCTTTGCCAGTTAGCGACCTCACGGAACTGCCATTCGACATAGGCGGTGCGTGTCGTCCAGGTTTTGACGTAGCCCTCGCCGGAAGTCGCCCAGCGGTCCCTTGCGACTGCCGCTTCCTGAGCCCGCACGCCTGGTGAGTTGATCATGTCCACCTCGCCGGCCAGCAGGTTCGCTAGCTGCGTGCTCGGATCGGCGATGAAGCGAATATCGAGTGTGTCCAGCTTGGGCTGGCCGAGCGCCCAGCCAGTGTGTGCGCGACCGATCATCCCTGTGCCAGGATTCCAGCGTTCGAGCTTGAATGGACCGGTGCCAATGAAGGTAGTCGTCCATTCAGACCCGTTCATGAAATTTGCCTTGTCGGTTCGGTATTTGTTCTCCTGGAGATGCCGTGGCAATGGATTGAGCTGCTGGTGGCTCAGGATGTTGGCGTTGATGTACGCCTCCTTCCAGTGGATAACCAGCGTGTAGTCGTCCGGCGCTTCAAGCCGCGACATGAGTGGCTCGGGAGCCAACGTCTGAACCGGCAAGTCGGCATCCGTGTAGACCTCGTGTGCGAAGATGTAGTCCCGCGCAGTAACCGGTGTGCCATCGTGCCACTGGGCGTTCGGTCGCAGCTTGTACGTAGTGACCATCGTCCCATTCGGATTGATAACCCAGCCGCCGTTCGACTGCGTTGGAATCTCCTGGGCCATCAGTGGGTGCGGAACGCCTTGAAGGTCTTTGATAATCAGCGTCGAGCTAAACAGCCATTGGTAGTCGCCGTTGCCCGAGCCGCCGAAAAACTTTGGGCTGAGAATCTCGGGCTCGCGAAACCAGGCCAGTCTGAGAGTCCCTTTTGGTCCGGTCGTCTGCGATGCATCCGTGCCGCCTCTACTCGATGGCGCCGTGGGAGCGCCTGGGCCTGGGGATGCACATCCTGCGAACGTCATGATCGTCGCTGCCGCGACGGTCAGCCAGCGGCGGGCGCCGTTGACTTGCCAGTCTGCCATGAAAAAGCTCCTTCCCTACCGCACCATCTAGTGGACGTGGTCGAACCCTACCGCGTCAGCTCCCACTCATGTACGTTCCACGTCATGCCGTCTTGCTCGGTCGGGTTGCCGACCGGGCCGAAGACGTGCTTGCGAACAAGCGCGACCTCAACCGAGTAGAGGAACGGCGTCGGCCCCGCCAGTTCAGTCATGCGCTTGATCTGCTTCGGCGTCGAAGAAACTGCCGCGGTTAGAGCCGTTCCAGCGATTCTCCACTGTGGGGAGTTCTTCGGCAGTCCAGACCCAGTTGGCAGCCCCGATGGCTCGACCGTTCGTGCCCGCACCGGAGAAGTTTGATCTGAGCTCACCTTCGCGCACGCGGGCTTGCGGAACGACAAAAAGGCTGGAGTTCACGCCTGCCGATTTCCAGTTGTCGACGATGATAGTGCCTTCCTGGGCCTGGTTGGGCGTCGTCATGAGTTCCATGTCAAGCGGCTGACCCGCATCATTCGTGAGTGGTCCGCCGACATCCGCTCGGCGCCAGCCGAGCTCGGCGAGGAGACCCGCGGCTCGATTCGAATCGTACGGATACTTGGCGATGACCCGATCGACCTCGGAGAAGAGCGCGTCGGTGGGGCCGATGAACGCGTGGGCCACTGGCGCAAACCCAAGGTTGATCGCCTCCGTAAGGCCATCACGGTCGATCGCATGGAGCAGCGCCTGTCGGAACCGAACGTCAGCGAGGGCGCGTTGCCAGTTTGGCACGTCCCTGTACTGCCATTCGATATAGGCGGATCGTATGCTCCAGGCCCTCACGTAGCCTTCGCCTGTCGCCGCCCAGTGATCACGCGCAAGGACCGCTTCGTGCGCCCGCACGCCCGGTGAGTTGATCATGTCCACTTCGCCAGAGAGCAGATTGGCTACTTGCGCGTTCGGATCGGGAATGAATCGGATGTCGATCGCGTCGATCTTTGGAGGTCCCAGCGCATGTCCCATGTGAGCCCGCGCTAGGAGGCTCGCGCCCGGTGTCCACTGCTCGATCCGGAAGGGTCCCGACGACACGTAGCTTGTCGTCCATTCCTCGCCGTTTGTGAAGTTTGCTTTGTTCGTTCGGTACTTCGCCTCATGCACCTGCCGTGGCAGTGGGACGAGCTCCTCGTAGCCGAGAATGTTTGCGTTGACGTACGGTTCTTTCCATCGGATGACGAGGGTGTGGTCGTCCTGGGCCTCGACGCGCTCCATGAGAGGCTCGGGGTTGGGCTTCTGAACCGTCACCTCTTTGTCGGTGTAGACCTCGTACGCGAAGACGTAATCGTGTGCGGTGATCGGCGTGCCATCGTGCCACTTCGCGTTCGGGCGAAGGCGATATGTGGTGACCATCGTCCCATCTGGGTTGATGACCCATCCACCGTTTGCCTGCGTGGGAATCTCGAGAGCGAGCATCGGATATCGGGAGCCCGGAATGTCCCGGTACGTGAGCGTCGACGTGAACAACCATTCGTACTCGGGCCCGCCAGACCCTCCCATGAACTTAGGACTGAGAACATCTGGCTCGCGCAACCATGCGAGCTTCAGCGTGCCCCGGGGGGCTGCTTGCTGTTCGGCTGACGTGCGATCTCGTGTGGTTGACACAGAGGGCGTAGATGAGGGGGCGCAGGCTGCCAGGAGGGTAATCATTGCCGCCACAGGCGCGACGAACCGACCGAGAGGCGCGTGCCCGTCGCCCATCATGAGTCTGTCACTTCCCATTCAAAGACGTTCCACGTCATCCCCTGCTGAGGTCCATAGTTCCCGACAGGTCCCTTCACTGAGTTCTTAGCCACGATTACCTCCACCTGGTAGAAGAGCGGTTGGAAGCCGGCAATCTCGGTCATGCGGGCGTGCAGGCCGATCGTGGCCTGCCGCCGCTCATTGGCGTCGAAAGATGTCATGATCGTGTTGTGGAATCGGTCCACGTCCGGGTCGTAGAAGCTGCCGCGGTTCAACCCGACGAATCGGTTCTCGGCGGTGGCGAAGTCGGCCCGCGTGAAGGTGAAGTTCTCTGGCGAGATCGTTCGGCCATTCATCCCGGCGGCCGTGAACGTGGTCCGCAGTTGGCCATCACGTTCCTGCCCAGGTGGGATAACGAAGACGCTGCTGTTGATGCCGGCGCTCTTCCAGTTGTCGATGATGATCGTCCCCTCCCGTCCTTGATTCGGCGTCGTCCAGAGCTCCAGGTCCATGGTCTGACCAGCCTCGTTGGTGAGCAGTGACCCAGACGACGCACGCCGCCAGCCCCCGTCTGCGAGCAGGGCAGCCGAACGGCTGAGATCGTAGGGGTACTTGGTGATTGCGCGGTCGACGTCGGGGAACAGTGGGTCCGCCGGAGAGAAGAACACGTCAGAGGCCGATCCCAGTCCGTCCGTGCTGACGCCGGCAAGGCCGGCGCGGTCGATGGCATGCGCCATTGCTTTACGTACGCGGAGATCACCGATCGCGCGCTGCCAGTTGGGAACGTCGCGGTACTGGTATTCGACGTAGCTGATCCGAGTTTCCCATGTCTTGACCCAACCTTCGCCGCGGGAGGCCCACTGGTTCTGAGCGATAACTGCCTCGGTAGCTCGGAGAGTGGACGAGTTGGACATATCGATCTCGCCTGAAAGCAGGTTTGCGATGACGGTGCTCGCGTCCTTAATGAAACGTATCTCGATGGTGTCGAGTTTTGGCGGCCCGAATACCCAGTCCGTATGCGCTCGAGCGATCAGGTTTGATCCGGGGTTCCATCGCTCCACCTTGAAGGGACCGCTTCCGACGTAGCTCGACGTCCATTCGTCACCAAACATGAAGTTGGCTTTATTCGTGCGGAACTTTTCTTCCATCAGGTGGCGGGGGAGTGGGTCCAGCGCGCGATAGCCGAGGAGATTGGCCTGGTTGTATGGCTGGCTCCAGGAGACGACGATCGTTCGTTCATCGGGGGCCTCGACTTTGGACATCAAGTTCTCAGGTGTGCGGCTCACGATCGGCACATCCTTGTCGATGTAAACCTCGTAGCCAAATGCAAAGTCCGCGGCGGTTATTGGGGCGCCGTCATGCCATTTCAGGTTGTCACGCAACCGATAGGTGGTGACCATACTGCCATCCGGATTGATGACCCAGCCGCCGTTCGACTGGGTAGGCAAGTCGCGTGCCATCATTGGGTGCGCGACCCCGGCGAAGTCGAGGTAGACAAGGGTCGACTCGAAGAGCCAGTGGTATTCGCTGGCGCCGGAGCCGGTAAGGAACTTTGGGTGCAGGTTCTCGGGCTCGAAGAACCAGGCGATTTTCAGCGTTCCTTTGGGTTTGGCGACCGTCGTTGCTCCCCCTGTGGCAGGCGGGTCCGTGGAACGCTGGGAAGGAGGAGTCGCGGCGCAACCTGATGCGACCAGGCATGCAACAATCCCGTAACCGGCGACCATTTGGCTGAGCGGTCTCAATCTGTCGACTCCATTGGGTCCAGAGTCCTCGTATCTGCAATGTTACCATCACCTTCTCAGACGCCACCGGATCACGGACGATACTACCTATAATCCCTTCAGTGTCCGGCTCGAAGCCGGATAGAGAGGCGCTTGGATGGCGCGACGCATGACTGGCATGCTGGCCACCGCCACGCTGCTCGTGTTGCAGTCGGCGTGACCTAGCATCGGGAGTAGGAAAATGGTGCGATCGGCCAGGTGGCAATCCGCAGCGGCGATTCTCGTGTTGGCGACGGCGGTGTCCGCGTGCGCCAGCCCGGCCCCGTCAACGCCGTCCGGGGGGGCGCGCTCGCAAGAAGCATCGCAGCAACCGCAGCGCACAAAGACGGTCACGATCGGCGTGACGGCGCGGGTTGGCAGCATGGGCAACATGGGCGACAGCACGACCGTCGGTGGTTGGACGTCCACCAACGAGATTCACTCCGCTGGACTGGTGAGCGCCGACATCCAGACGCACGCGCCGGTGGGTCGGCTGGCGGAGCGCGTGCCCACGATCGAGAACGGCGGCATAACGCTGCTGCCGGACGGCCGCATGCGTGTGGTCTACCCGGTGCGGAAGGGCGTCACCTGGCACGATGGAATGCCCTTCACCGCACACGATCTGGCCTTCTCCTTCCCGGTCAACAGAGAGGGCGGGCTTCCCAATAACACCAAGGATGCTGTGAACCTCATGGACTCCGCGGAGGCGTCTGACGATTTCACCTTTGTCGTGACCTTCAAGCAGCCCTATTACATTGGTGGCACGATGGGGCCGCGATACTTCTGGCCGCAGCCGAAGCATCTTCTCGAACCTGCCTACGAGAAGTTTCTCGAGTCGAAGGACGCGGACGATTTTCTCAACATCCCGTATTGGACGTCGGGTTACGTTCATGCTGGGCCCTTTCGTCTGACGGAGTTCGACCCCGGGGCTGGGGTGACATTCCGGGCCTATGATGGCTACTTCCTTGGTCGCCCCAAGCTCGACGTCGTCCGCGTGCAGTTGTTCGCGGACGGACAGACCCTGGTTTCGAACATGCTAGCCGGTGCCGTGGATACCAACATGGAAAGCACGCTGAGCCCGGATATGGGAGTTGCTTTCGAAGGCAACCCGGCCTTCACCGTGTACCACGTTTACGTGAGCCACCGATTCCTGGCGCCGCAGTGGAGGCCGTCTGTTCAGATCGAGCAGGCCAACCTCGACGTGAGAGTCCGTGCGGCCTTATACCACGCCCTGGACCGTGAGGCGCTCGCTGAGGCGCTCCAGAACGGCCATCGAGAACAGGCGGCCTGGGAGATCCTTCACCCGGACGATGTGCTCTACCCGGCGGTCAAGGACATGTTCCGCCCGTACGCATACGACCCTGAAAAAGCGAAGGCGATCCTGCGTGACGTTGGCTGGACGCCGGGTTCCGACGGCGTCTTCCGCAACAATGCCGATGGGCGTCGCTTCCGCAACTCGATCTCTGCAACGGACCTGACAGTTCGAGACATGCCTGCCTTCACGTCCTACTGGCGACAGATCGGCATGGACGTCGAAGAGATCGCGACGCCTGCTGCCCAGGTGCGGAATCCGGAGTATCGCGCCTCCTATCCGGGCTGGGAGGTCACATCACAATCGGGCAGCGACGGTATCCTCGGAAAGATAGAAGGGCCCGCCTCGAGCGCACAGACTCGCTGGGTAGGCAACCGCGGCGGCTACGAAGATGCGCGCGCACAGCAGCTCGTGAACGCGTACCGGGGAACCCTGACGGAGCGCGACAAGTTTCAAGCGATGAAGGCCGTCGGTGACTTCATCGGGGCCGAGCTTCAATTCCTGCCACTGTTCTGGACAGTGGATCCAATCCCCGTTCGGAAGGGCGTCAAGGCGATGGATGATGTCACGGGCGCGGAAGGCGGCGGTCGCCCGTTCGGCAGCTACACCCGTAACGCGCACTTATGGGACCTGGAGTAGGGGGACAGGCTACAGGGAGCGTGGGCTGTCCCTGTCCTTGGCAACTAACCGGCTTGTACCTTCCCGTCCAGGCACTTGAAGAACTGATTGGCGATGTGGGTTGCGACTCCGCCGAGCATGCGGGAGCCAACTGAGGCCGCCCGACCGCCGACCTGAGCGTCGGCTGTCCAGTGCAGCATCGTTTTCTCGCCTTGTGGCTCGAGCCGCATCACAGCGGTTGCCTTCACGAAACCCGGACCGCCGGTCCCCTCCGCCTGAAGCGTGTACTGATTCGGGCGCTGGACGTCCCTCAAGCGGACGGTTCCGCCGTAGGTGCCTTTGACTGCCGCGATGCCGACCTTTACGGTGACGCTGTAGACGTCGGTTTCGACTGGCTCGAACTTCTCGCAGCCCGGGATGCAGGACTTGAGAGCTTCCGGGTCGAGGAGCGCATCAAATACGCGATCCGCGGTCCCGCTAAATAGGTAGTCGCCTTTGACTTCCACGCAATACCCTTCCTCTGTCTTACTTCATCTTTCCGGCGGCTGCCATGATCGAGTCCACGATGTTGTAGTAACCGGTGCAGCGGCACAGATTACCGTCCATTCCGACCTTGACTTCGTCCTCTGTTGGATCCGGGTTCTCTTCCAGCAGGCTTAACGCGGCGAGCAGCATACCGGGCGTGCAGAAGCCGCACTGCAGGCCGTGGTGCTCGTGGAAAGCCTGCTGGATTGGATGCAGCTCGCCGCCTTTGGCAAGGCCCTCGACGGTCATGATTTCAGAGCCCTGTGCTTGAACGGCGAGCATGAGGCAGGATTTCACCAGCTCTCCGTCGACGATGACCGTGCAGGCGCCACAAACGCCGTGCTCGCATCCAACGTGAGTCCCGGTCAGTCCGACGTCCTGGCGAATGAAGTCCGAGAGCAGCTTACGTGGCTCAACGTACCGCTCATAGCCGACGCCGTTGACCCGTACAGTAACCGGTACCTTCGGTGGGCGTGTCATGATCTCGGTCATCTTCCCTCCAAATGCGTTTGGTTCCCTCTCCCTCACTCTGGGAGGGGGCTAGGGTGAGGGCAAAACTACTATGCCACCGCGGCGCGTTCGGCAGCGACCTTGAGTGCTCGGCGGACGTACACGGCCGCCATCTCCCTGCGATATTCGATGCTTCCGTGTACGTCGGCGCTCGGATCGGTGGCCTCCGATGCCAATCGCCCGGCCTCGGTGAATGCCTCGATGGTTGGCGCCTGACCGCGAAGCGATTCCTCGGCGCGCAACGCGCGGATGGGCGTCGATCCTACGCCACCAAGAGCTAGTCGCGCCTCGCTGATGCGACCGCCGTCGAGCGCGACGACCGCGGCGGCCGATACGATGGCGTAGGTGCCCAACTGGCGGCTCAACTCGAGAAAGGCGTGCCCGGAATGCGCCGGCGGGGCCGGGATTCGGATCTCGGTCAACAGCTCATCGTCCTCGATAGCCGTCGTGAGAAATGTAATGAAGAACTCCGATGCAGGCACGGTGCGGGACCCACCCCTCTTGCTCACAACCAGATCGGCGTCGAGCGCCAGCGCGATCGTCGGTAGCTCGGCTACCGGATCGGCGTGGGCGATGCTCCCGCCAATAGTGCCTCGGAAACGGACCTGACGGTCACCGACCAGCGGCAGCGCCTCCGTTATCAACGGCGCTCGCGTTGCAACGTCGGTGGAGTGCTCAGCCATGCGATGACGCGTAAGGGCGCCGATAGCGAGACCACCATCAAAGGGCCGTATGTAATCCAGGTCGTGCAGCTTGTTGATATCGATCAAGTGCTTGACGCGAGCTAACCGCATGTTGAGAACGGGCATCAGGCTCTGCCCTCCAGCTAGGACTTTGGAGTCCTCTTCCTGAAGGTCCTGAAGGAGCGCCACCGCCTCGTCCACCGAGGTTGGCGCGTGGTAGAAGAACGGTGCTGGCTTCATGGCCTTCCACTCCTGCCTGACTGAGACTCGTGGCGCCGGCACGCATCGGAGCACCCGATCGGATGCTCGACTGCCAGTCCTGGCGTGCGAAGCGCGGCGATTGTACCACAGGTGCAAGCTTACTTCTCAGCGGTCGTCGCTCTCAGCCGCCGCTATCAGCCGCCGTTGACGAAGCACGAGGCCTCTGCTAGATTAGGCTAACGAACTCCGAGAGGTGAGGAAGCCATGCTCGACAAAGAAGCTAACGAGCTCGTGTGCAGGACGGGGCCGGGCACGCCCGGTGGTGAGTTTATGCGGCGATACTGGCAGCCCGTTGCGCTGTCAAAGGATGTAACACGGGGCGGTAAGCCCAAGGCTGTCCAGATCATGAGCGAGGAGCTCGTCCTCTTTCGCGACTTGCAAGGCCGTGCAGGCCTGGTTGGATTGCACTGCTCGCACCGCCTCACCTCGCTGGCCTATGGCCGCGTTGAGGATGGCGGAATCCGATGCCCGTTCCATGGCTGGGTGTACGACATTCACGGCAACTGCCTGGAGCAGCCGGCTGAGCCGGAGGGGAGCACGTTCAAAGATCGCGTCAAGCACCCGTCTTATCCGTGCCAGGAGCTGGCTGGCCTCATCTTTGCCTACATGGGCCCCGCCGACAAGCAGCCGCTCCTGCCGCGTTACGAAGTGCTCGTGCGCGAGGATGGCACGCGGAAGACTGACTTCTACCCGATCAACAGCAACTATCTGCAGAACGTCGAGGGCGCGGTGGACTCCGTCCATTTCTCCTACCTGCACATGGATAATTGGTCCAAGATCAAGCACAAGCTCGCCGCCTATCCAAAACCGAAGATCGAATGGGCGGAGACGGACTGGGGCATCTGGCAGTACTCAGACTTGCCCGACATTCAGCACGACACCGTCGATCCGTGCTACGCGCACTTTTTCATGCCGGCAGGTTTCTTGCGGGTCCAGGGGACAGCCGCGAACCGCCACACGGATGTCAAGAAGTTCATGTCGTGGTATGTGCCAACAGACGATACGCACATGCTGCGATTCCAGGCCTCCTTCGCGCCGTTTAGCACGCACGAGAAGCCGTATGAGTGGCCCGAGGACAAGGAGCTCAATCTCCCCGGCCCTGAGAACGACTACTTTTGCGATTACGACAACGTCGATACCATCTGCGGTATCCCGACCAGGGCGCCGGGTACGGCGATCAAGGGCTTCCTCTGCCAGGACAGCATGGTCAATGAGTCGCAGGGCCCGATCGTGGATCGGTCCAAGGAGCGTCTCGGCGAGCACGACAAAGTGCTCATGGCACAGCGGCTGATGATGCTGAAGGCGATCAGAGACGTCCAGGAAGGCCGCGACCCGAAGCACATCATTCGCGACCCCGCCGAGAACGTCATGTTTTACGTCGGACGCAGGGAAGCGCTCGAGTACGTCAGCCATCCCTTATTAGCGCCGGCGTAGGCGGCCGGCCGCGCCAGTGACGCTATAGCACCTTCCGCGGAACGTGACCCCATGCCGGCGATGTGGTAGTCTTGCGTCGGTGTTCGATCTCGCCACTAGGCGGAGCGCTGGGGTGATGCCGTGACCGACTTTCGAAGCTTCCTCATGGCCTATGAAGAGTCCTGCCCGGGGCAAGTGGTGCACATTCACCAGGAGGTGGACGCGCGCTATGAGGCAATGGCGATCGGGGTCAAAGCGCAGAAAGAGCTGCGCGAGACGCCGATGATCATCTTCCACAAACTGCGACGTGTCGACGGCACGATCTCCCCCTGGCCGGTCGTCGTGAACGCATTTGCCTCTAGACGGCGCAACGCCTTCGCCGTTGATGGCAGCTACGACAAGCTCGGGCAAGAGATGTTCGAGCGACGCGAGCGACGAATCAAGCCGGTTGTCATCAAGCGTTCCGAGGCGCCGGTGAAGGAGGTCGTCAACGTCGGTCCTGACGCGAACACTTCGGAGATTCCGGCCCTAGTCCACATGGGCTGGGATCCGGGGCCCTATATCCCGGCCGGCTTTCTGACTACGTACGATCCGGATACAGGGATCGACAACTGCGCCCTGCAGCGCGGCTGGATCTACGATGACCATGAGATCCGCATTTTCCCGAACTCTCACAGCCATAACGGCATGAACCTGGCGAAGTACGAGAAGCGCGGCGATGACACGAAGATCGCCTACTGGGTCGGGCACCATCCCGCCGTTTATCACGGGTGCGGTGTGAAGCAGGCCTATCCGGAGAGCCACTGGGACACGTGCGGCGGCTTGCTTGGAGAGCCGCTGCGGCTGGTGTCATCAGAGACGCTCGGCGATGATTTCCTGGTTCCGGCGGACGCCGAGTTCATCATCGAGGGGATCGTGCCGCGCGGTAAGCGCAAGCCCGAGGGCCCGTTCGGCGAGTACACGCACTATTTCGGCGGCCAGCGGCTGAACCCCTACATGGAAGTGACCTGCATCTCTCATCGCAAGGACCCCTTCTGGTTCTCTATCCTCTGCGGGACCATCGACGACGGGATCGGGGGTCTACGGCGTGAGGGCGCGATCTACGCCGTTCTGAAGCGGGCAGTGCCCGAGGTACTCAACGTCTACCGGTCCGATGCGTCACCCAACCACCTGTACGTTTCCATGCGGAAGACGCACGACGCGCAGCCGCGGGCAGCGATCCTGGCGGTGCTCGCGGCGGCAGGTGGCTCGGTGAAGCACGTGTTCATCTTTGATGAAGACGTGGACATCTTCGACGAGCAAGAGGTGCTCTGGGCGATTGGCAGTCGTTCCGATTGGTCGCGCGATCTGATCGTCGTGCCGAACCTACCTGCCCCCACCCTCGACCCGACGGTTACGGGCTTCGCGATGGGGACGGGCGCGGGTCTCGACTGCACCAAGCCGGCGGCGCCGGCGGTCTACGAGCAGCGCTCGTTCGTCCCGCCCGAAGTAATGGCGAAGATCGACCTGAAGGACTGGATCCCCGGGGTGTAAGCAACTGTCCCTCTCCTACCGCAGTGGGAGAGGTTAGGTGAGGGACCTGTCTTCGAGCGAGCAGGCTACTTTCGCGCGAGGTCGGACCTTACCTTGCTCCTCCCGTTGCGACGCCAGAGGAGTTGCTTCGCACCACCGGTCAAAGGAGGCAGCGGTGGCGGAAGTTGCGCTGGCAATCGGCTCTTCGCATATGCCCGGGCTGAACAACCCGGTCGAGCACTGGTTCACGCGCGCCGAGGCTGACAGGAACCATCTTCAGACGACCGGTCTTGCCGATTACGACAAGCTCAGCCGAGATCGTGCATCGTGGATTGCGCCCGAGCTGACGGAGGACCGCATACGCGAAAAGTACGCAGCGTGCCAACGCGCGTTGCGCGTTCTCGCCGACGAGCTTGCCGCGGTTAAGCCGGATGTGATTGTCATCGTCGGCGACGACCACCGCGAGGTTTTCTCGGCGGACCACATGCCGTCGTTTGACGTTCACTGGGCGGAGGAGATTTACGCGCCTCCGTTTGTCGGGCGGCGGCCCGGCACGTTCGGCGCAGAAACGCAACCAGCCATCGAGACCGGGCAGCACATGTATCCGGGCGATGTTTCGCTCGCACAGCACGTCCTCGAGTCGCTGATCGCAGACGAGTTCGACGTCGCGCATTCGAGGACGCTCGGGCCGGAGGGACTGGGTCACGCTTTCGACTTCGTATGCCGCCGAATCATGGAGGGGCAGAGGATTCCCCTCGTCCCGCTTTTGCTGAACACCTATTACCCGCCGAACCGACCAACCGCGAGTCGCTGCTATGCCCTTGGACAGGCGCTGCGCAGCGCGATTGACTCGTGGCCGTCGGAGAAACGTGTCGCAATCGTCGGGACCGGCGGTCTCACGCACCACGTTGTCGACGCCGAGATGGATCGTGCCGTCCTCTCCGCCATCGAGCGCCACGACGAAGCGACCCTCACGGGCTTCCCAGAGGCCTGCTTCGTCGACGGCACGTCCGAGATCAAAGCGTGGGTTGTCGTGGCGGGCGCCATGGCAGACGACACGCGCCCGATGCGGCTCGTCGAGTACCAGCCCTGCTACCGCTCGCCCGCGGGCACCGGCTGCGGCAACGCCTTCGCCTACTGGGAGTAGCAGACCTCTTCGCGCGCGGGTGTTCCCATGAGGGTCCCTAAAGTCCCCACAGGAGTACAGAAGACATGAGTCACGGCTTAGAGCATTTCGATATCCTTGCAGACGACCCGGCGGAGCTCTGGTTCATGCAGCTCAACGACCCCCATGACAACTTCTTCGCGATCTGGCAGGACGGCACGTAGGCAGCCTAGGACGCGGACGATGCGGTCGCCATGGCACATCGCGGTAATCTCAGTCATCACTCTGGCGGCATGCGCACCGTCGCCAGGCGGTGGCGCGCCCCCGTCTGAGCCTGTTCAGTCATCCGTCCGCCATGGTGGCACCCTCCGGCTTGCCTGGGCCGTCGAGCCGGACACGCTCGGACCGAAGTTCGTCGGCGGCAGCGGGACCGCGGAATACCAGAACCTCTTCTCCGCAACTCTCGCCTTGCTCGACCTGACCGGTGCCCCCCGTCCGCTCCTGGCGGCGGAGATCCCGACCCAGGCGAACGGCGGCTGGATCGTGAATCCCGACGGCACCATGATCACGACGTACCGGCTGCGCCCGAATGCGAAGTGGCACGACGGTATGCCGCTCACGGCCCAGGACTTTGTCTTCGCCTTCGAGGTCTATACCGACCGCGAGCTTCCCGTCCTCAAAAAGAGCCCGGAAAATTTAATGGAGAGCGTCGAAGCGCAAGACGATTCCACCGTCGTCATCCGCTGGAGAGAGCCGTACGTCGGCGCGAACGTCCTGGGGTTCGAGCAGCTCGTCCCACTGCCGCGCCACCACCTGGAGACGAAATACCGGACCAACAAGGCAAACTTCACGACCGGCCAGGAGTGGACCACGGCGTACATCTCCACTGGGCCCTTCAAGGTCGAGCGCTGGACGCCGGGCATCGGAGTCCTCGCGACCGCCAACATGGACTTCGCTATCGGCCCGCCGAAGTTGGATGCCATCGACATACGCTTCATTCCAGACCCGAACACCGAGGTGGCAAATTTACTGGCGGGCGAGGTCGACATGATCAACTCGCCGGGCGTCCGGGTCAAGGAGGCTGTCATCGCGAGGGACCAGTGGAGCACGTCCGGGGATGGCTATATCAAAACCTGGAGCACCGGCGCCCCGTACATTCATTGGCAGTTCCGCGAGGCGCCAAACTGGCAGCGCGCCATAGCCGACTTCCGCGTCAGGCAGGCACTGCTCCACGCCATCGATCGAGAGGGGCTGAACGAAGCCATCAATCTCGGATTCGCGCCGATGGCGCATGCCTTCGTCTCGCCCGAAGACCCGCTGTTCCCCGAAGTGGATCGCGCCGTCACGAAGTACAGCTTCGACCCGAATCGATCCGCGGCGCTCATGGCGGAGGCGGGATGGCAGCGTCCACCCGGCGGCGGCCCGGCGACCAACGCGGCGGGCCAGACCTTCGATGCCGATCTTTACTCCACCATCAGCCAGGGGCAAGCGGCCACGATCATGGCCGACAACTGGAAGACCGCCGGAGTGAACACGAAGCTGTTGATTCTGTCGCTGGCGCAGTCGCGAGACGCTGAGTTCGCGTCGAGCTTCAACGCCGCAAGCGCCACGAATCGCCCACTTGGACAGGACTATTTCGTCTGGACCGCGAAGGAATTCCCCACCCCCGAGAATCGCTGGAGCGGGCTCAACGCCGGCAGCTTCTTCGATTCAGAAGTCGACCGCCTGCAGAACGTCCGCATGACGTCACTGGTCGAAGACGATCGCCGACGGGCGACGATCGCGTTGATGAAGCGGATGACCGACGTAGTCGGCCCGTCGCCTGTCCTCTACTCGGTTGAGGTCGTCGCGGCGCGCAGCTACGTCGTTGGCCCGGCCGGGCGGGCGGCCCAGAGCGGCGTGACCTGGAACGTTCACGAGTGGGAGGTTACGCGCTAGCCATGACGCTACCCGCGTTGATGGGTCGCAACACAGCGGTGCTCATCTACCACTTCACCGATTTCCACACGCGGCCCGACAGCAGGGGGTTCGAGCCGGAGATGGCCGACGCCCTGCCCAGATTTGCCGAGCTACTGGCTGGCTGCCGAAAGGCCGGAGTCCTGGTAACCTACGTACTCTCCCAGACTGCCCGAGATGCCTCAGTCGGCGGACAGGTTAGCCAGGAGATTGCCCCACTTCCCGGCGATGAGATCATCCAGCAAACAGGTGGGGGAGGAGCATTTGGGACGCCGCTTTTCGAAGAGCTACTGCGCAAACGGGGCCGGGGCACCCTCCTGATCACGGGCATTGCGATAGACCGTGGGCTGAGCGACACCGCGCGGCGAGCGACGGGCTGCGGCGTCCGACCCATCATGGTGCGGGCAGCCTGTTTTGCGCAGGATATTGCCGACTCGCCGCTTGGCCCCGTGTCGAAGGAGGAGATCGAGCGCGTCCACCTGGCCGCCATGTATCGGCACGGAATCGGCGTGATGACCATTGACGAGGTGCTCGCCTCGCTCCGATAGGGACCCTACCCGGCGCCCCCGCGCGATAGCGCTCGGCCAGTGCGAGGAAACTGCCGTATCACCTCGGCATAGCTCTGCATGCAGGTGTCGATCGGCTCTTGGTTGGGATCTCGAATCACGCCGAGAGGGTCGAGGCCCTGCTGCACCTTCTCGATCTCCCGCTTGAGCATCGTCCGCAGCAGAGCCACGCCTGCATCCGAGGTCGAGAGATGCTCCCCCCGCCGATCGAAGATCGGTCCCGGCGTCTCGAGCGCCATGAAGTCCTGGAAGCGGAGCCTGTCCATCCGATATCTCGCAAATGGATGAGCGGCCTGTGGAGGACTCTTCCCCTCGGCCGCCCCGTTATCGGCGACGTACCGAATGTCACGGTTCGAGCCGTTCAGCCCGCTATGCTCGTCGGGCCCATCGGGAGGAGCAACCTCGATGTGGTACTGCCGAGTGTGTGTGTCATCGAGCGGGACCTTGATTGATAGCTGGTTGTAAATGCGGTGCGCGCTCGGGAAGACGATCAGGTTCGTCTCGTCATAGCCATTCACGCGGATCTGCCGCCGCTTGATGCCGAACGGCGCCTCCGTGTAGACCAGCGACACCAGTTGATCGATCTGTCCCCGCGTGGTGTTCAGCGTAGGATCATCTTTGCCCTTGTCCATGTTCGAGCCCACATCCTGGTGCAAGATGAAGGCGTGCACCTGGTCGACGTTCTGCTCGACGAATTGCAGCCAGTTGCACGTCAGCTCGGCCATCTCCCCGACCGACTTGATCGGATAGTCTTCTGTTATGTCGTACCGCGGCAGAGTCGGCGCCGGCAGCGGCCCGAGGTATCCCCAGTACAGTCCGCAGTACTCCTGCACCGGGTACGCCCGGTGCTTCACCGTCAGGTAGAAGTTGCTGTCGGGCAGCTCGGCCGGCGTCTCCAGGCAATGCCCCGCCGTATCGTACAGCCAGCCGTGATACGCGCAGGCGATGCCTCGCTCCTCGACGCGCCCGTAGAGCAATGATGCGCCGCGATGCGAGCAGTGATCCGCCAGGAGCCCAACGCGCCCACTCCTGTCGCGGAAGAGCACCAAATCCTCCCCGAGCAGGCGGACGTGCTTGGTCGGAGTTCCCTCGGTGAGGTTGGGCAGCATGCCGACCGGGTGCCAGTAGCGACGCAGCAGCTCGCCGGCCGGCGTGCCGGGACCAACGCGGGTGAGAAGCTCGTTTTCCTCAGTCGTCAGCATCGGAACCCCCGGCCGCGATCCGTCATTCCGAGCGGAGCAAGGAATCCGTAACTCGCCGCGTCCCCGTGGCACGGATTCCTCCCTTCGGTCGGAATGACAATGGAAACCTTAGATCACGGCGTTCACCTGCCGGTTTGGTCTCTGCTTGGGCGGAGCCCGACAACTCGTTTTGCATCATAGCGCTTTCGCCTTCTCAGCCAGTCTACCGTGAAGGGGCGGGGAAGCGTCGGACCATCTCGAGGTAGTTCTCAACGTAGGTGCTCAAGGGTGCATGGTCTGGATCGCGGATCACCCCGATGGGATCAAGCCCTTGCTGCACCTTCTCGATCTCCCGCATGAGAATCGTCCGGAGCAGCATGATCCCGCGGTCCGATGTTGCTAGGTGCTCGCTCTCACGGGCGGCGATCGGTCCCTGTGTTTCCAGCGCCATAAAGTCCTGGAACCGCAGCTTGTCCATTTGGTACGTTGCGAACGGATGAACCGCGTCCGGTGTGGTCTTGGCGTCCGAAGCGAGCTCCGTGGTGAACTCGATCTCGCCGTTTGGCCCTTTGAACGAGTGAGTGGTAGGGGCTCCACTCTGACCCAGATCGACAGCCATGTGGTACTGCCGCGTATGCGTGTCGTCGATGGGGACCTTCACTGACAGCTGATTGTAGATTCGGAGCGTGGCGGGGAATAGGACGATGTCTGTGTCTTCGTATCCATTCCTGCGTACTTGCCGCCGCTTGATGCCAAACGGCGCCTCCGAGTATTCGACGGAGACCAAATCGTCGATATTGCCCCGCGTTGTGGCTTTGGTCGCGACATCCTGAATCTGACCCGTATTCTGGTGGAGTATCAGGACGTGCGCCTGGTCGACGTTCTGCTCGACAAACTGGAGCCAGTTGCAGTCGAGTTGCACGACCTGGCCGACGCGCCGGATCGGAAGGTCCTGGAGCACGTCGTATCGGGGAAGG
>JAERMM010000180.1 GCA_016844585.1 Chloroflexota bacterium | reverse complement strand
GACCCGACGAGAACCAGGTGTCGAGTACGTCCGGGTCCTGGGTCAGCTCCGACGAGCCGCACGTAACGCAGGTCGATGGATCATCGAGCGCGGCAAACACGTGGCCGTTGGCGCAGGTCCAAACAGGGATGCGGTGGCCCCACCACAACTGACGAGAGATGCACCAGTCGCGGATGTTCTCCATCCAGTTGAAGTACACCTTGGTGAAGCGTTCGGGAATGATGCGAATGCGTCCGTCGCGCACGGCGGCGAGCGCCGCTTCGGCGAGAGGCTGGATTCGTACGTACCACTGTTCAGAAACCAACGGCTCGACGATGGTGCTGCAGCGGACGCAGTGGCCCACCTGGTGTGGATGCGCGTCCTCCTTCACCAGGAGACCAAGTGAGCGCAATTCGTCGACGAACGCGCGGCGCGCCTGCATGACAGGCACACCGGCGTATCGAGCGCCGGCGGACTCATTCATCTTTCCGTCGAGCCCGATGACAAGAATCGTTGGCAGATTGTGGCGCAGCCCGATCTCGAAGTCCGTTGGGTCATGTCCCGGGGTCACTTTTACCGCTCCCGTCCCGAATCCACGCTCGACGATATCGTCAGCAACGATGGGAATTGGACGGCTCACCGAGGGGACGAGCGCCAGACGCCCGACGATGTCCGTATATCGATTGTCTTCGGGGTGAACCGCGATGCCGGTGTCTGCGAGGATCGTCTCGGGACGCGTGGTAGCGATCTGAATGTGGCGGGTCTCCGTCTCGCCGTCGATGGGCACGAGGGGATAGAGAACGTAGGTCAGGACGCCCGGTTCTTCCTCATGAACGACCTCGAGGTCAGAAAGGGCCGTCGCACACCGGGGACACCAGTTGGTGATGCGCGCGCCCTTGTAGATGAGCCCCTTTTCGAATAGACGGACAAACGCGGTTCGGACAGCGCGCGATGGCCCCGGGTCCATGGTGAAGCGCTCGCGGCCCCAGTCGACCGACACGCCGAGCCGCCGGTGTTGAACCCCTATCGCCGCGCCATAGTGGTCCATCCAGCGCCACACCCGCTCGAGGAAAGCCTCGCGCCCCAGGTCGTGACGCGTTGGGCCTTCACCTTCAGCCGCCAGTTCTCGCTCGACGACCAACTGGCCCGCGATACCGGCGTGGTCACGCCCGGGCAGCCATAGCGTCGCGTCGCCGCGCATACGATGCCAGCGGACCAGCAGATCCTCGACAGCGGCGGTAAGGGCGTGGCCCAGGTGCAGCTCGCCGGTGACGTTGGGCGGCGGCATGATGATGCAAAAGGTTGGCTTGCTCGGATCCGGATCTGGCTTGAAGTACCCAGCATCAACCCAGCGCTGGTACCAGCGAGCCTCGACCTCTTTGGGATCGTAGGTTTTGCTCAGCTGCATCCGGGAAGGCTCCGGGCGGGAAGGCTCCGGGTCCACCGTCACGAAGGGACTCCCACCCCTCGAGGCGCGCCAAGGAGGCCACCAACGATCTGAACCACCTCGTTCAGTGTTTCACCGACGGGGGCGCCGGCCGCCGCGAATGCCCGGACCTTGCTCTGAGGAGTTCCGGTATTTCCGGAGATGATGGCGCCAGCGTGCCCCATGCGTTTTCCGGGGGGCGCCGAGCGACCAGAGATGTACGCGACGACGGGCTTGCGGTAGCCGGTAGCGCGCATCATCTCGGCAGCGGCTTCTTCGTCTGAGCCACCGATCTCTCCGATGAGGATGACCACGGCGGTGTCGGGGTCTTCTCGGAACAGGTCGAGCACGTCGGTGAACGTTGTCCCAATGACCGGATCGCCGCCGATGCCAACGCACGTGGAAACTCCGAGATTCGCGACCGTCAGGAGATTGACCACTTCGTAGGTGAGCGTCCCACTGCGTGACACGACGCCGACCTTCCCCTCCCGGAAAATATCGGCTGGCATGATGCCCACCTTGGCCTGCCCGGGCGTCATAGCCCCCGGGCAGTTTGGTCCGATCAGGCGCGTGCCGCGCTCGCCAGTGAAACGCACCGCCTTGATGACATCGTTCGTGGGTAGCCCCTCGGTAATGCAGATGACCAGGGCAACACCGGCGTCGGCTGCTTCACAGATGGCGTCGCCGGCAAATGGCGGCGGTACGAAGATGATCGACGTATTCGCGCCCGTCTCGGCTACTGCCTGGAGAACCGAGTCGAACACCGGGACTCCGCTGGCGACGGACCCGCCACGTCCGGGCGTAACGCCTGCGACAACCTTGGTGCCGTATTCCAACATCTGCTCGGTGTGGAACCCTCCCTCGCGGCCCGTGACTCCCTGAACCACGACCCGGGTGTCGTTCCCGACCAGTATTGCCATTCGATTTCTCCCCTGCTGGTTAGTCATTCCGAAACGTCAGGCAGAATACGGAAGCCCTCACCCCCGCCTCTCCCACCGCGGTGGGAGAGGCGCAGTCGGCTCTGCCCGGATTCCTCACTCCGCTCCTGGGAATGACCTGTTACCGAGTCAATTCGATGATCTTCTGGGCCGCTTCGATAGGGCCAGCCGCGGAAGTCAGGTGTGTGCCCTCGAGGAGCTTGCGTCCCTCCTCCGCGCGGGTCCCTTCCATGCGGACGACGATTGGGACCTGCCGCTGCATGTCCTTCGTACCGGCCAGGATGCCCTTCGCAACCTCGTCGCCGCGCGTAATACCGCCAAAGATATTGAAGAGGATGCCCTTGACATTCGGGTCCAGCAGGACAATGTCAATCGCCTCTTTGACGCTCTCAGCACGGGCGCCCCCACCAATGTCCAGGAAGTTGGCGGGCCGACCGCCCGCCCTGGTTACGAGGTCCAGCGTCGTCATGACGAGGCCGGCGCCGTTGCCGATGATGCCAATATCGCCGTCGAGGTGGACGTACGTGGCGCCTCGCCGATGCGCCTCAGCCTCGAGTGGGTCCTCCTCAGAGTCCTCGCGGAGCTTCGCCAATTCAGGCTGACGGAAGAGCGCGTTGTCGTCGACGTCGAACTTCCCGTCAGCGGCGATGACCGTACCTGACACGGTGACGACGAGTGGGTTTATTTCGACCAGCGACGCGTCAGCATCGATCATGATCTCGTAGATCTTTCGGGCAATCGCGGCGATGCCGCGCCCGGCGGCAGTGTCGAAGCCCGCCTCCATAATCAGCCAGCGCAGCTGATAGTCCATCGGACCGTAGGCTGGGTCGATGCCAAGCTTGACGATCTTGTCAGGATGCGAGGTGGCAACCTCCTCGATATCGATTCCACCCATCGCACTGGCCATCATCACGGCCGTCTTCCGCGTTCGGTCTATGGTGACGGCCAGGTAGTATTCCAGCTTGATGTCGAGCGCCTCTTCAATCAGAACGTGATTGACGATCAGGCCCTTGAGCGGCTTGCCGAGCATCGCTTCGGCATGCTCGCGCGCCTCCACGGAGGAGCCCGCGAGCCTGATTCCGCCAGCCTTCCCGCGGCCTCCAACATGGACCTGCGCCTTCACGACGACGCGCCCCAGCTTCTCAGCCGCCGCGGCGGCTTCATCAGGGGTGGTGGCCACTTGACCGCGTGGAACGGGAATCCCGTGTTGGGCGAAGACCTCTTTCGCCTGGAACTCATACAGCTTCACTTAGCTCACTACTCCCAAATCACTGCTCCGAAACGCGTGTGACTGGCGGGAATCCTAGCACAGGCGTCACAGGACAATCACCCGCGGGTCCGCGCAAATGACGATCAAACCAGGGGCGTGTGCAGCGGACCGCCACCCAGAAGGTGCAGATGCAGATGGTCGACGGTCTGACCGGCGTCGCGGCCCTGGTTGATGACGAGGCGATAGCCGCGCTCCGCGATCCCCTCGACCCGCGCAATCTCCGCGGCGACGTGTATGAGTTTCCCCACCAACGCTTCGTCGCTCGCAGCCATCGCGTCCGCGCCGTCGATGTGCCGATCGGGAATGATGAGGACGTGCGTCGACGCCTGCGGGGCGATATCGCGAAACGCCGTCACACCTTCCGCTTTGTGAACAACGATGGCGGAGATCTCGCCGCTCGCGATCTGGCAAAAGAGGCACGACATTCACCAACCTCCATCGTGTGGCGAAACACCCCGAAAAAAAAGGCCCTGTGACAACCGTGACAACCGTGACAACCTTCTAATGCGATGCACCTGGCACCGAGACACCTTGAAAGGCTTCGCCATCAAGTCTTGCCAGTCGGACTGCTTGCAGCTTCCCGAGCAGGTTCTCAAACGAGTCCATCGTCACCCGAAGATAGTTGTCCGTGAGGCCGGTCCACCGTGGTGGGGGCTGGGGGGCGCAAGAAACCGAAGATGCAAGCTCTTCCTCCCAGAGCACGTCTGCTGAGCGACCGAGAAAGAGCCGGCGGAAGGCCGCAGCCGATTCTTCGGCAACGGCGCGCATCTCGGCGCTGCGAGCTTGCTTCACGTTGGGTGGCACCTGCGCGTCCATGCGACTCGCGGCGGTACCTCGCCTCGGCGAATAGCGGAAGACGTGCGCGTCCGCGAAACCCATTGCGCGGACGAAGTCTAAACTCTCGCGATACTCGGCATCGCTTTCGCCGGGGAACCCGACGATGACGTCGGCGGTGATCGCAGCATCCGGCGCGCGCGCCCTGATCCGCTGAACCAGCGCTGCAAAGTCTTCTGCAGAGTACCGCCGCGCCATGCGTCGAAGCGTCTCATGGCTGCCGGACTGGAGCGGCAGGTGCAGGTGCTGACACAGACGAGGATCGTCAAAGAGGTCGAGGAAGTCATCTGGCCAATCCTGCGGCTGGATCGATGAAATGCGAATTCGGGGGATGGCCGTTCGATCGAGGAGCATGCGAACCAATGCGGCAAGCGGGGCCCCCGGCGCGGGAAGGGCCTGGCCATGCGTGTGATAGCGGTCGCGGCCGTAGGCTCCGATTTGCACGCCGGTGAGTACGACCTCACGACAGCCTCTCTCTACGAGGCCCTGGACCTCACCGACGATGTCGTCGGACGGACGGCTCACCGCGTGCCCGCGAGCGAACGGCACGATGCAATAGGTGCAGTAGTCATCGCAGCCATCCTGGACTTTGACGAACTGGCGCACGCGCGTCGGCGGAAGGGGCACGGGGTGGTCGGGGCTCGCTTGCCCAACGAGGCCGTCGCCGACATCGCCCAGCTTCAACCCCCGCTCCTCAAGCTGGCCGACAAGCTGCTCTTTCCGGCTGGTGACAACAAGATCAACGCCCTCGACCGCGGCAACCTCCACGGGCGAGATCTGCGCATAGCAGCCCATAGCGACCACGTATCCGCCTGGACTGGCGCGACGGGCGCGGCGAAGCGTCTGGCGGGCTTGCTGGTCAGCGACGTGCGTGACGGTGCACGTATTGACGATGCTGAGATCGACCGGCTCCCCGAACGACCGAAGATCAACCCCGGCACGCGCGAGCTCCACCTGGACGCGATAGCTCTCGGCCTGGTTCAGCTTGCACCCGAGGGTCACAATGGAGGCGCTGAGAATCGGCCGGCCATCGTGGGCGCTCCTGGCAGGTGGCGAGAGTACGTGTGACTCAGATGGCTGCTGCAATTGAAACCTCAATCGCACGGGTGGCCAGCGGCGGACTACTTCCACCCCAACCCTCCCACAAGGGATGCCCGGGTAGTTTCAGTGTACGGTCCGACGACGAACAGACACCCAAGCCAGGACCGCGCCCAAGATCAGAACTCCACAGGCGGTCAGTCCCACGCCGAGCAGGAACGAGACCGGGCGATACTCGAGGCGCACGACGTGGTGGCCAGCAGGTATTGGTATGCCCATGAAGAGGTAGTTTGCCCGATAGATGGGGGTCGCAAACCCATCCACCTGGGCGCTCCAACCCGCATAGAGTGTGCTGTTGACCACCAGCCAGCCCGCCTGTGGGGCGTCGACTCCGATCCTCGCCTCACCCGGCATGAATTTACCAGTTACCTGGCCTGCCCCAGCAGCAGTCCAGTCGGGCTGCGGCAGGTCCGGTGCTGCGTTTGGGTCCTGGATTACCGTCGCAAGCGGCTGCAGCCCCGAGAGTCCTGTCGTCGCTTCGAGCGACTCCGACTCGGTGCCCACCATCTGGACAGTTGACGCGAAGTAGGCCCAGGGGCGAGCATTCGGGTGCTCCCACACACTCGTCGTATCGTCGCGGTAGCGCTGAATCAGGCCGCCGGCTTCGAGGTCGCCGGGGGTCCAGAGCCCTTCTGTCTTGACTTCCGAGATGACCCACCGCACACCGGCGATGCCAAGGAGATCCAGATTTGGCTGACGCACAAACAAGTAAAAGCGGGCCTTGGCATCACGCATGTGCAGCGGATCGAGGCGCTCGAAGAAGCCCAAGATGCGCCGATCAGCAACCGGCTCGTAGACGCGAAGGTCTTGGAGCCCGAACAACATGGCGGTGTTGGGTAGCAGCGCCTCACCGAGGCCGATGACTCGTCCGCCCGGGTCACGCGACTGGATGGCGCTGATGGCGCCGGGGACAGCATCGAGCGTGTCTCGCGGGAGCATAGTGTTCATGCCCGCGCCGAATACGAGCAGATCAATTGCAAGGGCCGCGATCAGCAGGAAAGACAGGTCCGATGCGCGCCTGCCGACCCGTTTCGCCATGGGAGACAGCAACAGACCGCCGAGCGCCCCGCACCAGAGCAACGCGATGCCAGCCGTTCGCCACAGCTCCGACTGCCGGAAATTGACCACCCCTAGCGGCGTCAGCGGGTTGGCATCTGCCGCAGTTGTGGGAAGCAGACGCTCAGGCGCAAGTCCGAAGCCCAGGCTGGCAGCAGATGCCGCGGCTGCCAGGCTGAAGGCAATCCAGAGCGGCCAACGACGATAGCCCTGGCGGCATGCATCAAGACCGAATGCGGCTAGGCACACGAGTCCGAAAGCCAGCATGTAAACGAAGCGCGTATTCGCGGCATGCCCAAGGCCCGGGATGCGACGCAGTTCGGTAATCACGGGCAGCCCGTAGGTCAGACCCGCTGCAACGAGGGTCAGCAACGCAATCCCTGCCCAGCCTGGCCGTCTCAAAGCCAGTAGCGACATACAAGCAAGCAGCAGCACTCCCAGACCGACGTAGCCAATGACCTCCAAATAGCTGAAGTACCGAAGGGACCCAACCGTTTCGGTGAGGGGACTACCAAAGATATTCGGCACGGCCCAGGTCAGCACTGTTTCGACGGGCAGCACGAGTCGCCCGAGCGCGCCACTCGATCGCTCGGAGGCCGTCACGCTGTCCGCTACCGCGGCGAGCGTTGGAACCACCTGGACCGAAGCCAGCAATATCCCTACAAGAGCCGCCGCGAGCCAGCCGGCCCCGAGCATCAGGGGGTTGGGCAGGCTGGCGGGCGGAACCGTCGGTTCCAGGCCATGGTCTGCATCGACTCCTCCCGCGTTGATGTCAAGTACGACAGAGCTCCGCACGCTACCCTGGGGAAACAGTCCAGGTGCAAGCCTCCGCGCTATGGACGCCACGTGAGACTGCGACATGCCGAGCACCCAAACGAGGACAAAGATGCCGAGAAGGAAGAGGGTATGTGCTGACGTCTCGGGATGTCCGCCGAAAAATCCGACCGCTACCGCGGCGGCATGAGCCGCCCACCAGCCCGCGGTCGCTCGTTGGAGCCATCGGGTCGCCGTCCAGAAGATGTAGGGCACCATCAGGAGTGCGTTCGTGTGCGGCCAACCCAGCCATACGACCATGGGACCGGAGAAAGCCCAGGCTAGCCCACCAAAGACGGATGCGACACCGCTCGCTCCGAGCGCGCGCAGGAACAGGGCGCCTCCAACGGCCGCGAGCGGCGGTTTCGCGAGTTGAACGAGAGTTGCTGCCCATTCAGGAGCGAGCCAGAGAGTCAGAACGTTGAGCGGGAAGAGCAGAGCTGCCTGCCCGTTGGCGAAGAGGGGCGTTCCTCCGCCACCATAGGGATTCCATAGCGGCAGCCGGCCCGCAGCTATCTCGTGGTGCGCAAACGCGCGCCATGGATACATCTGCTGAACCTGGTCGCCGATAAGGCCGTTAGATGGGGCGACGGGTGTCCGGTCGGCATTCCAAGGGACAAATACGTCGAGGATATCGAGCGGAATGAGCAGATTGCCGCGAGCAACGCCCGGACCGTAGGTAACCGCGACGAGGAGGATCGCTAAAAACCCAGCCCAGAACGCCGGATGCCGCACAACCGATCGAGGCGCGGCCCAGGTTCGAGAACGAACCCTCACCCTCACCCTAACCCTCTCCCAAAGAGGGAGAGGGAACAGATCTTGCGGGCACGCCTTTAGCCGTCAACCCCGTTGCTTGCCGCGTCGCTGAGGACGCGATGTCGAGCAAACCAGACCTCCACGGGAGAGCCCACCCTCACATCAAGCATGGCCGCGGCATCTCCCAGCGGCGCCGCGATCTCAAGGCAGTCATCGCTGCTGAGGATCGCGACCAGTCTACGCGAGGGGTCGTACGAAGTAGAAAGACTGGTGATGCTCACAGATCCGACCTCGACGCGCTCCACGTCCCGGCCTTCGAGGTCGCGACGACTGACGTTCGTCACGACGTTTCCGAAATGGTCCACATCGACTACCGTTCCCAGCAAACGACCATTCGATCGGCGCGGGCGCGGCCACCGGATACGGGCGGGGTTGCGCAGATCGGGTCCCAGGTCCTCCATCGATCCGCCACAGGCGAGGAGCGCGGCCGCGGGCGCAAAGATGTCCCTTGCGTGGAACGTCTGGCTCACTGGGGAGAGACGATAGCGTGGGTTCGCCAACTCGACCGCTCGCCAGCGTTTCCGGCCGAGAGCGGCGAGTGCCAGCACACCGTTGTCCGGCCCGACAAAGAAATGCCCGCCAGCAGAAATAGCGATCGGGCGTCGTTCTCCACCAACGCCCGGATCGACGACGCAAAGGTGGACGGTCCTCTTGGGGAAGTAGCGGGCGGCCGAGGCAAGACGCAATGCTCCCACGCGGATGCTCCGAGGAGGCACATCGTGCGAGATATCGACGATCTGTACGTCAGGACAGCGGGACAGCAGCACACCTTTGACGGCGCCGACAAAGCTATCCGATGAGCCGAAGTCGGTGGTGAGGGTTACGATTGGCCGCACGGTTCATGGACCGCGACGTGCAATCAACGCCACCCAGTCGCCATCGGGCCGCTCTTCGAAGACCTCAAGACCAACCGCTGCGAAAGCATCACGCACTGACGAAGCAGAGTCGGCCAGAATACCCGACGCGACGAGCAGGCCACCCGGACGCAGGAGGTTGGACATGGGTCTTGCCAGCTCGGTGTTCACCCGTGCCGTCACGTTGGCCAACACGAGGTCAAACGGAGTTTGACGTTCGGACAGCGATGAGTCAATGGAACCCTCGTAGATTGAGATGACGCGGGCGAGTCGGTTGCGACGGACGTTACTTCTCGCGGCGCTGACAGCAACAGG
>JAERMM010000179.1 GCA_016844585.1 Chloroflexota bacterium | reverse complement strand
CGCGCGTGACAACCAGGCTGCCCGTTCCCAGGTAACGGCCGCCGTCGTCCTCATGCCACACCGGCGCGGGGAACTTTGTAATGTCCACGTCGGCGCCGCGGCAAACGTTCTCCATGACCGCACCGTCGGTAACGACGTTCATGGGAAGCAGCGGGCGGCCCTTGGACGCCTCACGCCAACTCTTCACCAGCTCCGTGTGCGACTTCGGCGGCGGCATCTTCAGCGTCAAGGCCGTGCGCTGCAGGCTGCCCAGCGTGTTCGTCACCAGGCGCATGCCCGCCGGGTGGCCCTTGATCTGGTCAAACAGCAGGCACGGCGTGCTCTTGGACTGAAGGCAGAACATCTCGGTGAGCGCGCCGATCTCGAGATTCCAGTCGACCTCCTCGATCAGCTTCAGTTCGTCGATCTCGTCCACCTGGCGCAGCCACTCCCG
This sequence comes from Chloroflexota bacterium, assembly GCA_016844585.1. Taxonomy (GTDB): domain Bacteria; phylum Chloroflexota; class UBA6077; order UBA6077; family SHYK01; genus JAERMM01. Next base: position 5,245 of record JAERMM010000179.1, on the reverse strand, counting down.
CAGGTCGAGGTTCGCTCGCGGCCGCGCTTCGCTGGTCAGCTTCTCTTTCACAGAAGGCGATCCTCATAGGGCATGTTTGCCATCTTCACCGGACCGTCCTTCGTGAGCAGCACCAGCTCTTCGAGCTTCACCGCCTCGGGGTAGCCACTCTCGCCGAAGTAGCAGTCCAGGGTGAGCACCTGGTTCTCCTTGAACGTGTCTTCGATGATCTTGTGGCGCTTCTCGACGTTCGGGTACTCGCCGGGCGTCAGCCCGTTCGAGTGAATCATGTGGAAGGAGTAGCACGCCTCTTCATGCTTCTTTAGCGGCTTGGGGAGGCTTTCGACCCATTCCGTAATGCTGCCGCCAGGCTTCAGCAGGTTTATGCAGGTGTTGTTGTAGTCGACGGCCCGCCTGTAGAGATCCTTCTGCGTGTCGTTCGACTTGCTTCCACATAGGTACGTTCGCGAGGCGTCGTACACGTAGCCGCCCGGCCCGTACACGTGCAGGTCCATACCAACCAAGTCGCCATCCTGGAATTGTCGCTCGGTGGGCCATCGCTTCCACGGCCAGGTGTTCTCGCCACCGCACACGTTGATCTGCAGCAGGCCCTCACCGCCCATGGCGACGACTTCGCTATAGATGTAGCTGATCATCTCGCGCTCGGTCATCCCGGGCGTCAGCGCATCGCGGAACTGAGGCATGATGCGATCGTAGATTTTCCCGGTCTGCCAGTAGATGAGGATCTCGTCTTCGGTTTTGATGGACGCGGCCGCTTGCAGAATTGGGCGGGCGTTTACCATTTTGATGCCGGCCTCATAGAGCGCAACCGTGCCCTCGGGATCAAGCTGGTCCACACCGAGCGGCTGGTCACCAACGCCCGACTCGATCATGAGATCCTTGATGGCGGCTGCCCAGCGCCCCTTGTTGTTTCCATCGGTGTCCGAGGAGGGATTCCCGAGATAGATGGTCGGGCGGGTCTCGACGCCAGCGGCCGAGACGTAGCCATCATCCATCGGGCGGGTGAATGAGATGCAGCGACCCTCAGGGGGGACAAACGTCTGCCCCGACGGAATGCGGGTGTTGATCGCGTAGAGCGCGTTTACCCAGTCCTTCAGGAGCAGAGAGCCAACGCCCTTCTGCTTCATGGCCTCCCGTAGCTTTTCGAGCCGCTGCACGCGCAACCGCTCGCTGTCCCAGGTCTTCTCAATGACGTTGGTCAACGCGGGCATCTTTCCTCCTAAGCCTTTCCTAACACGTCTTCATACGTCTTCGCCTAATGCGTCTTCGATGCAGGCCTACGTTTCACGCCCAAGTGTCCTGCTGTCACGCACCCCTATTCTTTCGTTTGCCGATACCGCCACCACCTTGTAGTGCTAACCGACCCGTTCGTTCCTCGGTCCGTCCGCGTCTGGGAACTCCTGGAAGATCTGCTGGATGAGCGCGGTTCCAGGGGCCGATACGCCCACCTCATGCGCCAACTGCAGGCACGGAATCAAACCCTTGTGGAAGCCGTCCCTGCCGTGGGCTGCCATGCCGTTGAAGAAGCCCTTGTACCAGCGGTCGGCCATGTAGCTCTGGCCGGTGCTCAATTTCACCGCCTTGTCGAACTCTTCGAGGTCGAGTCCGACGGCCTGCGCCACACGAAAGCCCTCGTAGGCGGCCAGCATGTTGACGGTGGTGATCATCTGCTGCGCGCACTTCGCAGCCGACCCCATGCCGGTCGGCCCCATGTAGAAAATGTCCTTGCCGGACGTCTCAAATACCGAGCGCGTGGCATCGAGATCCTCTCGGTCGCCGCCAACCAGCCACACGAGCGTGTGCTTGCGGACGCCTTCCGCCCCACCCGTTGGATTTACGTCCATGGCCTTGACGCCCTTGGGCTTGCCAACTTCGGCGATCTTCTTAACGGTGCTCGGGTGGATCGTGCTATGGACCGCGATGATGGCGCCGGGCTTCGCCCCCTCCATGGCGCCGTTCTTGCCGAGGAATGCCGCCAGCACGGCGTCGTCTCCGTCGACCGAGGTCTCGATCAGCTCCGCCCACTCGGCGAGCTCGGCCGCGGACTTAGCCGTCTTCGCACCCAACTTCGCCAGCGCGTCCATCGCCTCCTGTCGGAGGTCGTAAACCATGAGCTCGAACCCGCCCGCGAGCACGTTCTGCGCGATCGGGCCACCGATTCCACCAACGCCAATGTATCCAACCCTCTTGACCACTACATCCCTCCTACAGGTCGTGTCATCGATTGAATAGAAACGGGAACCGCCGATTCACGCCGATGAACGCAGATTCGATTTTGGAACGTCCAAAATCGGCGCACATCGGCGGTTTCGCTTGCCCGGATTCCTACAGTAGTCGGTCCTCGTAAGGCATGTCCGCCATCTTCGCTGCACCGTCCTTCGTGAGCAAGACCAGCTCCTCCAGCTTCACTGCTTCGTGGTAACCGCTCTCTCCGAAATAGCAGTCCAGGCTCAGGATCTGGTTCTCCTTGAACGTGTCTTCCATTACCTTGTGCCGCTTTTCCACGTTGGGATACTCACCGGGAGTGAGTCCATTGCTGTGGATGATGTGGAAGGCGTACACCGCCTCCTCGTACTTCTTTGGCACTTTGGGAATGGTCTCGATGTACTCGGGGATGGAGAGCCCAGGCCTCAGCATGTCAATACACGCGTTGTTGTACTCGACCGCGCGCTTGTACAACTCTCGCTGCGTGTCATTTCCTGGTCCACCGCAGAGGTAGGTGCGCGAGGCGTCGAACACGTAGCCGCCAGGGCCGTACACATGCAGGTCCATCCCGACGAGGTCGCCGTTCTCAAATCGACGTTCCGTGGGCCATCGCAGCCATGGCCAGGTGTTCGGGCCGCTGCACACGTTGATCTGCAGTAGCCCCTCGCCTCCCATTGAAACGACCTGGCCGTAGATGTAGCTGATCATCTCGCGCTCGCTGATGCCGGGCTTCATCTCGTCGCGGAACTGACGCATGATGCGATCGTAGATCTTGCCGGTTTGCCAGTAGATCAAGATCTCGTCTTGCGTCTTCACGGCGGCCGCGGCCTGAAGGACGCCGCGCGCGTTTTCGAGCTTGAAACCGTGCTGACTCAGCGCAACCGCGCCCACGGGATCGATGGTGTCGATGGCGAGCGACTCACCGCCCACGCCGCATTCCACCATCAGGTCATCGAGGGCGGCCGCCCAGCGCGTCAGCTTCGATTCCTGGTCCGGATCAGACGGATGGCCGAGGTAGATCGGCAAGCGCGTCTCGACGTCGTTCATGCTGACGTAGCCATCATCCATCGGCCGGACGAAAGCTACCGGGTTACCTTCGACCGGAACAAACACATGTCCCTGCGGGATACGCGTGTTGATGGCATACAGGCCGCTCACCCATGTGGTGAAAAGGCAAGCGCCGACCTTCTTCTCTTTCATGGCCTGCTGCAGGTGTGCCAGTCGGTCGCGCCGCAGCCGATCGTCGTCCCAGGTCTTTTCAATCACGTTCGCGGATGCCAGCATCTCGGCTACTCCCCCGTCATAGTGTCTTCTGTTCGGGCCTGCATGCCTTCCGCGACGCGGCCCACAGCCTTGTATTCTCGAGGCAATGCGTCACCGGCCGGCCCCTCAGTCTCCTCGCCCAAGTGGCGGAGACTCCTCCCTAGTTGACGTCAGGCTCGTAGAAGCGAGGCGGCAGGTGACATTCGATAACCGCCCGCCGTGCGTAATTTTGAAAAAAGACCTAGGGGACAACGTTGACAGGGTGACAACGTTGCGGAGTTGGGCGCTATGTCTACCAGCACGATCTCCTCCACTATGCGGTTCCCTCTCCCACTGGAGGGTGAGGGCGGGAAACGTCAACCCAGCCTGAGCTGAATGTCCCACAATGGCGGCGTGTCCGCCGTCAGGATTTCAAGGCCCAGCAGGAGGCCGCACCCGGGACAGGCGTACTGTCGCGCCTCGAGGTCGGCGTGCAACCGGATGAATGGGCCCAGGTCGGACGCGGATGCCAGCTTCTTGCCGGCGTACGGCTTCCAGTTCGCGTCTCCCGGCGACAGAATGAAGCCGCAGCCGGTGCAGCGCGTGACCGACGAGTCGCCAGCACGCACGACTTCGAGCCCCTCGCCAAGCGGATGGAGCACGTCGCCGAGCGATGCGGTCGGCCCATCCCACGCGAGCCCGCGCGGCCATGAGGCCCGTTGCGAGTGTATTCGCTCGCGCAGCTCGGACGTGGCGGCCAGATCGGCCGATCCGTCGGCGCCGATCGCCACACCATAGAGGTCACGCGCGACGTCAGCAGTAATGACCTGGCCGACCAGATCTTCGGCGACAAGGTCGGGTTCCCGAGCGGTTGGGTCCCCCCATCCGCCGCCGGGCATGGGACACATCTCGTAGCAATCGTCTGGCCCGAATGTCAGCCTTCCCGGTTGCGCCGCGAGTATCTGCTCCTCGCCGGCCAGCTCGCGGATGCCGTTTGGCAGCCGCCCGGATGCAAGCCATTCCTTGATGTCCGTGTTGCGCAGCAGGGTCCGTTGGTTGCATGCGCCCGGATATCCGCCGAAGCGGCCCTGCGAGTTGGGCATCTCGAACCCGTGGCCACCGGGAATCACGCCGATGGCTTTCGTATCGTGAACTGCCCAGCCGTTCGATGCGCTCTGCCCACCGCGTCGCCTGCCGGCGCCGCCGGTGTCTGGGCGCAGCTGGCGGTAAAGGTACAGCAGCGGCATCGAGCCCTCGATGCGCTCCACGTTCGGAAGGAATTGTTGCGAGGAGATGTGCGCGCCGCGCGAGGTCAGGCCGTCACGATGCTGGTAGGCCGCTTCACCCATCCAGCCCATGTCCAGAAGCGGCCCGCCGAAAAACTCGCCGAATTGGTCCATGCCCATAACGCGGAATATGTCTGGTGCGCCGGGTGGGTTGGCGTGCGCCTCGTTCGCCATCGTCGTCGAGCAAGCCGTGAGCTTGGACAGCGCTTCCACGCAGATCATCTCGGACAGCCAGATCACGCCGACGGCACCCAGGCTGACGGGGGCCGGCCAGGCTGCGTTCACCACCAGCCCCTCAGGCGCGATGACCTTGATCGGCCGCAGCACGCCTGCGTTCCACGGTAAGTCGTAGGCAAGGATGGGGAACATGGAGCAGTAGACGGCGCCCAGCAGTCCTGCAATCGTGCAGTTGATGAAGCGCGGCGACTGCGGCGAGCTTGTCGAGAAGTCGAAGATGAGGTGGTCATCTTCTTTGGTCATCTCGACCGCCACTCGGTACAGCTTGTTTTCGC
>JAERMM010000428.1 GCA_016844585.1 Chloroflexota bacterium | reverse complement strand
GTCGAGGCGATCGTGGGGTACTGGCGGGCCGTTGGGGTGGACGCTCAGCTCGTCGAGATCGATGGCGGTCAGCTCTCGGCAGGCCAGCGCAACCTGCGGTTCGACAACCACTATGACATCCGCGAGTCCAGCGCCAGCCAGTTCGTCGGATTGGCGGCGCACAACTCCTCGGTGCTGGGCAACTACATTGGCGGTCAGCACCCCGAGGTGAACGACCTCGTCAAGCGCATTCAGGTGGAGCTTGCGCCCGGCCCACGAGCCGAGCTCTACAAGCAAGCTGGAAACGTCCTCTACGACAACCACCTGGACATTCCGCTGTTCTGGCTCCCGGCCGAGGCGGTCGTCGACCCCAAGGTGATCAGCGACTACGTCTGGCCGGGCTCCATCTCCGGAATCTGGACCATGCCCGAGAATATCAAGGCCGTTCGCTAGTCGAACCACTGGCCGGTGACGGTTTTGCTCTCGGTCGCGGGGTCGTCGATCGTCGTGCGGAATGGCGGGAAGAGGATGTCGACGATTACGCGCGGCGAGGGAGCGGGCCGGGTCTGCTCGCGAAGCTGTCGCTCCAATTCTTGCATCTGCGTCTGGAGCTGCATGATCTGCTCGACGAGCGACGCGATGTCGGCGTTGCTCGTGCCCAGCGAGTTCTGTTGCTTCTTGAGGTTCTCCGCTACCGCATCTGACAGGGACGGCCTCGGAGCGGGTGGGCCACCATGGACGAAGCCGGGCGGGTTCCAGGTCACCTCCGGACGCAGTTCATCACTGAAGTGGACCGATAACTCGCCGCTCTCGTGCGAGTGACGGATCGATGCTTCGCCGGGGATCAGCAGCAGGGCCGTGACCAGGAGCTTGTCATTGTGGAGAACCGTATACCACTTGCGCTTGTGGTTGCCGGGCACGGTCAGGCCGCGCCAGCCGTGCTGATCCGCGGGCAGCGTGTAGGGGTTGACGTGGAGCGAGCTCTCGAACATGCGCTCTCCTATCGAACGGCTTTGATGTTTTCTGGGTGCGTCCAGGTGCCAGAGATGGATCCGGGGAACACGTAATCGGCCACGACCTTCGGGTCAACGATCGCTTCCGCCGGGAGCCAGAAGAGCGGCACGTCGAGCTGCAGATCGAACCGTCGATTGCCCTCCTGGCGGTAGAGCTCACCGCGGCGCTGCGGATCGAGCTCGACGCGGATGCGGCGGACGGCAAGCGTCACGAACTGCGTGCCGCTGGTCCCAACCATCACCGAGTGATTGTCGTAACGAAGCTGCCGTTGCGCGGCGGCGATTTCGCCAGGATCGATGGTCGCCAGCTGCACGTCGACTCCGACACTCCGCCAATATCCTGCGATCGCCTCGGTGATGTCTTCGGCGCCTGGGAATAGCGCCAACGGGCGCACGATGACGCTCGTTCTGAGGTTGGGCTGTCCACCCTCGGCGAGCAGCGACCTTGCCCGCGCGGTGTCGTAGCCGTACTCATCCGGGAATCGGGTTACCCAGGACGGGTCCCAGCCCTCGCGCGTCGGGTGGAAGTGGTTCAGGTGCATCGGCTCACCCTTGCCACCGAAGAAGGCGCGGTTGATCTCGTCGCGGTTGATCGCCTTGTTCAGACCCTGGCGGACTCTCGGGTCCAGCAGGGGGCTGTTTGGGTGCGCTGGGTACTCGCCCGTCTGCGAGTTGACGAAGCAGCACTGCCAGGCCAGGAACGAGCGCAACGCTGGAACGCGGCCTCGGATAATCTTGTACCCGCGCGCCTCCGCCTGGGGGACCAGATCCGACGGCAAGTTGGTGATGTGCACCTCACCGGCGAGCAGGCCGGCCAGCCGCCCCGAGGACTCCGTCTGCAAGCGGTACTCGAACTCGGGGAAGTCGGGCCTCACGCGCCAGTGCTGGTATGGTACCCGCTCAAAGCGGACGTAGGAGCCCTGTGCCCGCTCTTTGAACTGGTAGGGGCCGGTGCCCGCCAGCGGAGTGCCCTGCAGCGTCGGCTCTCCGATCGCGTCGAAGTGGGCCTTGCTCATGATGCGCAGGCCGCCCTGTTGCTCCGAGACGACCGACTCGAAGTCCACATCCGGCTTGTTGAGGTGGAAGACCACCTCATAATCGTTGACCACTTCAACGCGGTCGACGACGCCCCGGAGTAGGTTGTTCTCGCTGCTCACCGCGTCCGGTTTGGTGGTGTCCTCGTACGAGAACGCGACATCCTTCGCGCTAAACTCGCCGTTGCCGCCGTGGAACTGGACCCCGCGTCGGAGCTTGTAGCGGTAGGACATCCCGTCGGGCTCGAGGCTCCACTCCGTGGCGAGCATGGGGACGTACTTCCCATTCGTCGGATCGAGGCCGATGAGATGCTCGTACGTGGGCCGTAGCTGCCAACTCTCCGTCTGAGTGATGAGCCGAATCTGGTTACTCTCCGTGCCCGGAGGCACGACGGCCATGACCAAGCGACGCACCGCCGGATCCTGCGCTGCGGCCGGCACTGAGGCTGAAGACGGAGGTGTTTGCTGCGCCGGGCTGCCGCCGCCGCACGCAGCCACAATGGCGCAGGCGAGGGCAACCACGGGGAGTCGAACTGACCGACTATGAGAGCTCAATGCCACGTGTTCTCCTGATAGTTGATTAGACACGGACCAGCGGTGGATGCTCGATCATTTTGCTCTGCCAGTGCGTTCGCCAATCGACCGTGTCCGGGACTACTTCCTGGAGCGACACCAGGTGCGCCATAGCGGCCTGCTCTGCGCTCCGTATGACGTGGGGCGGATCTTCGCCGGCCTGCAGCTCGCGAATCGCGCGGAGGAGGAGCTGCCGCGCTTTGAAGATCGCCTTGTCGGTATAGGCAAGGTGCTCTTGGGCACGGTTCTGAATCTCGCCGGGACCCTCGGTGGCCCAGTTGTCGTGATTCTGGAATATTGGGCCGAGCCCAGCCACGCTTCGGTTTCTCATCTCCTCGCGGTCCTGGAGGTAGCGATTAGACCGGTTCCGGATGTGGTGATAGTCCGGCGTCATCGACTCCAGCATATCCTGCTTCATCTGGGCCCGGTCCAAGGGCTTCGGCGTCCGCATGATCTGGAATTTCCAGTGTTGGGGTATATGAAATTGGTGACCCGCAGGTACTTCTCAGTCGGCCCGGCGTTGCGCACAGAGAAGATGCGCACGCCGTAATCCGTCTCGTCGGCTTCGAGCTGCGGAGAGGTGTCTCGCCCAAAGAGCGTGTTTGAAGAAACGGCTGCCCCGTTGGAGCCCTCCGACCAGGGGACCGCGGCCGTGTCTTCCTTCAAGAAGTGGTGGAGGTACGACAGGTGCGACGGATCGATGTTGCCCTCGTTGCTCTGGAGGTAGTTGCAATCGTGGTAGTACTTGTGAGCGAAGGTGCACTCGTCCGGCCCGGTCAGGAAGTAGTAGGAAGGCAGAATCGGGGGGGCGCCGGGGCCGAGATAGGCGAAGACCACGCCGGCCGCCTCGGTGCACGGATAGGCCACCTGGCGTATTCGCTCGTGGAACGTGCTGCCCGCTGGCTCGCCGGGCTGTTCCAGGCACCGACCGGTGCTGTCGTAGAGCCAGCCGTGGTAGATGCAGCGAAGGCCGCCATCCTCGAGTCGACCGTAGGAGAGGTCGGCGCCGCGATGCGCGCAGTGGAGCCCCAGCAAACCGGGCTTTCCCTTCTCATCGCGAAAGAGCACGAGCTCTTCGCCGAATAGCTTGACGGGCAACGGGGCACCGCCCGCGGGGATCTCTTCGGAGAGCGCAGCCGGCTGCCAGTATCTCCGCATGAGCTCGCCGGCCGGAGCTCCTGGCCCGGTTCGAACCAACAGGTCGTAGTCTGGCGTGTTGATCATGGTCGTTACCTCCCCGCTTGCTTGAGGAATTCGAGTGACAGCGCGTTAAACATGTCGGATTTCTCGATCTGGGGCCAGTGCCCGCACTGGGCTAACAGGAAGCAATTGGCATTGGGAACGACGAAGCTCATCTTCACTGCCGCCTCAATCAAGATCGGCGCTTCTGCGGCCGCGAAGAAGTAGCGCTCATCTCGGCCGTGGATCAGGCAGGTGGGCGCCGCGATCGTCGCCAGGTCCGAGGCGGCGTTGTTCTGTCGCCCGCCCTGGATCTGGCGGAAGGCCGCGGCCCGCTCGCGCTCCTGGACGCCTGGACGGCGCAGATCTTCGAGCCGCATGGCCGAGACCTCGGGAACGCGCTGGTGTTGGCTATTGTAGAAGAAGTCACCCGTGGCCTTGTTCATGTCGGACAGGCTCAGCTCGGGCTTGCTGAGCATCTCGCGGACGAAGTTCATACGCGTCGTCTGCCCGAGAGTCTTCGCGATCTCCCGCGTCTGGTCGGTGTATGGAGTTCCCAACCAGGTGCGCCGATCTGACGCCGAGCGCCTCCATGAATGCGACGGCGAAGGCTGGCGCGGGCACGGTCATGCCTTCGGGAACCGCGGAGAGTCCGAAATTCGGCGCATCCGGGGCCAGCACGTGGTAGCCAGCGGCTGCGAAGGGCTCGAGGTTCAAATACCAGGACATGTACGCGGAGGTACCGGCCCCTCCGGTCTGGAGGAACAGCACGTAGTTCTGGCCGGAGCCAAGCTCGTGGTAGTGGGCATCCATAGCCCAGCCGTCGCCGGCCAGCTTGACGAGCTTGCCCCGCGGCGCCGTGTCAGGCATAAACCGCTTGCTCGACTTGACGCCACGCCGTACCCACCGGCACGGTCACGGCGGTGCACGCGGCCGCGGAGTAGTCGTTCTTCAACGGGTCGAACACCAGGCCGGGCGGCTCGATGCCCTTCTTGAATTCCTTTACCGCCTTGAGGAGGGTCAGACGGAGAGCGACGACATATGAGTCGCTCACGCCAAGCAGCTCCTGACTGCGGTCGGAGATGCGGCCCATGCTGTCGGTGACAAAGGCGTCCTGCGTGGCAAAGCCCTGGACGCCGGTGTAGTTGGTGGTCTTCTGCACGTTGCGATCCAGCAACCAGCCGTTGTGCGGGTTCGCGATCAAGCCGTAGTCGGGTTGAACTTGCGCGCGATCCGCCTTGATGATGTCGTTGTCGATCAGTGGCTCGCTACGCTTGAAGCGGAAGTTGTAGCGCGCGGTGCTGTAGTCATCAATCGGGACCTGGTACACCACGAGGTAGCCGTCGAGCTTGCCGTTGACCCAGGTGCCCACAGGCACGTTTCCAATAAAAGGCATCGCGAAGGTCGAGACGCGAACATTCACCGTATCGTCGTCCACTGGCCGAAGCGCCGCGGCCCGCAGGCCGCACCACGTCCGCTCGATTTCGAAGGTCGGAGCATTCTCGGTCGGTTGCTCGATACCCTCGCCGTTGTTGCCACGGTGCAGGAACGCGGTGTGCGAGGTGTCGCAGTCTCCTTCGAGGGCCTGAAGGTAGTTGGATTCGAGGATGAACTTGGTGACCCCGATGTTCGCCGGCTGGATCGTCAGCCACTCGTACGCGGGGAAGACGGGCTGCTTCTCCGTCGGGCCCATGTAGGTGAAGACAACGCCCGACGCCTCAATGCAGGGATAAGCCGGGTGGTGAGCCTTGTCCTTGAGCGTGCTGCCCGCGGGCTCGGCCGGCGTCTCGAGGACGCGGCCGTCGACGTCGTACTTCCAGCCGTGGTAGACGCAGCGGAGGCCGTCCTGCTCGTTGCGACCGTAGAAGAGGGAGGCGCGCCGATGCGCGCACAGCTCCGCGATGAGGCCGACACGACCGTGGCTATCGCGAAACGCCACCAGATCCTCGCCCATGATCTTCACACGGACCGGCGGACAGTCCGGCTCCGGGATCTCCTCCGAAAGCAAGGCGGGAAGCCAGTAGCGTCGGAACATCTGGCCGAGCGGGGTATCCGCATTACTGCGGGTGAGCAGCTCGTTGTCTTCTTTCGTTAGCACCTGGCCTCCTCCATCACGAAACCGATGGGGAATTTCACCAACGGCGTGACCATGAAAACTGTGCAGGCCGTCCCGTTTAGATAGGGATGTAGTCCAGTATACTCGCGAGCCAACGACGATTGGGCACGAGTACTGTGAGGCGAATGTATGACGGTGGTTCAGTGCGTCGTCATTCCTCTCCCATCGCAATGGGAGAG
>JAERMM010000178.1 GCA_016844585.1 Chloroflexota bacterium | reverse complement strand
GCGGCGCATCAGCTCGCCCATCGGCGTGCCTGGACCGACGCGTGTCAGCAGCTCGTTCTCCTCTTTCGACAGCATGGCTGCCCTCCCGGTGCTTCAAAGGCCGAGTATATGTCGGCACGGCTACAGTGGACGAATCACAGACGGGTGATACTCTTCTCTGGTCCCATGTCACCGATGTCCGTCCCTCTTCTCTAGCATCTAGAATGCATCTCCAAACTGTATGAGTTGGGCGTTATGATTGGACGGGCGGCGAACGCCACACGGAGCCCACGAACCATGAAACCCAAGACCGGGGCGCTGTTGACCGAAGCGCTCAAGCTCCCGCCAGAAGTCGTTGGACAGCTGACGCAGTGGGACCCCGACATTGAGGCGGCCTGGATAGAAGAAGCCGACCGACGTTGGTTGCGCCTAGAGTCAGGCGCAACCGGTTCGGTACCCTGGGACCGATTGCGGGACGAAGCGCTCGGGAGTCAGGGACGCTCCAAATCGACCTGCTCGAAGTGCCAAACGGTTGGAAACGGATCATAAAAATGGTGGAGCAGGCTTCGCCACTTTTGGTAGGCGGCGGACTGGCGAAAGCCGACGGTGTGATCTTCAAGCGTCTCCCACTGAACGAGAAGCAGGTATCGTTGAGGACGTTCGATGCAGAGATGAAGCTCGTGAGACACGTAGCCGTGCGCAGCCGCGGTGATGTCCGAGGCCTCGCGGAAGGCAGCCTCGAACGCGTCCGTGTCGCCTGGACGCACGTCGAGGATTGCAAGCTCTAACAAGGATGGACCCCCTGTCACGGTTTCGGCGATCTTACTGCAGATCCCACAGGTAGGCGTGTAGGTGCCATACGCTCCACCGCCGCCGTGGCGACAGTGATGAGGGCCATCAGCAGAAGTGGCGCTCTGTTTGGCTGACCTTGCTGCGCAGCATCGGCGATCCCATTCTCATGTGTTTTGGGCGGAGTGTAAGCGCATTGGAGGGCCGCCCGACGCCCAAGACAGTCCCGGCGGGCTTCCAAGGACTACAATCGCGGATATCGACTGGATCGCTACGTCACCAGGCTGTGAAACCCGCGGGCACTTGACGGCTGGCCTTGGGCAAGGGACAATGCGCGACATGGAAACATCTACTCAACCCGAACACCATTGGTTGTTTGCTGGCATCTCGGAAGACATCCTGCAGCCCTTGCTAGCTGTGGGCCGCGCTGAGCGCTTCCTACCAGGGGACGTGATCTTCGACGAGGGCGATGAATCGGATGGGCTGTACCTCGTGCTGGCAGGCGCTGTCAGGGTCACCGCCAGGGGCGCGAATGACGAGACGTTTCTGGGCGTCGTGCGGGCGGGGGAGACCCTCGGCGAGATGGGTCTGCTCGACGGTGAACCGCGTTCTGGCAGCGCAAGAGCCCTGACGATGTGCGCCACCTACTTCCTGCCCATGGAGCCCTTCCTCGACTTGCTCGAGGGCTCGACGCAGGTCTGTATGCGGCTACTCGCACTCGTCGTCCAACGGCTTCGCAGCATGAACAGTCGCCTTTCAGAGCTGCCCGGCGCGATCTCGGTGTCGCAGCCTGATGAACCAGCGCCGTTGTAAGCCAGCTCCCTCCTCAGGGAGACGTGGCCACTGCCAACCTCTGGGGTGGCGCGGAGAGTACCGCCTTTGATCCGCTTCCTCCTAAGTCTCGGACCATGATCATGAGCCAGGAGCGCTAGATGGACTATCAGACAATCAAGGTTGAAACCGCGGACGAAGTCACCACGATCACGTTCAACCGCCCAGAGCGCCGCAACGCCATGAATCCGCGCATGCACGTCGAGATGGTCGATGCGCTCACGACGCTCGAGTACGACGACGGCTGTCGGGTGCTTGTGCTCACCGGCGCCGGAGAGAGCTTTTGCGCCGGGCAGGATCTCAAGGAGTATTTCTACGATCTCGACGAGGACCCGAGCGCTCGCGCTCGCGCACGGAAAGCCGCGGAAACGTGGCGATCACACCTGCTCCGCCTTTTTCCGAAGCCAACCATCGCCGCCATCAACGGCTACTGTTTCGGCGGCGCTTTCACGATCGTCGCCTCATGCGATTTCGCCATTGCCGCCGACAACGCGAAGTTCGGACTCTCCGAGATCAACTTCGGAAAGCTGCCGGGCGGCCACGTCACGAAGGTCGTGAACGACCTGCTTCACCCGCGCGACGCGCTCTACTACATCATGACCGGCAAGTCCTTCGACGCTCAGAAGGCGGCGGACATCAAGCTCGTCACGATGACGGTCCCGAGGGATCGTCTCTGGGACGAGGTGAATGACCTGGCCACCACGCTCAAGGAGAAGAACCCGATCGTCCTGCGCATGGCCAAAGAGGCGTACAAGTACGGCCGCGACATGAACTGGGAAGAGGCAGGCGCCTGGCTGACGGCCAAGAGTCAGGCCCTGGACGCCATGAGTGGCGCGACCTGGAAGAAGGGCGTGGAGCAGTTCAAGGCGGGCAAGTACCGTCCGGGGCTTGGTAACTATGAGTGGAAAGAGGGCGATCCCAAAGAGTAGAGGAGATCAATCGCGCCTCAACGGAGGTCCGTTTTGACGAAGAAACCGGCGGATCGGCCCCGTGCGTTTCATAGTTACCGAACGGCGAGATAGTCGCACACCGGAGGTCATCGTGGCACACTTCGCGCGTATTCTTGTGGTTCCGCTGAGCGCTACGCTACTCCTCAGTGCGTGCGCTGCCCCGCAGCAGTCAACGCCATCACCCGGGCAGACGACGGATCGGCCGGCCTCCGCTCCGAAACGCATTATCGCTGCCATCCCGAGCGCACCAGCCATGCTCAACTCGTCGGTGCTAGGCGCTACCGGGATCACGCCACAGGGCGCTGAAGCCGTCGAGACGCTGCTGTCGGCCGGCTTGCAGATCCCCGATCCGCAAGGTGTGATCCATCCGATTCTTGCGGAGGATGTACCAACGACGGACAACGGGGGCTGGGTACTCCTTCCTGACGGTCGAATGCAGATCACCTGGAAGATCAGGCCGAATGCTGAATGGCACGATGGAACACCCTTCACTGCCAACGATTTGAAGTTCACCTACACGCTTACTCAGGACCGCGAATTGACTGCCTGGCGCACTGGCCAGGCGCAGACGTACGACCCGATCGAAAGCATAGAGATACCCGATCCCAAAACGATCGTCACCTACTGGAAGCGGCCGTACATCTACGCCAACCTCGCATTCGGATTCAGCTCGGCGCGGCCGCTGTTCCCGGTTCCTCAGCATATCCTCGAGAAGACCTATCTGACGGACAAGTCCGCCTTGCTGGACTTACCTTTTTGGTCGACCGAGTTCGTCGGCGCTGGCCCTTACAAGCTGAAGGAGTTTCAGATCGGTTCGAAAGTCATCGTGACAGCCAACGACCGCTTCGTGCTCGGTAGGCCGAAGATCGACGAGATCGAAGTGCGGTTCATCCCTGACCCAGCAACGATGGTTGCGAACTTCCTGGCTGGCGAAGTCAACCTCAACATGGGGGTGTCGATGTCGCCGGAACAGGCTCGCCAGATCCTGGAACGCGTGCCTGGCTCGAAGATGGACCTGGCCCCGACTGGTGTTCTCACCGCCTTCCCGCAGTTCTTCAACGCCGACCCGCCTCAGATGACGAACCTCTCGTTCCGCCGTGCGCTGCTGCATGCGTTGGACCGTCAGGAAATGGCTGACGCGCTGATGTTTGGCCTATCTACCGTCGGGCACACGTTTATCAACCCGGTCGAGTCCGATTACAAGGACATAGAGGCGTCTATCACGAGGTACGACTACGATGCGCGGCGCAGCGCTCAGCTTCTCGAGGGAATGGGACTCGCAAAAGGTTCCGATGGGATGTACCGGGAGGCCTCTGGTCAGCTGTTGACGCCTGTCGAGATTCGCACAGAGGGTTCGGGTGGTGACCTGCGACAAAAGGCGGCGCTCTCCTTGGCGGACTACTGGAAGCGCGTCGGCGTGCCGGCAGCTGTCAGCGTCACTCCGCAGCAACGTGACGGCGACCAGGAGTACCTGGCGAACTATCCCGGCGTTGAGATCACACGCAGGGGCAATTTCCGCTGGAGCCTGGGCCGAGTGTTCTTCAGCAACGAGTCTCCGATGGCGGAGAACCGATGGGCCGGGGGAAACCGAGGTCGCTATCAGAATGCCGACCTCGACCGCCTCATCGAGCGCCATGACGTTGCCATTCCCCTCACGGAGCGGACGCGGCTCCTTGGTGAGATCATTCGCACTGTGACGGACGACGTCGTGCTGATGGGGCTGTTCTACGACCTCGACCCAACTGTTTCCACCGGGAACCTGATGAACGTCACCGGTAAGTACGAGCGCTCAACGCAAGCGTGGAACGCCTACCAGTGGGATCTGCGCTAAGTCAGAGGGCGGATCACGATTCTGAATCTGACCATGGGAGGAACATGATGTGGCAGAGAAGTGGACACCCTGGTCACAGCGGAATGTGGTTGGTGGCGCTTACTTGCACAACCGCGATGTCGTGCGCCGCACCGGCACAACAGGGAGGAACGTCTTCCTCGACAGCTCAGCCGGGGATCCAGCAGACCCGTGGGACCCTCACGCTGGCATCGTCGATGGAGCCTGAGACGCTGCATCCGAAGTTCCTCAGTGGCTCGGGCAACGGCGAGTACGCGTGGGTCTTCAGCTCCTCGCTGTCCTTTCGCGATTTCGAAGGGGTTTCACGTCCGTTACTTGCCCAGGAGCTTCCGACTCAAGCGAACGGGTCGTGGGTGATCAACCCCGATGGGACCATGGTGACCACCTATCTTCTGCGCCCGAAAATCCTCTGGCACGATGGCACGCCACTGACCGCGCACGACTTTGTCTTCGCGCACGAGGTCTACCTCGACCCGGATCTTCCAACCGAGAAGCCCCATTTCGAGCGCATGATGGAGCGGGTCGAGGCGCGAGACGACCGCACGCTGGCGATCACCTGGAAGGAGTCCTACGTCGGCGCCAACCGTCTGGGCCACCAGCAGCTCAACCCGTTGCCTCGCCACATCTTCGAGGGAAGGTATCGCAACAGCAGGGAGAACTTTATCCACGCCGACGAATGGACCCGAGCCTACGTCGGAACCGGCCCATTCAAGATGGAGAGCTGGAGCCCGGGCAGCCAGATTGTCGCGCGTGCCAACATGGACTTCGTTCTCGGGCCACCCAAACTCGACACGCTCATCATTCGCTTTATGTTCGACCAGAACGTCGCCCTCGCCAGTCTGATGGCCGGCGAAGTCGATATGGTAACGTCGCCCTCGATGCGCGCCCCCGAGGCCGCAATCGCCCGAGATCAGTGGGCTCAGAATCGCGACGGCTACATCAAGGCCTGGAGTACGCGGACGTCGTACATTGAGTTCCAATTCCGAGAGGTGCCGGGCTGGGAGCGGGCCATCTCGGACCCGCGGGTGCGGCGTGCGCTGATCCATGCCCTCGACCGCCAGGGGATCGCCGAGACGGTGAACCTCGGGTTCGCGCCGCCCGCGGACTCGTTCATCGCGCCTTCCGATCAGATCTTCCAGGCGGTGGACCGGGCCCTCATCAAGTATCCGTACGACCCAAGTAGAGCGACCGCGGTGCTGGCGGAGGCTGGCTGGACGCGCCCGCCGGGCAGAGATCTGCTCGCGAACGCAACGGGCGATACTCTGGACGGGGAGCTGCATGCGTCCCTGGGCAACCTACCGTCGGCCCAGATCATCACAGACAACTGGAAATCGGTTGGCGTGAACTCCAGCATCTTCCCCATTCCACCTGCCCGGGAGCGGGATACGGAGATGCGCGCGCATTTCAAAGCAACGGGACTGAACGGACGGACCATCGCCCCGGAGCAGTTCATCTGGACCTGCGACCGCTTTCCGACACGCGAAAACGGATGGACCGGATCGAACCGTGGTGCCTTCTGCGACGCGGAGGCCGACCGCCTGCAATCGATCCGCATGGGTTCCTTGGACGATGGGGAACGGCGAGAAGCCACCATTACGCTGATGAGGCGGATGTCGGAGCTGGTGGGAGCGATGCCGGTCATCTTCGCGGTCGAGGTCATCATCGCGCGGAGC
>JAERMM010000177.1 GCA_016844585.1 Chloroflexota bacterium | reverse complement strand
CGTAGGGGCGAGGCATGCCTCGCCCGCCCAACGTTGGGAGCACGCGGGTCAGGCATGCCTGACCCCTTCTATGAGGGCCCTGGTTGTCAAGGGCAGCGATCCTGTGCATTCGTTTCCTCGTTTCTCTGATCCCTCGTCTCTCCTACTGGTCGGTCCCCGCAGCGCGTTCGGGCCTGCGCCTCGAACTACCTTCTATCCGTGCCCGCGTCGCGGCGCACTGTAATGCTGCATCCGCTCTGCGAGCGGCCGTGTGAGGACCTGGTTGCGCGCGCCCCATCTACAGAAACGGTCGATTTGTTCCTCGACCCGGGGTCAGAGCGGGCGCGCGTCACCCAGCCGAAATTCCGAGAGGTGTCCCTCCATTCCATCGCGAGCGCCGCGCTCGCGTTCTCTTCTGCGCCCGGTTCGTCCTGTCTTACGCCGCCGCCGCAGTCATCCTGACGGTCACCCCTTCCGGCACTATCCCCGTCTTGAACTTCACCCCTGCCGGGATCACCCCATCGCGCACGTAGCGCCACAGGTCGATGAGCAGCCGGCGCGCCAGGGCGACAATCCCGATCCGCCGCATCCGCCCGGAGCCAGTGAACCGTTCGACAAACCAGCGGCTCAACGGACTGTCCGGTTGATAGCGTAGCCACCCCCAGGCGATTTCCAGCAACACGGCCCGCACCCGCTTGTTCCCTGCCTTGCTGATGCCCTGTTCGCGCTCCATGCTCCCACTCGCATACGGCGTCGGCGTCAGCCCGGCCGCGGCCGCCACCTGGCGCCGATTCGCAAACTGCCGCCAGCCAAAGAACTCGTCCACGAAGACCCGCGCGCTCGTCTCCCCAATCCCGCGCAGCTCCATCAGTTGCCGGATGGCTTTGATCCGCGGCTCCGACGCCTTCTCCTTCGCCGCCACCTCGTGGCGCTGCTGCGCTTCCAGCTCAAGGATCTGCTTCTGCACCAATTGCCACCGCTCATACTCGCGGAGCACTTCGGCTCGCAGATGCACCGGCAGCCGGCCACCCAGCGCCTGCACTTGTTCGCACACATGGACGCCCACCACCAGCCGATACCCATGCAGCGTGAACAGCGACCGCATCCGATTGCTGTGACTCGTCCGCTCCTTGCGCAGCCGCCCCAGCTCCCGATGCGCGCGCCGCGCGTCCTCCTGCTCGACGCTCGGTACCGCTACCGCTCGCAGTGCTCGTCGCTCACCACCATGAAAACGCTGCAGCTGCGCAAGCAGCCGTCCTGCGTCCAGCCGATCGGTCTTGGCTCGCCGCTTCCGTCGATCCACCTCGATGCTCGCCGCATCCACCACCACGTTCTGCACCCCACCTTGCTCCAGTTCGCGATGAATCCAGAACCCGTCCCGCCCTGCCTCGTAACAACTCACGACCGGGGCGTCCCGGTCCAGACCAAAGCGTTCCTTCGCTTTCGCGAATGCTTCCCACAACGCCGGCAGCTCCCCACTCGCGATCGTTATCTGCCGCGTCCGACCTCGCCCGCTCATCGCTACCTTCCACGTCTTCGCACTCAGTTCTAATGCTGCGAACAGCACCTCGGACTCGCTATCCTTCCCTTGCAGGGTCGTCTGGCACATCGACGTCTCTCCTTCCCGATTTGATCCTTCGGTCAGGATCGCCGATTGCCACTCGGCCCTGCATAGCATCTACAGGGTGGAACGGCGACCTTCGTGCGAACTAAACCAGGGAGAAGCTCAATGGAGATGACATGACAGAACGTCAGGAATTACCGGTCATCAACCCCGTGGCGGCGCGGTCGCTGTTCGTCCTCGAGCCGATCGCGGACATGATGCAGCCGCGCATCTTCACCGAGATCCTGGCGAAGGTGCAGATTGGCGCGCCGAGCGGCAAGGGGCCGACGTTTACCGCGAGCGGCAGCTCGTCGATCGAGGCGCTCTGGCAGGTCGGTCGGCACGAGATCGACATGGCGGTCGCCAATCCATCGGCGGTCCTCACGATGGCCTATCGAGGCGCTGGGCCGTTCAAGGAACCGATGGACGTGCGCGTTGTCGCCACAATCCCGTCGATCGACTGGCTGGGGATCGCCGTCGCGGAGAGTACGGGGCTCAACTCACTGGCTGAGGTGAAAGAGCGCAAGTTCCCGTTGAAGCTCTCGTTGTACGAGCGACCGGGCGAATCGCAGGACATTTACACGGACGCGCTGTTTGCCGCGTACGGATTCAGCCTCGACGACATCGTGTCCTGGGGCGGTTCGGTCAGTCGCGATCCCGGCCTGTGGATCGAGGATCGATATACGCGGGCGAAGGCTGGTGAGATCGACGCCATCATCGATGAGGGCATCGAGTGGTTCATTCCGAGGCTCGGCGAGCTGGGCATGCGCCTGCTCGCCGTCGAGGAGCCAATCCTGGCGAAGATGGCCGCGCTCGGCCTGCACAGCAGCGTGCTGCCGCGCAAGCTGTACCCGAATCTTCCCGGCGACATCGTTTCCCTGGACTTCAGCGGCTGGCCGGTCTACACGCACTCAGCAGCGCCCGACCACATCATCTATGCGTTCTGTCGTGGGCTCGAAAGCCGCATGGTTCATCCGCCCTACCGATGGGCGGGGTTCCACGATGGGGACGACGAGGTCAACCTGGCCGACCTGTGCAATGACACGATCCTCGCGCCGCTCAAGATTCCCCTACATCCCGCCGCGGAGCGCTACTGGAGAGACGCGGGCCACATCGCCTGACTCGACGGACTACATCGCGCGCACCTGGACCGCCGCGCCGCGCTGGCGCATCAGCTCGAGCGTCTGGTCGAGCCGCGTGTCGATCATCGCATGGTCCGGGTCGCGCTCCAGTCCCAGCGGATCGAGCCCCGCTTGCACGCGAGCGATCTGCTGAACCATCAGCTCCCGCAGCAGCACGATGCCCCGATCCGACGTCGCCAGCCGCTCGTGCTCGCGATCTGCCACCACGCCCTGCGTCTCCCAGGCACACGTGTCCTGCGCAGGCACGCGGTCCCAGATGAATCGAGTGAAGGGGTGCAACGCGTCCGCGGGCTCTTTGTACGGGGCAACCACCTCGACCGCGGGCTCGCCAGCGTCTTTCGCCTCTCCGTTCGCGCTGTGATGGAAGTATGGCTCGAAGATCATCAGATGCTCGTCGTCGATCGGCACGCGGATCTCCGTGCTGTTGTTGACGCGCAGCACCGTCGGGAAGAGAAGCGGGTGCTCGTCAAAGATTCCGTTCTTGTAGGTCCGCTTTTTGATGATGCCGTGGGGGAAGGTGAAGAAGTCCAGGGCCGCGATGTCATCCGTGAATCCACGGGTCGTGCTGGACGGCGTTCGTCCCCGCCCGGTCAGCTCCTGGTGCAGGATCTGCAGGTGCGCGGGATCGACAGAGTTCTCCATGGCCTGAAACCAGTTGCAGTCGATCCGCGGGTGGACCACAAGGGTGTGATAACCGTCGCGGCGCACCCACACGTCGTATTTCGGGATCTCCGGCGCTGGCATCGGTCCCATATAGGCCCAGTACATGCCGAGAAACCTACGCACCGGGTAGGCGCGGTGCTTGACCGTGAGGTGGAACCGGCTGTCGGCCGGTTCGGCCGGCGTCTCGAGGCAGTTGCCTTGCCCATCGTAGAGCCAGCCGTGATACGCGCATGCGATGCCGCGCTCCTCTACGCGCCCGTACAGCAGCGAGGCGCCGCGGTGAGAGCAATGATCGGCGATCAGGCCCACCTTTCCGCTCTTGTCCTTGAAGAGCACCAGGTCCTCCCCCAGGATGCGGACGAAATGCGTCGGGCTCGCCTCCGTCAATTGGCCCGCGACCGCGACCGGGTGCCAGTAGCGCCGCAGCAGCTCACCGGCCGGCGTACCCGGCCCCACCCTGGTCAACAGCTCGTTTTCCTCTTTCGTAATCATGGGTGCTCAATCCGCATTCACTTCACGTCCCACTGATGCACGTTCCAGGCCTGGTTGCCTCCTTCACCGGACGGCTGGCTGTTCACCAGGCGGTTCCCGATGAGCGTCGGAGAGACAGTGTAGTAGAGACCGAGCACGTTAAGCTGCTCGGTCATATACGCCATCACGTCGCCGAGGACGGCCGCCCGCTCCGCCCGGGGGATCGTCACCGTGAACCGATCGAGCAAGCGATCGAGGTCCGGGCTCCGGTATCGCGCCCGGTTCTCGCCCGTGAAGCTGTTCTCGGCGGTCCGCGCCTCACTGCTGTGGAAGTATTGGAACAGATCGCCGAGCCGGTTCGGCTGCCCGGTGACGTCGAGCGCGGGAAAGTTCGCTCGGTACTCACGGTCGTTGGTGCGCTGGGGCGGCACGACGACGGGATCGATCCCGATGCCGGCATTCTGCCAGAAGTCGGTCAGCGCGAACAGCGTCTTCTGGTAGAGGTCGCTCGACGTCGTGCGCGCCTCGAGCTGGAGCGGCTGCCCAGCTCGATCTCGGAACGCGCCGTCCACGCCACGGCTGAGGCCCAGCCCCTCGATGATCTGCGCCGCGCGGCGCGGATCGTACTCGTACTTCGCGATTCGACTCTGGATCTGCTGGTACTCGGGCTCGTTCGGACTGAGAAATGCATGGGCAACGGATGTCATGCTGCCCTGCAAGCTGTCAACGAGCTGCTGACGGTCGATCGCGTGGAGCAGTGCACGGCGAAACTGGACGTCGAGCACGATCGGGTTGCTGGGATTGTGGAACTGTGGATACACCACGAACCAGCTCGCGTACTTGATCTGGAGCGTTCCTTCTCGCCACTGGTCGCGCACTTGAAGCGCCTGTTCGAGAGACAGTCCTCGCCCGGATCCCTGGAGCAGCACGTCGATCTCGCCCGCGAGGACGTTGGCGATGAGCGTGTTCGAGTCCGCGATGAACCTGACCACGATCTCGTCGATGGCGGGCTTCCCGAGCACGAACGTTGGGTTCGCGTTGAGCGTCGCCTGGATGCTGCGGGCGAACTCGCGGACGCGATAAGGCCCGGTCCCAACGAACTCCTCGGACCAGAGCGCGAGCTGGGTGAAGTTCGCCTTGTTCTCCTCGTAGGCGCGCCCGAGCAGGTGCATGGGCATGAACGGGCTCGTGAAGGCGCGGTCCGCCCAGATGTACGGCTGCTTCCACCGCACGGTGACGGTCTGGGAGTCCGCCGCTTCGATCGACTCGAAGTACTGGTAGCCGTCCGCTCGACGGACTGGCACGTCACGGTCCGTCTCGACCTGGACGGTGAAGAGGACGTCGGCTGAGGTGAAGGGGCGTCCATCGTGCCAACTGGCGCCGTCGCGGATCCGCCAGGTCGTCTCCATGCGGCCGTCCGGGAGCAGCCGCCACAAGCCGTTGTCCGTCCCGGGCACGGCCTCCGCGAGCGCCGGCTGCAGCACACTGTGGGAGTCCACGGCGACGAGCCCCATGTTGATCATCGTCTCGAGAGAGTCGACACCCGGGGCCGACCCGCCGCCGGCATGGTTGATGTTCTCGTAGAGCGTGAGTGGCTCCCCCTGGATCGCCGCCGTGATGCGTTTCGGCGCGCCGCGGCTATCCTGTGTCGAGGCTGGCTCAACCACCGCGCGCCCGGACGGCCCCGGCGCGCAGGCAGCGAGGACGAGCGACCCGAGGACGATCGTTGTGGCCAGGCGGCGCGGCGGTTCCATGCGCTTCGCTCCCAGAATCGAGATCCCCCATTGTATGGTCAACGACTGATCCGCGATCCATCCAGCCGCCGAGCGCTACTGGAAAGAGGCAGGCCACCTCGCCTGGCTCGAGAAGATGGGCGGCCCTCC
>JAERMM010000176.1 GCA_016844585.1 Chloroflexota bacterium | reverse complement strand
GCTTGAGGCCCTGGCCAAGACCGTTGCCCCCCATGCGGGCTCTGCTCAAGAATTGCTTGATCTGATTGGAGCGAACCGGCTCGCGATCCGCACGTACGCGATTCGCGGGAATGCCTTCAAGGTCGGACTTCCTTCCAGAGGCATGGACGCCGCTCTGGCGCGAGAGTACCGCCTCGCGCGACTCTCCCGTTATGTTTGGGTCGTTGAAGCGGTCGATCGGCAGAGGCGTTCGGCAGGTGAGCCTTGCGTGCTAGGTGAAGCTGTCCTGGACGCGACATCGTCCGAACTCGACCCAAATGTCCTGGCAGTCCACGTCCCGGGCGTGGCTCTCGTCCACCGGATCGGCGCAGCTCCACGGTTTCCGATCATGTGCAGTCCGGCCTACTATTCCTCGGGTGGAGTGGGGCCGGCCTGAAAATTGGTGAGCTCGGGCGGCCTGCCTTGGGTCAGATATGCTCGATGCCTACCCTATCCTCGGCGAATTCCTTTCGATGGAGTCCCAGCGGGAGAAGCGAGTCCCAGCGGGAGAAGCGAAACGACGAGTAGCAAACCGTCGAGCGCGACGGCGATCGGCGCACCTACCAGCGGGACGCCCATTGCCACCGGCAGCGCCCCAAGGCGCCAGCCGCCCCAGCCGGTGGCCATCACATAGCTCATTACCCGGCCCCGAAAGCGGTCCTTGACTCGTTCCTGGATCAGGGTGTTGGCCAGGGTAGTACATGCCGTTGATAGGCCGCCAGACACGACCAGGCAGATCAGGGCCATCAGGAAGTTTGGAGAAAGTCCGAAGGCCGCCAGAGCGAGGCCGGAAGCGACTGAGGTTGCGAGAAACCTGCGCCCGGTGGCGACCGAGGCAAAGGCGCCCATCAACCCGCCAGCAGCGAGTGTGCCTAGAGCGGGCATGGTGAGCATGACACCCAACCCCTGAGGGCCAACGGCAAACACGTCGCGCGCAAAGACCGGCATGATCGAAACGTGGGCACGGCCAAAAAGGCTCAGGAGCGCGATCGCCAACAACGGCGTGCGCACGCGCTCCTCCGGGTAAGCCAGAGAGAGCCTTTCGCCTCTTTGGGCTCTTCGGCCCCCAGGCGAAGTCCAAACATCGCCGCCAGGTTGATCACTTCACCAGCGACATTCGCGTAGAAGCAACCGGCGATACCAGAAAAGGCCAGTATGAGCCCGGCCAGGCTGGGACCCAGGATCGGCGCGCCCTGCCAGAGGACTGAGTTCAGCGCCATCGCAGAGAGGAGCGCCTCCGGGGGCACGAGGCGCGGAACGAGCGCCTGACGCGGGGGAACGGTCAGGCCACTGACCATCGAGCTGAGGACCGAGTACACGTAGATGTGCCAGACCTGTACCTGGCCACTGCCAACGAGAACCGCCATTGCCGTGCTCAGCACCAGCCGAGCGAACTGGGTGCGCAAGATTAGCTGATAGCGGTCCATACGGTCCGCGACCATGCCGCCGACTAACGAGAGCGCGATCACGGGCACAGCCTGGAGCGCAGCGTTTAGCCCGAGCGCAGCGGGCGAATCCGTCAATTCGAGGACCAGCCAGCCGGTGGCGACGATCTCCATCCAGGCACCGACGTTGGCGAACATGTGGCCGGCGAAGAACAGACGGAAGCGGTGAGAACCGAAAGCCGGAAAGCGTTGGGCGCCCGATGGGGGAGTGTCGTCAGCCTCCATTGATCGCCACGCTAGTCGGGCGCAATAGCCAACGATCCATCCTTGGCAACGACCTGGTGGCCGCTTAGCTCCATCGGGGCCCCCGCGGCCAACACGTAGCGGTTGCCCACGGCCTCGACGCCGACCATCTGCTGCCGCGCAGCCTCGGGGGCTTCCTCGGTGGCGATCCCTCCGCCACCGGCGCCTGGGCCCATGCTGACGATGCAGATCCCGAATTCGCGCTCTTCCGCCGCGACCTCTTGCGTGAAGACGCGGATCGAGAGCTTGGAGACGTGGTAGACGCAGGCGCCGATGCTGTCGGGGTGCACGTTGTGGCCGACGGAGCCCTGGCCCAGGTTGATGATGTGCCCGGCTCGCTTGTCCTCCATGTACGGCAGGACGTGCTTCGTGCAGAGGAATGTGCCGCCGAGGTTGGTGTTCATCACATTGTCGAAGAAGCTCTTCTCCATGTAGCGGACGCGGTTCCAACGCGGCAGGCCCCAGTTGAAATGGGTCACGATGCCGGCGTTGTTGACCAGGATGTCGGGCGTGCCGTAGTGCCGCCAGACGCGGGCGAAGAAGGACCGCACCTGGTCTTCATCTCGGACGTCTGTAGGTACTGCAAGAACCTGGGCGCCGAGTTTCTCGATCTCGCCGACGACGTTGTCAAAAGGGGCAACGTCCGCGATCGCGAGCTTCGCCCCGGCCTCTGCGAAGGTGCGCGCAATATGACGACCGATTCCCTGGGCGCCGCCGGTTACGACGACGACCTTGCCTTCAAGCGACATCCATGACTCCTGCAAGCGGCCAGCGCGGGCCAAAGTGGGCTACGGGGTCGTGTTCGTGAGGAGGCCCAGGACCTCGTGCACCAGATGCGTCCGGGGGGAGTGATGGGCCGACGGTATCTGGACCCGCTGGGCCGCCGCGGCTCTCGTAATTCGCTCGTCGCTGCTGCACGGCCGCCTGGTGCTTTCCTCCGTGATCGAGCGCGTCGCGCACCTCGGTGTACTCGAGCCAGGTGATGTCTGCTGGCGCCTCGATGCTGCCCGCCCGTACGAGACGCTCGCCGACTCGCTGAATAGCCGCATCGAAGACGGTCGTGCCTCGCGCGATGACAACGTCCCGCGCGTCCTGGAGGACCTCCATGGCGTCGGCCGGCAGGGTGTCTCCGATGCCCTCTTGTGCAAGCGCGGCCGGCGCGAAGACCGCGCGGATGGAGTCGAACCACTGGTTTGATCGCGTCCGCCTGAGCTGCACGAATCCTTCTGCCGCCTGCGGTCCCGTCGCGTCGGTAGGCGGGAAATCTGCCACCCACGCGATGTACTTCTCGACCTCGCCCTTGATCTCCCGCTCCCAGGAGGCACGAATATCCCGAGAAAAGCGCAGCGTCGAGGCGCGCAGGCGAACCATTTGTCGCTCCACATCCAGCTCGGCCAGGCCGGATGGGACCACGGCGAGATAGAGCTGGCCGTCGATCAGGCTGGAGCGCACCCGGTACAGCGAGAAATACAGGCTGACGAGCGCGTGCGCGAATGCAAACGTGAAGGCCTGTACGTCGAGGGTGTACTGCAACGGCGTGGGGCGAACCGGCAGCGGTGGTCCGGCACGAAACCAGCCCAATTGTTCGTCAGTCGGCATCGTCCACGGTGTACCCAGGACAACGGTGAGTCGAAGGCGCGGGACCAGGTGTCGCCGCGATCGAGGCTCATCCATACGTCACCGCCCTTGACGCCGCCCTGCGGCGCCACTGGCGCGTCGCCCCCGCCCGCATAGAGGCGTGCATCGTCCAGCGGGTCACTGGTCACGTTCCACATCATGCGCTCGCCGGGCGGGAGACCGCCGCCGAGCTGACGCCAGTTGACCCCATTGTCGTTGCTGCAATACACGGCGGATTCGGATCGGGTCGGCCGTATCCACGACGGCGGAGATCCGTTCGCCGTCGTCATGTACAAGGTCGAGCTGGCGCCAGGGCGCGCGATGAAGTCGTGGAAATAGTCGCGCGTCAAGCCGCCTTGAGCGAGGACCCAGTCCTTGCCGTAATTCTCGCTGCGGTAGAAGCCGCGAGCCGTAGCCGCGTACACCAGATTCTCGGCGGATGGGTCGACGCCGACCTGATGGATGTCGAGGTACTCGATGCCTTCGGACAGGTCCTCCCAGGTCGCCCCGCCATCCTCGGTGTGGACGACACCGCCGTGCTCGATGGCGAGGTAGAGGCGCTTGCCGTTGCGTGGGTCCACGAAGATGCTCAGCACGTGACCCTGGTGGGGCGGCTGCGGGAACCACCACTCATCGCGCACCTTCTCAGGTAGGCGCTGCAGCCCCTCGATCTCGGACCAGCTATCACCCGAGTCCTGCGAGCGGTACAGGTGGACCGGCTCGGTGCCAGCATAGACCGTCGCCGGGTTGGACGGGTCGACGGCCACGCCGCGCACGTCCCCGGTAAACACGCGATCCCAGGAGCGTGCGCCATCGGTGGACATGTAGACGCCATCGTGCGACAGACCTGCGTAGAGCGTACCGGTCTCGGCGGAAGCTACGAGTGTTTCGATCAATTTGCCCGGGAGCGTCGTTCGCTCCTCGCGCCAGCGCTCGCCGTCCTCCCCCAGAACAACCACGCCCTTCTCGGTACCTACGTACATCATTCGTCGATCCGACATGGCTTCCTCCCTGAGCGTCACGCGCGTAGACCATTGTATGGAGGCGTGCGCCTCAAGTCCACGCGTGGTGCGGTGCTGGATCTTGCCTGGCCGCCCTAGTGCATCCGACCGGCCGCCAGCATCATGGCACTTCCCACTGCTCGGCGTTCCAGGCGTTGGTGGCCGTCGCGTGGCCAGCGGTCACATTTCGCAGCGTATTGCCAACCATGGTGACGTCGGTGTTATAGAAGATCCCCAGAACGTTGAGTTGGTCCGACATGTGGTGCAGGATCTCTCCGAGGATCTGGACGCGCTCGCGCGGAGGGATGGCCACGAAGAACCGATCGAGGAGAGCGTCGAACTCCGGGCTCTGGTAGCGGGAGCGGTTGCGCCCTGAATAGTCCGGCGGCAAGCGGGCAACCGACCCGTGGAGGTGCTTGAGACTCCACAGGTCATTCGGCTGGCCTCCCAGCTCAAAGCCGGGGTAGTTCGCACGATACTCCCGATCGCGGTTCCGCGCCGCTGGGATCTCGAGCGGTTCCGCGGCGACGCCGACGCGCTGCCAGTAGCCTGCTATAGAAAGCGTCGTCGCGAGGTCTTCGGTCGTACGGATCTCCACCGAAAGGGGTACGCTGCCGGCGTCCCGAAACATGCCGTCGACGCCCTTTGCGTACCCGATGTCCTCGATTATCTGGGCTGCCCTCCGTAGGTCGAAATCGTAGCGTACGACCGAAGCTTCGACTGCCCTGTAGTCTGGCTCAGACGGATTGAGGTAGCTGTGCGCCACCGGCACGACTCCGTCCATCAGCGTTTCGACGATCTCCTGACGATCGATGGCATGGAGCAAGGCGCGGCGAAATCTGGTATCGGACACGACCTGCGGACTCGGGTTGAGGAACTGCGGGTAGAGGCCAGTCCATCCCGCAAAAGCGAGCTCGATGTGCCCGTTGCTCCACTGGTCACGGACCTGCAGCCCTTGCTGCAAGGACAGGCCTCGCCCAAGCGTGAGATCAACGGAGCCGGCCAGGACGTTCGTCATCAAGGTCTTCGCGTCAGAAATGAAGCGCACCTCGATGCGATCGACTTTCGGGCGGCCGAGGCTGTAGCTGTCGCTTGCTTCGAGGATGAGGTGGCTGCCGCGTTGCCAATCTCGGAGTCGGTAGGGCCCGGTTCCCACGAACTCGGTGCTCCAGAATGGAAGCTGCGTGAACCCGGCTTTGTCCAACTCGTATGGCTGCAACAGCAGGTGCCGTGGGATGGGCAGATGGCGAAGAGATGTGAACATGGTGTCGGCCTCGACGAACGGACGCTTCCATCGCACGACGATGGTCGAGCCGTCCGCTGCCTCGATGCTGTCGATATAGGCGTGAGCCGGGTCGCCGCGCACCGGCAGCTCTGCGTCGCGCCACACGTCGGCGCTGAAGACAACGTCGTTCGCGTCGAAGGCAGCGCCATCGTGCCACTGGGCGCCAGGGCGGATTTTCCACGTCGTCGTCATGCGGCCGTCCGGGAATAGCTGCCAGAGGCCATTCTCGATGCTCGGTACGGCCTCTGCGAGCTGCGGGCGCAGTCGGCCCGTATTGTCGAAGTTCGCCAGTCCGGCGTTTACCAGATCCTCGACCGCGTCCACGCCAGGCGAGCCGGTACCGCCCATGCCGGTCTTGAGCGCGGCCGGCTCGCTCATGATGGCGGCGGTGATGCGAGTCGCAGTCGATAGTCTGGGCGCTTCCGCTTGACGGGCAGGTTCTGAACGAATTGCTTGCGGCGCGGTGCATCCGGCGACGGCAATCGTGCCAGCGAGCCCGAGGGAGGCCAGACCCTTCCATGCAGGCACGTTCAGCCCACCGGAGCGACCGACAGCCGAGTGTCGTGCCGCCATTGCTTGAGCGGTAGGCCTAGTGCGAGCGCTCGCAGCTCCCGCATCCAGAGCTGGCGGGTGAGCGCTTCCGCCGCGTCGAATCGGCCGAGCCGCTCAGCGTGGAGGTCGGGAACCACGCCCATGCCCAGACGGGCCACATCATCCTGTATGGACGTGAGGAAGTGCGCGTCGATCTTGCCCTCTCGGTACATCGCATTGACGTCTTCGATGTGAAGGTCGCCCCGCAGGACCGATGCGACCAGCTCCTCAGCCGGCGGCACGTCGGATGGGCGTGCACGCCGCTTGGGCCGGTCCGCCATGTAGCGGGCCCGGGCTTCGCCCTCGACGTGGATGACCGAAATCGTGAATCCCCGATAGTGCCCATCGTCGACGGGGACGTGCCAGGTGAACATCTCGTGCCACCCACTCCGTCCATCCACCCGACCGAGATCTGAGCCGGTGCGTCGGCCGTGGGTCATGCTCGGCATGTGGAAATGCGCCACGCGCGTGTGTCCATCGGCGAGCGTCTGGTGGGTCGCATGCCCGTAGTCCGTTTCCTCGCAGCGAACCTCTTTCACCGCCATGCGGCCGGCCTCCGCATAGGTGTCACGGTGCACGAATATGCCATGGGTAGGGTCGGTGACAAGCGAGTTGAACAGGTTGTGGTGGTTGCTGCTTGAGGAGCGCCACTCGCGGATGGTGAACTCGTCTTCGGTCTCCAGCGACGGATATCGCGGCAGTGGTGGTGGGTCACCTTCGCCGAGATACGCGAAGACGAAGCCCAGATACTCCTCGGCCGGGTAGGCCTTGATGCGGACTTTCTCGCAAAACGGCTCGGGCTCGACGGGCTGCTCGACGCATTGCCCGGACGGGCTGTACTTCCAGCCGTGGAAGAAGCATCGAAGGTCATCGCCCTCAACCCAGCCGGTGGAGAGCTGGGTGCGCCGGTGCGCGCACCTGAAGTCGAGCAAATGAGGGGCGCCGCTCTCACCGCGGTAGAGGGTGAATTCCTCGCTCATGATTCGGATGGGTTTTGCCCGGCCGATGGGGAGTTCGGACGCGAGGGAGATTGGATGCCAGAAGCCTCGCAGATAGCGTCCCGCCAGCGTCCCTGGGCCGCTATGGACCAGGTCGTGCCAGTCCTCTTCGGTGTAGAGCGGAGCAGCGCCGTTCGAAGTCGCGATCATCTTGTCCCCCCGATCGTCATCAATGGACGTCCCATTGTTCGGCATTCCACGCGTTGGTAGATCTTCCGCCCGAGGCTGTGGCGTTTTGCAGTCGGTTCGTTACCATCGTCGGCCGTGCCTGATAGTACAGACAGACGACGTTCAGCTGGTCTGTCATGTGGCGGACGATCTGTCGGAGCACGTTGACGCGATCGGCTCGCGGGGAGGTACACAGCCGGCCATCGTCAGAACGATAAGCACCCCAAGGGTGAACGGGAGTCTCGGATCCCTCGTAGCGCACCTCCAGAAAGCCGCGGACGGCGCAGGCAGGATACGGAGGAGTGGCTCAGACGACCGCGGCCGCCGCTTCCGATGCCTCCGGTCCGACGGAAAGGTCGATGGCCTGGCTCCATTGTTTGAGGGGCCGCCCCTCGGCCAGCGCGCGCAGCTCGCGCATCCAGATTTGTCGCATTACACTCTCGGCCACGTCGAGGCGTCCGAGTCGCTCGCTGTGCAGGTCCGGAACGGCGCCCATGCCGATCCGTGCGACGTCGTCCTGAATGCTGGTGAGCACGTGCTCGGGGATCGTGCCCGCTCGCCACATCGCGTTGACTTCTTCGATGTGCATGTCGCCCCTCAGGATCGCGCGAACAAGTTCATTGGGATCGGGCGCGCCAGTCTGCTTGTTGGTGAGGCTTCGTCGTTCGAGGTAGCGCGCTCGCGCCTCGCCCGAGACGTGAATAAGATGGATGGAGAACCCGTGGTAGTGCTCGTCGTCGACAGGCACGTGCCAGCTCATGATCTCTCGCCATCCGCTCTTTCCATCGATGCCGCCCAGTTCTGGCGCCGGCAACCTGCCGTGGGCGATGTTCGGCATGATGAAATGCTTGACCCGGACGTGCCCGTCCCGGGTTGTCACGAGCGTTGCGTGGCCGTAATCGGTTTCGTCGCAGCGGACCGCCGTGGGAGGCGTAAGGCCCGCCAGCGCATAGGTCTCTCGGTGGACGAATTGCAGGTGCGTCGGGTCGGTTACCATCGTATTGAACAGATTATGGTCGCTGATCGACGACGAACAGGTGCGCACTACGGTTTCGTCGTCGACTTC
This sequence comes from Chloroflexota bacterium, assembly GCA_016844585.1. Taxonomy (GTDB): domain Bacteria; phylum Chloroflexota; class UBA6077; order UBA6077; family SHYK01; genus JAERMM01. The sequence goes on along the minus strand of JAERMM010000176.1, from coordinate 647 downwards.
GAGGCGCGGGAAGCGTGGCAGGGGAGGTGGATCCCCCTCGCCCAGGTAGGCAAACACGAAACCCAGATATTCCTCAGTCGGGTAGCCTCGGATGCGGACCTTTTCGCAAAACGGCTCGGGCTCGACCGGCTGCTCGATGCACTGCCCCGACGGGTTGTACTTCCAACCGTGGAAGAAGCATCGTAGGTCCTCCCCCTCAACCCAGCCAGTGGAGAGTTGAGTGCGTCGATGCGCGCAGCGGAAGTCAAGCAGGTGAGGAATCCCGCTCTCGCCGCGGTAGAGGGTGAAGTCTTCGCTCATCATGCGGATGGGCTTCGCCCTGCCGATCGGCAGGTCAGAGGCACGATAAACGGGCTGCCAGAAGCCTCGCAGATAGCGCCCCGCCAGGTTTCCGGGCCCAGTGTGGACCAGATCGTGCCAGCCCTCATCTGTGTAGGACTGGACGGTTCGATTGGATGTTGCTTCCATGGCATTCTCTTGCCGCTGGCGTTGAAGCTGGTGGCCGATTATAGGGAGGCCGCTGGCAAGCGTCAATCGCGAGGATCTGAACCACGCCAAACCGCGTCGCCCTGTGGTTTCGATCGGGCTAAACGATCGAACTGTCCCTGCTGACCTCGGCAGCAGCGTTCCGTCCAGCAATTCGACCC
>JAERMM010000427.1 GCA_016844585.1 Chloroflexota bacterium | reverse complement strand
TCGGAGATCGGTTGGTTCGAGTGGAATGTGTTCGAAGCGGAGCAGTGGACGCGCTTCAGCCTGGTGGCTCGCCAGGATTTCGGTGTTCAGCTCGAACGATGGCAGCGGGATCCGCCCCCGCACGCGCCGATGCACCTCCAGGAGTTCGAGGTGCATGTCGATCGCATCAGTCAGCTAGGGCTGGCGTTCCTTCAGCGCACGAAGCTCGAGAGCTTCGCGTGAGTCGGACCGCCCGGGCCGATCTGGACGAGGGGCGGGTTCGATCACTGGTTCGGTCACCGGACCGATCATACCTTTAGCTGGTAGCTGGCAGTCGGTAGCTGGTCGCAGGAACCAGGAACCGCCACCAACTACCGGCTGCCAACTATCAGCTACCAACTATCAGCTACCAACTATCAGCTACCAACTACCAGCTACCAACTACCAGCTACTGACTGCCGCGGTGGTAGTGTTTAGGGGAGATGCGGATCCTGATGGTCGCATCCGAGGCCGCACCGTTTGCGAAGACGGGCGGCCTCGCGGACGTCGTTAGGGCGCTTCCGCGCGCGCTGGCGCGGCTGGGCCATTGCGTTGACGTCGTGATCCCGCGGTACCGTGGCATCGAGGCTGGCGAGCCCATGGCGCCCGTGACCGTACCGCTCGGCGGCCAGGTCGCGGAGGCGACGATACACGCGGTCGCCGATGCCGGTGTGCGGACGATCTTCGTGGGCCACCCCGGCTACTTCGACCGCGACCACGTCTACGGGGCTGCCGGCCGCGACTACCCGGACAACCCCGAGCGCTTCGCGTTTCTCTCGCGCGCCGCACTCGAGTGGGCGGCGTCCTCCGGCGAGCGGTACGACGCGGTCCATGCCCACGACTGGCAGGCTGGGCTCGTGCCGGTCCTGGCTCGACAGTTCATGGCGCATGCACTCCGCGGCGTGCCGGCCGTGTTCACGATTCACAACCTGGCGTACCAGGGCGTCTTTGACGCGAGCTGGCTTCTGCGCCTCGGCCTCGGCTGGGAGCTGATGAACGTCAACGCCCTCGAATACTGGAACCGAATCAGCCTCCTCAAGGGCGGCATCGTCTTCAGCCGCCTCATCACGACCGTCAGCCCCCGGTATGCGCGCGAGATCCAGACGCCCGAGTACGGCTTTGGGTTCGACGGCATTTTACGGAGCCGATCCGCCGACCTCGTGGGGATACTGAACGGAATAGATTACGATCTATGGGATCCCGCACGGGACCCGTACTTGCCCGAGTCCTTCGACGCCTCTCGCCTTGAGGGCAAGGCGGCCGCGAAACGGATGGTGCTCGAGATGTTCGGGTTGCCGGCGGACGAGAAGGCCCGGAAGCGCCCGCTCGTTGGGATGATCTCCAGGCTGGTCGACCAGAAAGGATTCGATTTGCTGGCTGAGCTCAGCGACGAGCTTCCGCAGCTGGACGCGTCATTCGTCCTCCTGGGGGCGGGCGAACTCCGGTACGAGGATTTCTGGCGGGCGCTCGCGGCCAGGCATCCGGAGCGCGTCGCGGCGAAATTCGGTTATGACGAGGCGATGGCGCATCGGATTGAAGGCGGCGCCGACCTGTTCCTGATGCCGTCGCGGTTCGAACCCTGCGGCCTCAATCAGATGTACAGCCTGCGATACGGGACCGTCCCGCTGGTGCGCGCGACGGGCGGGCTGAGAGATACCGTGCGCAATGTTGACCCGGCGACAGGGTCGGGCACGGGGTTCACATTCGATGAGTACTCATCGCAAGCGCTGCTCACGACCCTGCGACGGGCGCTCGGGGTGTGGGTAGCTTGGTGGCTGGGTGGCTGGGTCGTTTCAAACCTGGCGACCTAGCGACCCAGCGACCCAGCACCCAAAGAGAGACAACAAATGGCATCCGACAAAGTAAAGACCTTTACCGACAGCAATTTCGATCAGGAAACCAAGAACGGTGTCGTGCTCGTGGACTTCTGGGCCGAGTGGTGCGGCCCCTGCCGGCGCCTGGCGCCCACGGTCGACGCGCTGGCGGGTGAGTTCGACGGCCGCGCCACGGTGGCCAAGCTGAACGTCGACGAGAATCCGAGTGTACCCGGGCGCTTCATGATCCGCGGAATCCCTACGCTGCTGATCTTCAAGAACGGTCAGCTCGCGGAGACGCTCGTCGGCCTGGCGTCGAAGGAAGACATCACGCGCCTGCTGGAGAAGCAGCTCTCGTGAATCGTCCGGGCATGGCGGATCAGCAGGTCGTCGTCATCGGGTCGGGCCCGGCCGGGTTGACCGCTGCGCTGTACGCGGCGCGGGCGAACCTCAAGCCGCTGCTCATCGAAGGGCTCGAAGCGGGCGGACAGTTGATGCTGACGACGATGGTCGACAACTGGCCCGGGTTCCGCGATGGCATCATGGGGCCCGACCTGATGGCCGAGATGCGGGCGCAGGCGATGCGGTTCGGCACCGAAGTCCTGGAGGGCAACGTGACAGCCGTCGACCTGCGCCACCGCGTGACAGCCGTCGACCTGCGCCACCGGCCGTTCACGCTCGTCATGAGTCACGGCCGGCGTATCACCACCGAAGCGCTGGTCATTGCGACCGGCGCCTCCGCGCGCTGGCTGGAGATCGGCTCCGATCGCACGCTGTCCGGACACGGTGTCTCCACCTGCGCCACGTGCGACGGCTACTTCTTCAAGGGGCGTCCCATCGCCGTGGTGGGCGGAGGCGACTCGGCGATGGAAGAAGCGATCTACCTGACCAAGTTCGCCTCGAAGGTGACCGTGGTGCACCGGCGCGACGCCCTGCGCGCATCGAAGATCATGCAGGACAAGGCGTTTGCGAACGCCAAGATCAACTTCATCTGGGATTCCGAGGTCGCCCATATCCATGACGTCGGCGCGGGCGAGGTCACCGGCATCGTCGTGCGCAACCTCAAGACCGGCCAGCTCCGCGAGCTGCCGCTCGAGGGCGTGTTCATTGCCATCGGGCATACCCCGAACACGTCGCTGTTCAAGGGACAAATCGACCTCGACGCCAACGGGTACATCGTCACGCATCACGGGACGCGGACGAACGTGCCCGGGGTGTTTGCCGCCGGTGACGTCCAGGACCACATCTACCGGCAGGCGGTGACGGCGGCCGGGTCCGGTTGCATGGCGGCCATCGACGCCGAGCGGTATCTCGAAGGGATTCCGGAGGACGTCAGCGAAACCGAGCACACCGTCGCATAGGCCCGGACCGAATCTACACGTCTTCGATCTTCAATTTCAACATCGACCAACTCGCAATCGACACATCGACCAATGAACCAATCGATGTTCACATCGAAGATTGAAGATTGTTAGATTTACTGCCCACACATGCCCGCAGATCTCCATCAACTACTCTCGATCATCGACGCGGCCTACGACCGCAAGTCGTGGCATGGCACCAACCTGCGCGGCTCCATCCGCGGCCTGTCCCTGCGGCAGGCGGCGTGGCGCCCCTCACCGAAGCGCCACAACATCTGGGAGCTCGTCGTGCACGCCGCCTACTGGAAGAGACGCATCGGTCGCTGCGCGCCGCCATTGCGCAGCTCTCGTCATCCGCGCTGGCGAAGACATCCGCCGGCAGCAAGGTGAGCAACTTCGCGCTGCTCTCGGGCGTCGCCGCGCACGACCTCTATCACGCCGGGCAGATCCAGTTGTTGAAACGGTTATTCCTCGATCGTCGTCGTACGTAGGGCCGACTTCAGCCGGCCCAACCCGCC
>JAERMM010000175.1 GCA_016844585.1 Chloroflexota bacterium | reverse complement strand
ACACACAGTGCCAGTACGGGCTCCCCCCGTCGCGCACCGCTGTGCTGGTGAAGGCCGGCAACCCCCGATGGCATCGGCCGATCCTTGCCCCGCTTGGGATGCCACATTGTAGCGCGCTCCTCCATGCTCAGCGGAGAGGAACCTCGATTATCTGGCCGGCGCCCAAGTCCCAGACCATCTTGACGAGGGCCGGGGTGCTGAGGGGTATGCTGAAAACCGTGTTGCCCTCGTAGGTGCTGCCGGGGTTCATCGTCCCAGTGCGCAGCACATTCTCTGGCACACTGCCCGCCGTACCCCTCGACGCTCCGAGCGCGTCCACGACCTTCATGGACTGCTGCCAACTGGATACGGCTATTCTGTTCGTGCTGATGTTGTCGATCCGTACGCGGATCAACACATACTCCATCCCGGACCTCGCCGTAAGGCCCTGATAAGGCCGGCGCACTTCGAACACGGTGATACGGAGCCCATACGCCTGGGCTGATCCAATCCCTGTGGAGGCGGGCGCCGTCGCAGGGGCTGAGGCCGGCGCGGCCGGAGCCGGCGCCGTCGCGGGGGCTGATGGCGGAGCGGCCGGAGCCACGGCCGGGGGGTCCGCCGCGGGCGGAACTGATGACTCCGCGGGCGCCCCCTGTCTGACCACTACGATCGCGTAAGGATCAGTGCTGACCTGTCCGTCGGGACTGTCAACAATGATGGAATACGGGCCCGCCTGGTTTGGCTGGATGTCAATCACATCGCTGCCACTCCCGTCTGAGACTTGCCCGAGGAGAGCGCCATCGGGCCCGTAGACGTAGAAGCGGTATGGGGCGGGCGAACTCACCATCGCGACCCGGAACGCGTCGGAGCCGGACACCCGAACGGTCCAGACGTGCGCTGTGGCTGGATCGTCAAGAACAGCCGACGTCGGCTGATCGAAAGACAGCGGACAACCCGCCTCAGACGGTTGAGTGCAGCCTCCTTGATGCACCACGGCAGCGCCGGCGACATCGACGCTTGACGCTGAGATGACATTTGCGAGCGCGAACAATGCGAGGGCCATCCACAGCGGCGCCAAGGTGGCTCTAAAGGTAACCATGGTCCTCACTGTGACGACCTCCATTTCGATGCGCTCTCTTTTGCCCGTTCCAAATGGAAACTGAACGACCTAAGGGTACTTGGCCTACGCCACGTCTAACATCCACCACGCGTCGATCGCCTGGCTGGACGACTCTTCACGGCGCCCATTGCAACCAAGGCAGGCGGGCAAAATCTACAGGACCCCCGCGTGGCGCCCCTTCGTGAGAAAATGCTCCCAGACCTTGCCGGCGCGGTAGTCGGCCCGCCCGTAGCTCTCCGCGAGCTGCGCAATCTCATCGCGTTGCAGCGGGAGCAAAGGGCCGAGCGCGGTCGCATAGAGCAGGCTGCGCGCATTCTCCTCGACGTCGATGCAAGCGACGAACAGCTCGGCGATGCTCTTCCCGACGACGACCGTCCCATGAGCGCGCAAGAGGCAGGCGTCGTTCGAGGCCAGCGTCCTGGCCACGGCATCGCCCTGATCCCGGCTGCGGATATGGGTGGTGTCGGGATGCACGGGCATCTCGGCGAAGCGGTAGGCGAAGTTTCGCACTGGCACCAGGGGACGATCGGCGATCGTAAAGAGCGTCGACACCGGTGGGTGGCCATGGCATACCGCTGACACATCCGGCCGCGCCCGATACACGCTGGTGTGCAGCGCAGTCTCGGAAGGCGCCGGGCCCTCACCCTCAAGAAGTTGGCCGTCCAGGTCGACGAGAAGCAGATCGTCCGCCGTCAGAGCGGCGCGGCTGGTGTCACGGGGCTGAATCAGGATGTGGTCGGTGCCCGGCAGGCGCACGCTAACGTGGCCGCTGAAATCGATGACCTGCTCCATCATGAGCAACCGGGTGCACTGGACCACCTGCTCGCGCAGTCGAGCCACGTCGCCATTCGCCATCGGGACCGCTACCTCCTGGTGTTGACTTCCTGGGGCCGGCCCAGTGTACGGTAGGACGCGGCCGTAAGCCACTATGAAACAGTAGAGTGCCGAACGACGTTCCGTCGGTAGTCCGGCAGTCGGCAACGATAGAATTCACCGAAGCATCTGCCCAGGAACTCAGGTGGGAACCAGCTGACCGATGTACACAGATCTGCCCCAGCGATGGACCGAGCGCCTGCCGCTTCATTCGGTTCTTGTTGTCTTCATCATGCTTGCACTGTCGGCATGCAGGTTTGGCTCGGCGACCAGCGGATCAGATTCGGCGCCGACTGGCTCCACGCCAACCGCCGACGTCGAGTCAGCCATCAAGCGCGTGATCCAGAAGAGCAACCTCGACCAGGAGAGGTCGATCGCAGCCCGCGACTCCTCGCTCATGAGGGACACGTCGACGGATGCCTACTACCAGCACGTCGCCCGGGTCAATCAATCGCTCATCGACAGCGGCATCGTACAAGTCCGGCTCGAAAACCTGGAATGGGGCCCTATCACGGCCGACGGAGACAGGGCCACTGCCATCACTTTCGAAACCTGGATGGCGGCGGTTGCCGACGGCAGGTCGAGCCAGTCGCGAGATCGAAACGTCTATCGACTCGTCCAACAGGATGGTCAATGGAAGATCGAGTCCAATGAACATCCGGACGAGCCCTCGCAACCGTCACAGCCGCGGCCGACCCCTAGTGGTGATGGCGGCCGGAACACACCTCAGCCGCGTCCCCGCGAACCAGCGCCGCTGCCCCCTGGGGGATTCACCGCGTAGGAGGTCGCAATGATCGGTCGCAGCCGCCCAACGTTGAGCAGAGTCGCCATAGCAGTTGGGCTGTTCGCCGCCTTGCTGATGGCCGCTCCCTCCGCCCTCGCGTTCGACGTGCGCAACGGCGATGCCGTGGTCGTTCGCGCCGGGGAAACCGTGAATGACGACCTGTATGTCGTCGCCGAAACGATAACCATCGACGGCACGATTCGGGGCGACGCAGTTGTCGTGGCGCGGCTAGTCCAGGTCAATGGCACGATCGAGGGAAGTCTCATCGCCGGCGCGCAGACGATCATCATCAACGGAACCGTGCGAGACACCGCGCGCGTGGCCGCGCAGGCCGTCCAGCTCGGAGACCGCGGCAAGGTGGGCCGCGACCTGCTGTTCGCCGGCTACAGCCTGGAGGCGACCCCAGCGAGCACGATTGGCCGAGACGCCGGCCTGGCTGGCTACCAGGCCCTGTTGGCCGGGAGCATCGAGCGGAATGTCGCTGGCGCCCTCGAGCGGGTCAGGTTGAGCAGCAGGGTGGGCGGCGACGTCAACCTCGAAATCGGCGAGGTTGAAGGGAAGGACTCGCCAGGCTCCTTCGCCCCACCGCCTGAGATCGGGGTTCCGCGTGTACCGCCCGGCTTGACCGTCGACGACTCAGCGTCGATCGCGGGGCGGCTGACCTATTCTTCGGAGCTGGAGTTTCCGGTCCGGGGGCGCGTCGCGGGTGGCGTAACCTTCAACCCACGCGTCCAGAGCGACGCGGAGCCGGCACAACCGACAGCCGCGTCGCGGATCGCGGACGCCGCTCGCCATCTCGCTGGTCTGATCATCGCCGGCTTACTCCTGATGTGGCTGGTTCCGCGCTGGATGGAGCGGCTCGCGGCCATCGAGGAAAGTAAGCCCATCCACAGCCTGGGCTGGGGCGCCCTCGCCCTGGGCGTCGCTATCGCGACAGCAATCGGCCTGGTGATCGCGACGGTTCTGCTGGCCGGCGTCTTTCGCGTCGTCAGCCTGCCGGCTCTCAGCGGGTTGGCGATTGTCCTCGGCATCCTCGCGGAGGCGATCCTCGGCGCAGGCATGGCCATATTCATGGGCTATGTCGCCCAGGCCATTGTCGGCTACCTCGCCGGTCGCTGGCTCCTGCAGCGATTTCGGCCCGCGTGGGCTTCGGTCCGGGGAGCCCCATTGTTGCTCGGGCTCGTCGTCCTGGTTGCCCTCATGGCAATCCCGGGCGTCGGAGAGCTCATCGGCTTCCTGGTCGCATTGCTGGGGCTGGGAGCCACCTGGATCTGGATCGGCGATCGCGGCGAACCGAAGGTCGCGACGGCTGGGCCTGAGAGACTTGGGCCGCTTCAAGCAGGGCGTGCCGAGGGCGCGTCAGTTGGAGGATCCACATGACCGCGGTCGAATCCGATGCGGAGCGACGCTATGAGGTCGACGAGCGCGACGTCGAGTACATGCAGGTGGACGGGACGCCGTTCGTTGCGCGGGTCCTCCAGCCACGCGGCGACGGGCCCTTTCCCATCCTGCTCTACGTCCACGGCGGCGCCTGGACAGCCGGCAGCCGTATGGGGACCGCCTGGGCCTATGAGCCGCTAGCGCCCAGGGGTGTGGTGGTCGTCGCAATCGACTTTCGCCTTGCCCCCGACCATCCGTACCCGGAGCCATTGAAGGACATCAATTACGGCATTCGCTGGACGAAGGCGCACGCCGCCGACTTCAACGCGGACCCAAGCACACTCGGGGCGCTGGGCAGCTCCAGCGGAGGTCATCAGTCGGTCATGAACGCCATGCGGCCCAGAGACCCGCGCTACGCCTCGCGACCGCTGGCGGAGGCGCCGGACGTGGACGCCGCATTGCGCTACGTCGTCGGCTGCTGGCCCATTACCGACCCGTTCGCTAGATACTTGTTCGCCCAGGACACCAACCGCCAGGACCTCGTGACGCGGACCGAGGGATATTTCCGCACTCAGGAGGCGATGCAGGAGGGCAATCCGCAGATGATCCTGGACCGCGGCGAGCCGGTGGAGCTGCCGCCGATGATCATCATCCAGGGCACCGCGGACATCAACGTGACGCCGGAGATTCAGCGCCGCTTCGCCGAGTCCTACCGCTCCCGTGGCGGCTCCTGCGAGCTGCACATCTTTCAGGATATGCCCCACGGAACAACGCAGTGGCCGGAGGCCGAGGCCGGGGACGCCATGGACAAGATCCGTGCCTTCATAGACCGGCAAGTCGCAGCAAAGGCATAGCCCGCTCACAGCGAGTCAGCCTTTCCCAGCTCCGCCGGCGGACCGGTGCCCTTCATCAATCCAACTTGTTGCGCGACCGAAATTCTTCTACGCATCAATCTTCTACGCATCAAGATGAAGGCGCGACGGGGCTGTCCCCGTCGCGCCTTCAAGGGTCGCGCGTCGATCCGTTCGAGGAATCGACTACTGGGTTCGCTCCGGTGGCTGGTTCGGCCTCGCAAACGGCTGGTCGATCATCCGACGGATAGCATCGCGCATTTGCTGCGGGCGGGCCTGCTCAGCGGCCTGGACGATTCGGTCGGCCAGAGCATCCGGCTGCACGCCGCGCTCCTGTCCCACCTGAGCAAGAGTCTTGCCGCTCTGCAGCTCGGCGCGCAGGTTGTCAGCATCCATGCCAAGTACCTGAGCCGCGGAGCTGAGAATCATCGGGCCACCCATTGGGCCTGGGCCTTGGAAGCCCATCGGGCCACCCATTGGGCCTGGGCCTCGAAAGCCCGTCGGGCCTCGGCCGCCGTCAGGGCCACGCTGCCAGCGATCGCCCATCGGGCCACGGCCGCCGTCTGGGCCATGCTGCCAACGGTCGCCCATGCGCTCGCGAAACTGCCGCATGCGCTCCTCCATTTGCGGACGGAGCTGCTCGCGCGTCTGTTGCAGCGCGTTGCGGAGCGCATCCTCAGTAACACCAAGGTTCAGTGCCAGCTTCTGAACGAACTCTTGTCCAAATGGTCCACGGCCAACGACGGGCGGGCCCTGTGGCCTCGGGCCGCCATCACGTTGCGCCCCGACGATCCCCACACCGAGTGCGAAG
>JAERMM010000426.1:1968-4184 GCA_016844585.1 Chloroflexota bacterium | reverse complement strand
GACGAACAGGATGTACTGGCCCTCGAGGCCGAAGCGCTCGCGCACCGCGGCCGCTGCCTCCTCGGTCGGCATGGGTTTCAGTGTCGAGTCTGCCGCCTCGTAGACCACGGAGACCTTTTCAGCCGGTGCCCCCGCCAGCTCAACGAGATCGCGCGCCGTGGCCCGAGAGACAGCGATGATGGCATCTGCCTCGCGAACCGCGCGTTGAATGCCACCGTAGTAGCGGCGGCTCGCATCCGTCACGAGCTCGGGCATGCGCAGGAACGCGAGATCGTGCACGGTTATGACCTTGCGCCAGCGACCTTTGGGTGGGATGAAGTCGGGGCTGTGGAGCACGTCGAAACGGGCGCTGCGCAGCTCCCACGGGAGGACGTAGCGTTCTAGCCGGTGATGGGGCGGCGTCCACACCGTGATGGTTTCGTGGGCTGGGATGTCTGGCGCCCCCGCCCGTTGCTTGCGGCTGCGCACCGCTACCAGCTCGACGTCGCTCGGCCCAACCTCACGCATTCCTGCCACGAGCTGCGCGGTGTATCGGGCGGTGCCGCCAGCAGTGTAGTCTGCAATTCGGGCGTCGATGCCGATACGCATAAGAGAGGAGTCCCCCGGCTGGAATGATGGGTGGAGACAAGTCTATCCTGCCAGCAACGGTGGGGGACAGGCCGATGGTAAGCGAGCGACTGTTCGAACGAGAATGGGCGGAGGCCCGGGAGACATGGCGGACGAGCGACCCAGTGCTCTATGCTGCGACCCCGGCCGAGCCCGTTGATCGGCCGCTGATGGCGATGCCGACGCACTTCGCGGCGCTGGCGAACTCCATCACGCACCAGCAGGTCTCGATGGCAGCCGGTCGCGCGATAGGTGCGCGACTGCTTGAAGCGTGCGGCGGTGAGCTAAGCGCTGAGGCGGTTCGATCGCTCTCCGACGATGAGCTGCGTGGCGTGGGATTGTCTCGGCCAAAAGTGGTCTATGTCCGCGCGCTCGCCGATAGCGCCATACGCGGGGAGCTTGGCGGGCTGGAGACGGAGGCGGACGACGCCGTCATCTCGCAGCTGGTGACGCTGCCAGGCATCGGCGCCTGGACGGCTGGCATGTTCCTGCTCTTCCACCTGAACCGCCCGGACGTTTTGCGCTGACCTCGGCCTCCGAGAGGGCATCCGCATTCTCGATGGCCTCGCGGTCCAACCGACGGAGCGAGAGGCTGACCAACGGGCACGAGCCTGGCGACCCTATCGAAGCGTGGCTTCGTTAGTTCTCTGGAATCTCTTGCGGGTGGCCCGTGGCGACCGGTAGCCTGACGCCTACCGGTTGATCGGACCTTCCGAGCGGAGTCCCGGTCAGAAGCCGCCGGTAAAATTCAGGACCGGTCGTCGATGAGTAGGTACACAGGCCTCGTCTGGCGGCGGTTGTAGAGCAGCGGAAGGTGGCTCGTGTCACCGGGTTCGCGAATCGAGGCTATCAGTCGCGAGCATCATGTCGGATCGGAGCAAGCGAAAAAGAGGATTTGATGCTGAGAACAGCGGTCGCGGGCAGTTTCCATCGCTACCTGCCCGCAGTGCAAGACGCGGTCGCTGAGCTCGGGCCCGGGTAGTTCGGAAATTAGTCTGGGACCCGAGGGGCCTGCCCAAGTTGCTGAAGGAGGCGAGCCCGCAGCCCTATCACAGTAAGGCCTGCTAGCGCCTGCGCGGCCTCGTTGTACCGGAGAATCACGCCGTCACCAACATCTACTCCAAGAGCGGGTTGGGGTGGCCCGATCGACAGATAGAGGACATCCGCCTCTTCGTCGTAGTCCCAATCAACCCCGGAGGCTTTTTGCGCAATCTTTAACGCTTCCACACGGCACCCTTTTTGGGCAGCGGCCCGCTGGTCAAGTAGGCTGTTAGCACGAACCCGTCGTCCGGCTTACCTCACGGTAGATCACTGCGATCATATCTGGTTCGGCCAGCGTCTCCAAAACGCGGGTTTCCCGGCCCGTCATTTTAGGGTGACGGGCGATGATGTGACCCCATCGTTCGTCGGAAAGGCGGATCGGAACCAGGCCAACGGATCGCACTATCAGCAACTATCGCCGCTCCATCAGGTGGGGGATGGTCCGATCATCACCTGCTGCCGCGGTCGCGGGGTGGCGGGCGGCGCTGCAGCGGCGGTGATCGTCGTCGAACATCCGGGCGGCGGAAATCCGGCGCGTCGATTGCGATGATCTTGCTCAGTTTCTTGTC
>JAERMM010000426.1:0-1960 GCA_016844585.1 Chloroflexota bacterium | reverse complement strand
GCTGAGGCGCGGGTCTAGCTCGTCGATTGCTAGATTGGTGGTGACCACCGTCGGCAGCCGGGCGTTGTAGCGATAGTTGAAAAGCTGGTAGAGCTTCTCCTCAGCCCAGGCGGTCGCGCTCTGTGTACCGAGGTCGTCCAGGATCAGCAGCGGCGCGGTGCGGATCGTCTCGAACAGCTCGTCGTAGGTCACCTGGCTGTCGGGAGCGTAGGTCGAGCGCAGGTGGTCGAGCAGGTCTGGCACCGAGACAAACATTGCCGGACGATTCTCGTCCAGGCGCGCCGTTGCGATCGCGGCGGCCAGGTGCGTCTTTCCACATCCGTACGGGCCCTGCAACACGAGCCAGCCCCGCGATTCGGACGCGAACATCTCTGAGGCGTCGAATGCCCTCTGCAGGCTTTCCCTCTGCGCATCGGACGCGCTATCGGGCCCATCACTGTTGAACCCGTCGAAGCGCATGTTGCGGAGCAGCTCCGGCGCGGCCCCGAGCCGCTGGAGGGCGACGGACTGCGGAGGCTGCACGTGGCAAACCTGCGCGAAGTCGGGATCTGTCAGTCGGACGCGAAGCCGCTCGTCAAGATCGGCGATCGACCGATTGGTGGTGACCACGGTCGCGAGCCGCGAGTTGTAACGGGCGTTGAGGAGCTGATAGAGCTTCTCCATCGCCCAGGGGGTGCTGCTCTGCGTGCCGAGATCGTCCAGGATGAGGAGCGGGCTTGAGCGCACGTTCTCGAAGAGGTCGTCGTAGGAGACCTCGCTGGTCGGGCTGTAGGTGGCACGCAGATGGTCGAGGAGGTCAGGCACCACGACGAAGAGCGCCGGCTCCGAGACCTCGATGCGGGCGTTGGCAATGGCCGCGGCTAGGTGCGTCTTTCCAGAACCGGGCGGGCCCACCAGGATGAGCCAGCCCTGGGGATGCGCCGCAAAGCTGCGCGCCGAGTTTATGGCCTGGCGAAAGCGGTGACGATGCTCAGGTGTCTCCGGGTTACGGCCGTCGGGGATGAGCGCGTCGAAGGTGAGGCGCGTCAGAGGGCCCAGGTTGGAAAGGCGCTCGAGACGGGTGCGGCGCCGCTCGGCCAGCTCGCCAGCCATACATGTGCATGGAAACGTCTTTCCGAAGTCCGGGTGGCTGCGCGGAACCTCGTAGCAGATGAACCCGAACCCCAAGCACAACGGGCAGGGGGGCGAGCGATGTTCGGCCTCTTCCTCATCGGCGCCCAAAGACGAGATGGGCTCAATGCCGAGTCTTTTCAAAACCTCACCGAGGGGTTCCATTAGACGCTCACGGGCTCGATGGCAAGGTCGACAAAGCGCGTGTTGCGCTCCATGAACAGCAGTGAGACGATGCCGGTCGGGCCGTTGCGGTGTTTGGCGATGTGCAGCTCGGTGATGCCCTTGCGCTCGGTCTCTTTGTCGTAGACGTCCTCTCGATAGACAAAGATCACGACGTCCGCGTCCTGCTCAATGCTTGGGGCTGGTAGGTCGGTGAGAATCGGCACGCGAGAGGAACGCCCGTCGACAGTTCGGGAGAGATGTGAGAGCGCGATGACGGGAACGTTCATCTCGCGCGCAAGCGCCTTCAGAGATCGGGTCATCTCAGAGATCACCTGAGCCCGGTCCTCCTGCGGAGCGCTGCCAGCCAGCTGGAGGTAGTCGATGATGATGAGGTCGAGAGGATGCTCGGCGTGCAAGCGACGCGCTCTGGAGCGAAGCTCTGAAAGGCCTATCGATCGGGTGTCGTCGACGTAGATGGGTGCGTTCTGCAGCACCTCCAACCCCTCGCCCAGCTTGCGGATGTCCTGGGCGGAGAGGCGCCCCTCGCGGATGCGCGTCGAGTCGACCTCGGATTCGGTCGAGAGGAACCGCTGGGCGATTTGCCAGCGGCTCATCTCCACGCTGAAGATCGCGGTGGTGAAGTTGAAGCGCACGCCGGCGTTGCGGGCGATGTTGAGCGCCAGGG
>JAERMM010000024.1 GCA_016844585.1 Chloroflexota bacterium | reverse complement strand
ACACGGATCAACGTGGGTGATGAGCTAGCCATCGCCCATTTCGCCGCTAGCGAGTGGCTCGAAAGACCCGTTTCAAGCACAAGGCAGGCTATCGGGGAATAAGGCTTTAGTTTTCGTTCTGCCTATCAGGCAGGCGATCTGGCGGGGCAGCGGCTGAAGACCGGACGCCAAGTTAGCGGCTATTCACGGTCTGTAGAATCAATCTAGCGTTCATTGGAGCGGGAGACGGGATTCGAACCCGCGACAGCCTGCTTGGAAGGCAGGAACTCTACCACTGAGTTACTCCCGCAGTGAGCGTCAAATTATAGCAAGGACCATTGGCCATCCCACGCGGTATCTGAGCGTCTTAGGGTGGGGTGCGCCCCAAGTTTTCGCCCTTAGGACGTCCGATGAAGCGCGTATTTAGGACGTGATTGTGACGGAAGCGCAGGAGAAAGAGACGGGAAAGCGACCGGTGGCGAGGTAGGTTAACTCTCAGTTCTGAAATGACAACCCTTGGACTGAGAGATGGATGACGATCCGGTCGTGATGCAGCGTCAGCAGATGCCGGAGGAGACGCAGCGCTCCCTTGCGGACTGGCAGAAGGCTGCGCCGACGACCCCCGCGGAGATGGAGGACGCCGTCGAAGAGCAGATCGGGGCGTTTCGGGCGCGGCTGAAGACGGACTTGGTGAACGCGCGGGGCGACTGAGTCTGGACGGCGTTTCGTCCAGACCAAGCGGGGCGGCGCCAACGTCCCCCACGGCACCGCTGTCACCAATGGCCGGCTCTCAGCGTTCGCCTACCACACCCTCAGGGGCAAAAATCCAGGGCTCACCCTTTGAGCCTTGTGGGAGATATTGAATCAGATCGGACCTCGCACACCACTTGTTACGCGGCGCTCCAGACTTTGTGTCACTCGGACGTCACGTTTGTAACGTCGATCCTTTGGCTTGCGTCATTTCTGCGATTCGAACCTCAGGGTCCACTAACTCGCGCGCCCACTCCCTTGTCGCGAGAAGGATTCGTCTCGTGACAAGAGAGGGGTACGTGCTCTCTCTTCTCTGCCTTGCAATCGCAGTGGCCGTCTCCATCTCTCCCGTTCAGTCTCAGAACCGCTCGCAGGAGGAGGAAAGCGCCGGACCTTCCGTCGCGGGTGGCGGAGAGTTCCGCACCGTCGATGAATCCGCAGCCACGCCCAACTCCGCGGAGTTAGCGCTATGGCAGCTCGTAAACGCGGATCGAGTGCGAAACGGTCTCCCAGAGCTGGCCTATGACGCCGAACTGATCACCGTGGCACGCGTGCGGGCCCGGGACCAGGTCACGCAGCCGCAGCTCTCGCACTCGAATGGGAACGGCCAGCTAGCATACATGACTCTCATTCAAGAGATGGGGTTGTTCTTCTCAGTGGCTGGCGAAAATGTTGTCCGCGTATTTGGCCCAGCGACCGAAATAGCCCAGCGCGCCGAAGACATGCTCATGGGCAGCCCAACACACCGCGCCGTCATCCTGGAACCCCGTTTCGAGAGCATGGCCGTGGGCAGCGTCGTGGACCCCTCGGGCAGCGTCGTCTTCACGCAGATTTTCCGGGCCAGCTAGACCCAACTTCAGCGCCCGGCTGCATCTCCAAGGGCAGGACGACCAGGTTTCCCACGGATCTCGCGGACTTCCGTTACGCGACGTTCGAGACTTTGCGTCAAACGGCAACCCTTCGTAACAACAATCGTTAACTTGCGTTACTTCTGCTGTACGATGTTGGGCGTCCATTGACTCCGCACATCGATTCCTAGTTGCGGAGTTTGCCTTGGCGAACAACAGGATCCTTGTCTCGCTTCTCTCCCTCGCCATTGCCCTGTCCGTCTCCGTCGCACCCGTGCAGGCCCAGAGCCTGCCAGGGGAGGACGAGGAGACCGAGCCTGGCCTCGTGGACAGCCAGGAGTTCTGCACCGCCGACAAGCCCTTGACGGTGGCCAACTCAGTAGAGCTAGCCCTCTGGCAGCTCACCAACGCTGCTCGCGTACAGAACGGCCTTCCCGAGCTGACTTATGACGTCGATCTCATCGCGGTGGCTCGCATGCGCGCTTCGGACCAGGTCGCACAGCCGCTCTCGCACCTGGATAGCAGCGGCGAGCAAGCGTACATGACCCTCATTGATGAGACGGGGTTGCTCTTCTCAGTGGCTGGCGAGAACCTTGCCCGCGTATTTGGCCCATCGACCGGAGTCGCTCAGCGCGCGGAGGACATGCTCATGGACAGCCCAATTCACCGAGCCCTCATCCTGGAACAGCGTTTCCACAGCATGGCCGTTGGCAGCATCACAGACCCTGATGGAGGCGTCATCTTCGCGCAGATTTTCCTTGGCCAGGTGGTCTAGACGCCGGCCGGTATTTTCATTCAGATGGTGAGGACGGTCTGCGCACTGCGGACCTCTTCCAGCAGAAACGTCGCCGTGCCCATCACGCTGTCCACTTCAGGAAGCATGCTGTCCGCGTCGATGTCCCAGATCCTGGCCCCCCGCGAGCACAGAAAGACGCGCAGCAGGCCGCTACTCTTGATGTCGCGGAGCATGCCGCCGAGGTCGTGAAACCCCATTTGTTGGGCGCCCTCGTAGAATTCGCGGTCCACCGAATCGACGGATTCGAAGTCATCCATGCCGCCGCGCTTGAGGCGGCGCGCTGCGCGATTGGTAAAGAACATGACGGTATCCAGCCCAGAGCTCGTGGCGATGCCGGCGAAACTCAGCGCCAGTAGCAGGTCGGCAAAGGTGTCGCTTTTCACGATGAGCGCCAACCGCTCTCGCGTCGGTTCGGCCAAAGAGGATCTCCTCGCCGCTGCTTCGGCCTGCGGAGTATATGCTTCGACGGGTACTCGGTGAGCAGATTCGATCCCCGCCAGTAGTGCTTTCTGAGGCCATAGGGTGAACGAACAGATTCTGGTGTTCCGGCCCGGCGCCCTGGGCGACACCATTCTGACAGTGGACGCATTGGCGGCCCTCCGCGTCAGGTTTCCCTCATCGGCCATCGAGCTGATCGGCAACGCGGACGCCGCGTCCCCTCTGCTACGTTCAGGCCTCCTCGACTCCGTGTGCTCGTTCGATGCGGCCGCCGTGGGTGCACTCTTTCAGAGCCAGCCTCGCGTCTCGGGCCGCTGGGAAGGCGCCGACGTCGTGATCAGTTGGATGCACGCGACTCAGGTGGCGGAGGCGTTTCAGACCCGGACCGCAGCGCGAATCGTTTTCGCGCCGCCCGAGACGGATGGCCCCCCAATGCACGTAGCAGACCACCTGGTTCAAACGCTCGCCCCGTTGGGAGTCACCAGCGCCGGAACTGAGCAACTGGCCCTGCTGAGCACGGTGAACGAGGGACCCTTCAACGTCAGTTCCCCGCAAGCGTCGCGGCGCCGGTCTTTGCGAAATGCGGTCATTCACCCCGGGAGCGGGTCTGTGCGAAAGAATTGGCCTGCCGAGCGCTATGCCAAGCTGGGGGAGCGGCTCTCGTCACACGGATGGCATGTAACGTGGACCGCGGGGCCTGCCGATGAAGCGGTCATTGAGGAGGTGAGCAAGAGGACCGCGGGGCCGATCCGAATTCTGCGGCCTCGAAGCGCACTAAATCTCGCATCGATCATTGCCGCCGCTGACCTGTATCTCGGAAACGACTCCGGCGTAACGCACCTCAGTGCACGCCTGGGGGTGCCCACGATCGCGATTTTCGGCCCCACAAGCCCTCGGGTTTGGGGCCCGAGGGGGCCCCGCGTTCAAATCATCTCGACGGAAGGGGGCGGATGGCGTTCGGTCGATGACGTCTGGGGGCCGGTAGTGAAGTTTGGCGATTAGCGCGGGTTACGGGCCGGTCGCTCCAAGACGATGGCACCAATAAACAGGGCCAGGAGAACAAGAACGGTGACGCCATCAATCATTGGATCCTCCAGAGCGATTCGAGTGGGACTGCTATCCTAAGCAGCCGCGGGACACATGGACGTATCAAGTCAAGCCCGCCGTATCACAATGCGATCACAGCCTGTCACACCCGGTGAGATTGCCAAGCCGTGGGTATCCGGGAGATACTTGGACCTCTCATGACTGATCATCTTCCAGCCACCGTCGAGTCAGTTGAGCAGGGCATTCGCGACCTTGCCGCCGGCCCCCCCGACCGCTCCGTCGTCGATCTGACCGCGGTCGCAAACCGAGCCATCATCGAGTTGAACAAGATCGCTCGGGTCGAGGCGGCCGGTCGTCGGGGGCAAGCGGATTGGGGCGCGTGGGCCCGCCTAGCCAATGCAGTTCGCGGGACCGTGTTGCAAGTGGCCACAATTCGAGACTCGTTGAAGGTCCTTGGGCTTGCGGCAGCCAGCACTCGATCGGCGCCCCCATCGAGTTCCACCGCGGAAGATGGCGGGAAACCGTGACGCGCGAAGGACGGTCGGACGCCAGCTACGTCGATCGACTCGGCGAGGTCCTTCGCCAGCGCGATCCGTCTGCATTGAGCGCCTTCCTCATCGACAACGCGCGTTCGTACGGCGGCGACAGGCGGGTAGCTGAGATCGAGAGCCAGTCGTCAGACGAGATCGAGATGCTCATGCATCGCATGATCGTCGCACGCTCGGACCTTTCGGCGCTCCACGCTGCGAGCCGCGCCTGGTTGAAACAGAGAGGCCTCAAAGCCCCGAGCGACGAGCCGAGCCGACGCAACTGATTGCCTGCTGTTGAATTCTGATCTCTGGCAGGCGGTGATCCTGGGCATCGTCCAGGGGCTGACCGAGTTTCTGCCGGTCAGCAGTACCGGTCACCTGATCCTCGTCCCCGCCCTCCTCGGCTGGCGCGGTGGCGTGGTGGACCAGTTGTCCTTTGACGTCGCTCTGCACATCGGGACGCTGATAGCCTTGCTCATCGTTTTCTGGCGCGACTGGATGAGGTTGATCGCGGCTGGAATTCGATCGCTGCTCACGCGCTCCTTGGTCGATCCTGATGCACGACTCGCCTGGCTCATCGTGCTCGCCACGATTCCCGGCGCCGTCGCGGGTATTCTCCTGCAGCGTCAGATAGAGACCGTGTTGCGGACACCGCTAGTCGTGGGCGCGATGATGGTGCTGGTGGCGCTCGTCCTGGCGGCCATCGACAGGCTAGCCGATCGGAGGCGCGAGGAATATAGCCTGGGGCCCGTCGCCGCGCTAGCGATCGGTCTCGGCCAAGCCCTGGCCCTCGTCCCCGGAGTGTCGCGAAGTGGCGCAACCATGGGCGTGGGGTTGCTCGCCGGCCTGACGCGTGAGGCCGCCGCGCGTTTTTCGTTCCTGATGAGCACACCGATCATTCTCGGCGCCGTGCTCAAGGAATCTGTCGACGTCGCTCGGCACGGCTTGCCACCAGGCGAGATTGCGGCTTTCCTCGCGGGCATCGTCGCGGCGGGTGTGACTGGCTACGCCTGCGTTCGCTGGCTCCTGGCCTACCTTCGGCGCCGCTCGCTCATGCCGTTCGTGGTGTACCGACTGGTCGCTGGAACAATCGTGATCGGCCTGGCTCTCTCCGGGAACTTGGCGTAATGCCGCATCAGTGGGAACTCAACTCTCGCCCTTGACAACCTCAGTACAATTCGCGCGGCGCTGTCCCGGTCGGGAGATCGTCGAGCCGAGGCTCAATAGACCCACGCGGTAGGAATGCTCAGGTGACGAGACGCCCGCGCTGGATGCTGGTTGGTCTGCTGGCTGGCTTCCTGGCCGTCGGCACGGTGGGCGCCGCCGCCCTGGTTTTTCGCGTTGGCCAGCCCCCGACGGGGGTGGCGCAAGCTACGACTCTTTCCGTGCTGAGGGGTCAGGTCGAGGTGTCCCGAGGCGGCGCGGATTTCAGCGCCGTGACTGGAGACTCGGTCGTACGTGCCGGCGATCAGGTGCGAACGGGCGGCAACGCGGTCGCGCTCCTAACCTACTTCGATGGCTCGTTTACGGAGATCCAGCCCTCGACGACCGTTGAAATCACGCAAGTGGATCGGCTGACAACTGGTGGGCCTCGGATCTCCATCCGCCAGGAATTGGGCCTCACGTGGAACCGCGTTGAAAGGCTAGTTGACCCACAGAGTCGGTTTGAGACCACGACGGCCACAGCGTACGCCTACGTCCGTGGGACCGACTACAACGTCCAGGTGCAGGCAAATCAGCAGGTCGTCGTCCAGGCGGTGATTGACTCGGTGATCGTCGAGGCCACGGTAAATGGACAGACGATCCAGGTCGTTGTGCCACAGGGATTCCAGACGACCGTCGAGCCAGGCCAAGCGCCGAGCCCTCCCGAGTCATTCGTGACGAACCTCGTCAGGCCAGCGCCAACGTCGACTGCGACACCTATCCCGACGACTGTCGCAACGCCACGTCCGACAGACTCCCCGACCGCTACGCCGACCGAGGGGCCAACAGAGACACCCACGGCAACGCCGACTGCGACACCGACCCCAACACCGTCGGTGACGCCAACGCCCGAGCCGCCCGCGGCCGTGGGGCCACGTCGTGTCGGCTATCTGGCGCTCGGGCAGCCCGGCGCCCAGATAGCGACTTTTCGGCGGGCGCTGAGTGACCTGGGCTACGTCGAAGGCGACAACATCATCCTCGATGCGCCGGTCGTTCTGACGTCGGATCAGTATGCACCGCTGGTGGCGGCCATGGTCGCTTCAGGCGTGGAGCTGATCGCCTCCAACGATAGCTCCGCTATCGCGGCAGCCAGAGCCGCGGCGCCGTCGATACCGATCGTGCTGGTGGGGACTGGGAACCCGGTCACCGCGGGATTCGTAGCAAGCCTCGAACGGCCGGGCGGCAACGTGACCGGGGTTGTGGCCCTGGGTGAGGGGCCAGCACAGCTGACGCGGCTAAAGGAGGTATTTCCGTCCGTGTCGCGCATGGCGGTTCTGGTGCAACAGGGCCACCCCCTCACGCCCCCTTTTGTGAGCGGTTTGCAAGCAACGGCTCGGCAGCTCGGAGTTGAGTTGCTGCCCTTCGAGGTGAGCGACGCGAGCGACGTCGACGCAGCCTTTGACGCCGCCGTCGCTGCTGGCGCCGAGGCGATGGTTGTGGCTCGATTCCCGGTCACGACCGCCACCGCGGCCGGTCAAATCGTCCGCTCCGCGGCTGATCATCGGATTCCGACGATCTACTCGCCCAGGGGCTCCGCTGTCCTGGGTGGCCTCATGTCCTACGGGAACGACAATAGTGCCATCGCCGGGGAAGCGGCCGGTTACGTTGTCAGGATCCTCGAGGGCGCGAGCCCCGCCGAGATGCCCGCAGAGGTCAGCAGCCGGTTCGAGTTCGTGATCAACCTGCGCACCGCCCAGGCCCTGGGTGTCAGCATCCCGGACTCGATCCTTGCTCAGGCAACCGAGGTGATCCGATGAGTTGCGAAGGACCGGTCAGTACCGCCGGCCGCGCTGAAGAGCGATGTCAAATCTCGCCGTGTCCGCGATTGCCATTACAGCCATAACGCCGGCCTGCAGCGGGTCGGACACCACCAGATCGGCGGCGGCTGGCACGCTGCCAGCCATATTGAGCGAGATCACGATGATCCCCTTTGCCCGCACCTCTTCGACCGCGCGGGTGATCTCGCCTCCCATGATGGATCCCGCCAGAACGAGGACCCGTGCCCTGGGCAGACGCGCCACCCCGCGAACCGCGGCCGCCAACTCGGACTCACCGACGAGCGGAATCGTGTCGACAGAGATGCGCTCCCCACGGATGTTGTGGCGATCGGCCTCGCTCACTGCGCCGACGGCGACCTGCCCGACCTGTGCACCACCGCCGATCACGATGACGCGCTTGCCATAGACACGGGCGAATGGATCGACGGTAGTGATGGACTTTACGTTGGGGACCGCCGATAGGTCGGCGACCAAACGCTCGGTCTCCGAAACCTCCTCGAGCTCGAAGTACAATGTGGCCAGCCCATCGCGGCGCTCGGTGATATCGACGTAGGCGATGTTGGACCCATGGCCGGAGATGACACCCGTCAGCTCATGCAGAACTCCCGGATGGTCAGTAATTGCGATGAGGATCGCGAGCTCGTTCGAGGCCATGGCAACACCAGCAACAGGTGAGGTTGATCGCTTCAAGCCGGCCAGACGCTCAGGCGCCGTGCATTGAGGGTTCCACCAGGCGCGAAGCATAATGGATGCAGGTCGGCAGGCGCTAAGATGCCGCCGATCTGGAGGATCAATGCCAGGCCTGCCGGAAGGTGAGATCGCAAAAGCGCTCGGAGAGCTTCCCGCGTGGGAGCGATCGGGGGACGCAATCGTCCGAACGGTGCGTTTCGCGGAGTTCATGGACGGCATTCGCTTCGTCAGCCGAGTCGCGGAATTGGCCGAAGCGGCCGACCACCACCCCGACATCGACATTCGGTATCGAAATGTGACGTTTTCCTTGACTACTCACGATCAGGGAGGGCTTACCCACAAGGACTTCGACATGGCGCGGCGGATCAATGAGGAGATGGAGCGGCAGCAGGGTAAGGGAGGCCAAGCATGAGCGTACGATCGGAACCGACGACAGCGGAATCGCGCAACACGCTCCTGTTGTATTGTCCGTTCGACCGCAAGGTCACTCGCCACGCGCGACGCGGCCCGGAGAACCAGTTGGTCTGCGTCGACTGCGGCCGGCGGCTCGACGCCGCGGGGAACGCCGCGCCGAGGAGCGAGGCTCTCGGGTTGCACGCCCAGGTCACGGCGCCAATGAAGGCGGTCCAGACGCATCGTGGCCATGAGCTGTCAACACGTTCGCGGCGAGCTGCGATCCCGTGGCTTGGAATCGTGCTCGCAACGGTCGTCGCGCTGGTCGGGCTCTTCGGACTGATCAACGTCGCCATAAGGGTCGCGAGCCCGACGGGCACGGAGATTGCCTCGCCTCCCCCGGTTGCCAACCCTTCAGCCGCGATGACGGCCGTCTTCGTGGCGAACACGGAGGGCATTGGCGCGTACATGCGGGCCACGCCCAACCTGGACGACCGCATGACAGCGTGGCCGGACGATACGCAGCTCACCATCATCGGCGCCGACGTGAACGCCGGCGGTCTGCTGTGGAAACACGTTCAGGATCCCGACGGAAACCAGGGCTGGATCCCGGCGCAGTACACTCGTCCGTAGACCTAACCCCCCAACCCCCTTCCCTATGAGGGAAGGGGGAGCAGCCGCGGGGCTGGTTCAGTAGACATCGGGACGCTCCTTAAGGACACCCCCGGCGCAGTTATCGCTTCTGGCTGTTATCTGTCCCCTATAATCTGAGCGGCCCAACGCACCTTCCCGCGGTTCTGCGCCATCCGCCCCACGGAGGCCCTCGTGCCCACCTATGTCTATCGTTGCCAACAATGCGGCGTCACTATCGAGCGTCGCCAAAGCTTCACTGACGAGCGACTCACGGTATGTGAGGCCTGTAGCGGTGAGTTGCGTCGGGTCCTGCAACCCGTCAGCGTGATCTACAAGGGCAGCGGCTTCTACACGACGGACTACAAGAACGCCCCCGCTCCGAATCGCCCTGATGCGAAGGGCGGGTCAGCCTCCGACGGCAGCTCATCCGACGGCAGCTCGTCTGAGGGCGGCTCCTCCGACGGAGAGTCCAAGGGGACCTCAGAGCCGGCCGCCGCCGCGTCGACGCCCGCCCCGAGCAGCTCGGATGGCAAAACCGCTACCGCGACGACTGCTCCCGCTGCACCGTCGTCCACTTCGTCATCTACCTAGCGGCCGGACTGCGTGCGCGCGCTTCTGCAGCGCGTTCTTCGCGCCAACGTCACCGTGGATGGACAGGTCGTCGGGGCCATCGATGCCGGGTGGCTGGTGTTTCTGGGTATCGGGCGCAGTGACCAGCAGGCGCAGGCTGACCGCCTGGCCGATCGAATCGTTCACCTCCGCGCATTCGACGACGCTTCGCGCCGCATGAATCTCTCGGTCCACGACGTAGGTGGCTCCGTTCTCGTCGTGCCACAGTTCACGCTTTACGCGGACACCACGGCGGGGCGGCGGCCGAGCTTCATCGCAGCCGCGCACCCGGATGTTGCCGAGCCCCTCGTCGATCATTTCGTGTCCGCACTCAACTCCAGAGGCATACCCATTGCGACCGGAACGTTCGGCGCGCACATGACGGTCGATCTCGTCAACGATGGGCCGGTTACGTTTCTACTGGAAGCATGACCAGAGCGAGTGCGGTTGCCCACCGCGGTCGGCTCTGGTAGCTTAGGGCGGAACGCTGGTGAGGCTGCCGTCTCACTGACTTGCGGAGGGCAGAGCTTTGGAACATCAACACCATCCGGGCATGATCGATTCCTTTTTGAAGGAGGATCGACGCTACCCCCCGCCCGAAGATTTTGTCCGAAACGCCGTTGTCTCAGACTCGGACGTGTATCAGCACGCAAGCGAGGACCTGGAGGGATTCTGGGCGGAAAAGGCGGAGCAGCTTGAGTGGGTCAAACGATGGGACCACGTGCTCGAGTGGAACGCTCCATGGGTCAAGTGGTTCGACGGGGGCCAACTCAACGTCTGCTACAACTGCGTCGATCGCCACGCGAATTCCTGGCGCAAGACCAAAGCAGCGATCATCTGGGAAGGCGAGAACGGAGACCAGCGCGTTCTCACCTATCGAGACCTCTATCGCGAAGTGAACCGCGCCGCCGCGGCGCTGCGCGGGCTCGGCGTACAGAAGGGCGACCGCGTCGCGGTGTACATGCCAATGATCCCCGAGCTGCCGATCGCGCTGTTGGCCTGCGCGCGGCTCGGCGCACCGCACTCAGTCATCTTCGGCGGGTTCAGCCCCGAGGCGCTGCGCGATCGCATCAACGATTGCGAGGCGAAAGTCGTCATAACGGCCGATGCCGGCTACCGACGAGGCGGGATCGTGCCGCTCAAGGACAACGTGGACGCCGCGCTCGACGGCGCGCCCTGCGTGCAGAAGACACTTGTAGTGCGCCGGGTGGGCGAAGCGGTTCGCCCGGTTCGCATGGAGCCCGAGCGTGACCTCTGGTGGGACGACTTGCTCGCCAACTACGAGGGCGTCATCGTCGACCCAGAGCCGGTCGACTCGGAGCACCCGCTCTTCATCCTGTACACCTCGGGCACGACCGGCAAGCCGAAGGGCGTTCTGCACACGAGCGCGGGTTATTTGCTCGGAACCATGCAGACAACGAAGTGGATCTTCGATTTGAAAGATGATGACGTCTTCTGGTGCACGGCGGACATCGGCTGGGTAACGGGACACAGCTACATCGTCTACGGACCGATGGCCAATGGGGCGTCCTGTGTGATGTACGAGGGCACGCCCGACTATCCCGACCGCGACCGCTTCTGGCGAATCATCGCGAAGTACGGCGTGACCGTCTTCTACACGGCTCCGACGGCGATTCGAACCTTCATGCGCTGGGGCGCCGAGTTCGTCGAGCGCCATGACCTGTCGTCGCTGCGTCTCCTTGGCTCGGTTGGTGAGCCGATCAATCCCGAGGCATGGGTGTGGTACCACGAGCACATTGGTGGGGGCCGCTGCCCGGTGGTCGATACCTGGTGGCAGACCGAGACCGGCATGATCCTCATCACTCCACTGCCTGGCCTCACGACCCTTCGGCCAGGATCGGCGACGTTTCCGTTCCCGGGAGTTGCGGCCGACGTCATCGACGATCATGGGCACTCCGTGGGCCTCGGAAGCGGCGGCTACCTCGTCCTGACCAAGCCGTGGCCTTCGATGATGCGCACCATCTGGGGCGACCCGGAACGGTACGTCCAGACATATTGGGCACGATTCCCTGGCGTTTACTTCACCGGCGACGGTGCGCGGCGAGACGACGATGGCTACTTCTGGCTGATGGGCCGCGTCGACGACGTGCTCAACGTGGCGGGGCATCGCATTGGAACGATGGAGGTCGAGAGCGCGCTGGTCAGCCATCCATCGGTAGCCGAGGCCGCGGTCATCGGCATCACCGACGAGATCAAGGGCCAGGCCATCGCAGCGTTCGTCACTCCGCGACTCGGGATCGAGGCGAACGACGCGCTCAACGCCGAGCTGCGGCAGCACGTGGCGACGAAGATTGGCGCAATCGCGCGTCCGGACAAGCTGTTCTTCACGTCGGAGCTGCCCAAGACGCGCAGCGCCAAGATCATGCGGCGCCTGCTTCGCGACATCGCGGAAGGCCGCGTCCTCGGCGACACCACGACCCTGGCAGACCCGACGGTAATGGAGCAGATCAAAACCCAGTACGCCGACAGCGAGGATTAGCAACGCGGCCGCAATAACCCGTGGCGCTGGAGCGGCCGTCTCACGCGGACGCTTGCAGCAATAGCCTTCGCCTTCCGCTCGGCCGCATCGCGGCCGAGACTCATGCGCCCATCGCGCCCGCTGGCTGCAATGCCGGTGCGGCCTCGGCCTCCGCGCGCTTCTGGTTCTCCATGCGATCGAAGAGGGCGTAGTACAGGTAGGCGGGCACGATGATGGTGATTGCCGCTACGACGAACATCAGCCCGAAGCCTGAGCTGTCAACCACGAGCATGCCGGCGGCTCCCGCGCCAATGCCTCCAGCAAGGTCGAACACAGTGTGCGTAAAGCCCGCCGTCGTGCCCCGCTCTCTGGGGTTGATGAACTCCATCGAGAGCTGACTGGTCAAAGGCCTGCTGATGCCGCTGAACGAATTCCGAAACAAATACAGCACTGAGACGAGCGGCAACGTAGGCGCAAATGCAATCGCGAGCAAGAACGGCACGGCCAGCGATTGTGTGATGAGGATGCTCTTCGCTTTGCCCCATCGCTGGACGAGCAAAGGGGAGACGAGGACGGCCCCGGCCCCGGCGACCGATCCGAGTGCCAGGATCGTGCCAATCTCGGGACCCGTTGCCCCGTGCGCCGTCTGGAAAAAGACGTTGAAGAACCGAACGGTCAAGCCGAAAGCCATGCCACTCATAAGGCTGAGCGCGGTGATCTTCAGGATCAGCCCGTAGTTCACTACGTTAGGTAGCCCCAATGCCAGGAGCCTGCGCGCCTTAGAGTCAGGGTCGCGATTTGCGGCCAGTCCCGGGAGGGCGACCACCACCAGAGCGGGCGTCACAACCGCCATCAGGACTGCCTTCCACCAGTTTCCCGTGAGGGGCTCTGACTTCTCTTTGATGAAAATCAATGGGGTCAGCGCGAACAACGTCAGCGGCAACCCGAGAACCAGCGCCCATCGAACGGCGGCCGGGTCTGCCGATGGCACACCCAGAGTCATCGCCAGCAGCAGGGGCAGCAGCCCTCCTGACATTGAACCCGCGAACCGAGAGAACTGCGTGAACGCGGCGTTCAGGCTGAACAAGTGCGGCCGCTCGCGTGGCGTGGTGTTCTCCATCATAAACGGGGTACCGGTGACCCCATGGAAGGCCTCGCCGAATCCGGCGATCCCGGCCAGGACGAGAATGGCCGATGGGTCGAGGGTGAAGAGCAAAGAGCCCTGGGCGATCAGGCTGATCGTTGTGGCCGCGAAGAACGCGCGGCGCCGGCCGAACCGGTCGCCGATGATCCCGGCTGGCAGCGCGCCGAAGCCATGGCAAATCATGTTCACGAACCAGAACTGGCCGATGAATAGGATCGGGAACCCGAGGCTCAACAGGTACAGGTTGAACATGACCGACCAGATGCCGCCGCCGAGCTCGGCCATGAGCGAATAGCCGAGGAAAAACTTGGCGTTGGGCGAGAACTGCTGGAGGGCGCCGATATAGCTGGTGTCCGATTTGCCCCGGCCGCTCGCCGCCGCCGTGGCGGCAATCCCGCGAAGCAGGATCATTCGTGCCCCAACGAGCAGCACGAAGACTCCACCGAGCGAGAACAAGGCCCACAAGATCGGATTGTTGCCGAGAAAGCCGCCGCCGTGATCGTGCCCGTCCTGGGCAAAGACCGCCGGTGCAAGAATCAGAACGAGGACAAGGGTTGTCGCGGCTACCGCCACTTTGCGGGACAATGCTCCCAGTCGACTCGAACGAAAGGCGCCTAGCATCAGCTTCCTCCCAACCGCGTCAAGCATCCGTCGCTGGTCGTCCCCAGCGCAGCAAGCTGATTATGGTTTCCACTGCAAGAACCGTCAAATCCTTTTTTTGGTAACTCACTTCATCGACCAAGCCGCTACTATCAAGCCGCTACTATTTCGAGGGGCATCGCTGATCCTGGAGACCTGACACTGGCTGGCGCCCGGTCGACACGGTGGCTCCAGCCGGAATAAGAGCCTGGCTACACGAAAACGGAGGAGAGAGATGGCTGTTACACGGGAGCGGATCAATCAGGGTATGAGCTACGAACTGGCAAGGGAGATGATGGCGCGAAACAAGCCCAACATCGAGCGGATCGAAGGCCTGATCAGCCTGACCGATGCGGACCTGGCCCCCTGGCGCAACCTGGCTGAGCCTTACGAAGTCTTAGTTCTGGTTATCGATCCATGCCCGGACGTCTACACTAACGTTCCGATTCTGCAGCGGATCGCCACTGAGAGTGGGAAGCTCAACCTGCACATCTTCATGCGCGACGACAACAAGGACCTGATGGCACAGTTCATGAACGGGCCATTTGAGTCGATGCCCGTGTTCGCGTTCTTCGACAAGGCCATGAGCCTGCGCAGCGTCTTCATCGAACGACCCAAGAACGTAACGGACATGCGGGCGCAAAAGACGCGTGAGATCATCGAGGCGAACCCTGACTTCGGCCCCGTCGGACGCAGTCCGACCGACATGCCGGAGGAGGTGCGCGTAAGGTATCAGGCAGCTATCAACGCGATGCGTACAGCCAGTACGGACTTCTACCTGGGCGAGTCGCACCGGGAATTCCGCGAGATCGCGGAGGAACTCGGCCGCGGCCCTGTTGGCGATGTCAAGTGGCGAGGCAACCTGATGGGCGATGCGGTAGTCACAGCGACACCGTAGGACGCCCTTGCGGCGCGGAGAAAGCCAAGTGCCCGTTGAACTGAAGGTAGGTCCGTCAAGGCTGACCATTAATCAGGGCAGCACCTTCATGGTGACTGACCCGAGCGGTCAGATCGACCCGCTGAGCGAGCAGGGCCTGTTCACGGACGATACGCGCTTCATTAGCGCCTACCACTTTTCGGTGAACGGCGCGCCGTGGCAGCTTTTGAGCTCGGCCGCGGTGACCTATTACGCGGCTCGAATCCAGCTCGCCAACCCGCCCCTGACGACTGAAAGCGGCGAGATTTCCGCTCACGAGCTCGGGCTGACTCTGACCCGACAGGTCGGGGACGGGATCCACGAGGACTTCGACCTCACCAGTTATGCGCGTTCGGCGGTGCGGGTGCGTCTGGAGATCGTAATCGTTTCGGATTTTGCGGACGTGTTCGACGTCAAAGATCATCGGACCGTTCTTCGCGGCACGGTAAGCACCCAATGGGACAATGAACGCCTGGAACTGGTGACCGCCTATCAGAACCAGGACTTTCGGCGGCGCCTGATATGCCGACTCAAGAGCGTGGGCTCCGCCGCGCAATACGCCAACGGGTGCCTGACCTTCGACATAGAGATCGATCCCGGCAAGAGCTGGCATTGCTGCATCGACCACATACTTGTGACCGGCGACACGATCCGTGAGCCCGTCCACGGCTGCAACGCGCTGGAGCTGATCGACACCAGCTTCGACCAACTCCAGAGAGACTGGGTGGCCATGGCTACTGGTCTAACCTCCGCCAACGAAGATGTCTACCGCACGTTCCATCAGGCCGTCGAAGATATGGGCGCCCTGCGGCTGTACGAAGAGGACTTCGCGCCTGACATCTGGCTTCCGGCCGCGGGAGTGCCATGGTTCGTCTCGGTTTTCGGACGAGACAGTTTGATTGTGAGCCATCAGACGATGACAGTGTATCCGCAGCTTGCGCTGGGTGCGCTGGAACGCCTCGCCCTGGAACAGGCCACCACGATGGATGACTGGCGCGATGCCGAGCCGGGAAAGATCCTTCACGAGCTGCGTGTGGGCGAGCTGGCGCATTTCCACCAGATTCCGCACACGCCCTACTACGGGACGGCCGACGCCACCATCCTGTACCTAATCGTCCTTCACGAGGCGTGGAAATGGATTGGTGACATCCACATTCTGCAGAACTACCGTGACGTCGCGCTCCGATGCCTGGAGTGGATCGACAGCTACGGAGACCTCGATGGCGACGGCTTCCAGGAGTATCAGACGCGTTCTTCGCTTGGGTATGAAAACGTCGGATGGAAAGACGCTGGCGACGCGGTCGTCTACCCCGATGGAACACAGGTCAAGCAACCCAAAGGGCTCTGCGAGCTGCAGGGCTACGTGTTCGACGCAAAGATGCGTATGGCAGAGGTCTTCGACGCGCTCGGAGAGCCGGACCGGTCCGCGTCGCTCAGACAGCAGGCGGCGACGCTACAGGCTCGCTTCGAGGAAGCCTTCTGGTGTGATGATCTCGGTTTCTACGCCTTCGGG
>JAERMM010000023.1 GCA_016844585.1 Chloroflexota bacterium | reverse complement strand
GTCTGGGCGCGGGCTCTCACCGAAGCCGATGCCGATCGCCGGGTACTGCGCGATGATCGAGAGAGCGTTCTGGTATTCGCCAAGGCGCATAGCCGCGGCCGGGTCCTGTGCCCCAAATCCCGAGATCAGGCGGCCCATCAAGAGCTGCCCCTGGGGTATCAGCAGCAACGCCAGTACGCCGGCGGCCAGCGGTGTCAAGGCGGTCCGTGCCTGGAAGGAAGCCAGGAAGATCGTGGCAGCGAGCAGCCCCAGAAGTGCGCTGCGCGAGTAGGTCAACACGAGACCGCCGGCGCAGGTCACGGCTGCAAGGATGAGCAGGCGCCGCGTGAGGATCGGCGCGGGGGTCAGCATCTGCGCTATGGCAATCGCCGCGACGACTGCCAGCATGCCACCCAACACGTTGGGATCTACGGAGGTGCCGGTCGCTCGCAGCGTCTCGGTCCCTGCGATCGGGCGCAGGATCTCCGATGTTGGGTAGCCGATTCCACCGAGCTGGGACAACGCGTGAAGGGTCGCGCTCGGCGGCAGCGCATGAAGGATGATCGCAGCGAGAGCCGCCAGGGTTCCGCCGATGAGCAATGCTTGGATCAGCCGCCGAAGCTGCGTCTGGGTCCGCACGACCTGGACCGTCGTAATGAACAGCAGAATGCTGTTGAGCAGCTTGAAGAAGAGCCTAGCCCGCTCGGCGCCCACGGGGGCAATCGAGCCTCCGAAGGTGAATGCCGCCAACGCGATGACGACGAAGGCGGTGAGAAGGGCGGCAGCCATTCCGAAGCGAACAGCGTTGTGTTGGTAAGCCGCGCGAGCGAGCCACCCGACAAGTGTGAGCGACACGGCTAGGTCAACGAGGGTCGGCGAAAATACCACACGGATCGGAAGTACGGCGAAGGGCAGAAGCGCAGCGACCATGACGAAGCTTACGAGCCCGACGTACGGGTTCCGTAGCGTAGCGACAGCCCCGAGGACCGTCAGCATCACAACCAGGGTGGTCAGCGGTGGGGTGGACAGGGCAAGCCCGCCGATGATTGCGCCGGCAAGCAGGGCAACGGCTACGGCTCTGGCGAGAGCGTAGTCGTAGGGTTGTCTCCAGACGATGCTCATTCTCGCACGGCCTTTCGCAATCGCTCCCCTCGTCCGCTCGTCCTCCAAAAGGTTGTCACGGTTGTCACGGTTGTCACGGGGTCTGTTTTTGAAATTAGGCTCGGCGGGCGACGATCGAAGTGTGCGACCCATCTCTCCTAGGCGAACAACACTCGACGATACACTTCGATCGTAGCCTCGGCCACCGACGGCCATTGGAGGGGCTCCACAAAAGCCTGAGCACGAGATCCCAGGGCGCGCGCCGCTGATGGGTCGTTTAGCAGGCGAAAGATGGCTCGGGCTACGGCGGCGTCATCACCCGCGGGAACGAGCGACGCCACACTATCGTCGATCTGAAGAGAGGTGGGCTCCCAGAATGGGGCAACGAGTGCCTCACTCCGAAGGGTGGCGGCTTGCCGTGGCCGCGTTGTCACCACGGGCAGTCCGTGGGCGAAGCAGGTCAGCAGGCTCCCTCTACGGAGGGAAGCCCCATCCGTGTACGGCAGGACGGCCAGATCAGCCGCGCTGAGTGCCTCGGAAAGCTTGGCATGAGGCAGCGGACCCGTCGTGACAATTCTGTCGACCAGGCCGAGGGACTCCGCGAGACGATCGGCTCGCCGACCGGTGTCGTCGTTTGTGGGGTCGCTTGCACCGCTCGCCTCTCCCACGAACATCAGACGGAGTTGAACGTCAGTGCAGATGAGCCGGGCGGCCGCCCGCAGCAGCGTGTCGACCCCCTTACTGCTATTGAGAAACCCATAGAAGGCGATGACCGAATCCCCGGTAGCCAGGCCGAGGCGCCGGCGGGCTTTGGCGCGATTCGGTGCGCCAGTCGGTCTGACGTTGGGCGCGATCGGTACCCACGCGCACAATCGGCGCGGATGTGCCCGCTCGAGATCGTCAGGATCGGTGAAGATCGATGCCCGGCTGGAGCCCATCAGGAGGTGGACGGCCGACGAGCGCAGCACGCCAGCCTTGGGGAGCAGATATGGGGCGCGCATGTCGTGGAACGTGGTGACGAAAGGTGTTCGGACTCCGGCGGTCCTCAGGAGCAGGGGAAGGCCGTTGATCACAGGGCTCATGCCGAACGCGCCGGTCTGGTACTGAAGGTGGAGGATGTCGGGCTCGATTCTCCTGACCACGTCGGCGATCTCACGAATAGCCCCCGTGCCCCATCCAGTCAGTGTGTGGACGCCAGTCGGGCCCTCGTCGCGCGAGAGTTCCGTCCGAGCCGTAATCACTGCGACGCGGATCCCAGTTTGTTCGAGGCCGTGAACGAGGGCGGCTGTGTAGTCCGCGATTCCGCCGAGAGATGGCGGGTACTCGCCGGTGATCAGGCAGACGGTACCGGGTACGCTCAGCGCGCCACCAGCATGCCGTGCGCTGATTTCCCCATTCGAACCGCCCCTTTGGGCGTGATTCGGCACGTATCGCCCCAACCGATGGTCTGGCCGTTTCCGGTGCTCACCGTCGGCTTGATGATGAAGACACCGTTCTCCGGGAAGGTCCAGTCACTGAAGCGCTTCACGGCCTCGTCATTGGTTGCCAGAGGTGCGTCGTCCCCCAGACCGCGCCCATGGCACACGAAGCGCGCGTTGCCGCCTGCCAATGGGCCTGTTCTTGGGCAGAGCTGATCGCCGATCTCGCGTGTCTTTTGAAGCGCCTGGCCTAGCGTCACGCCCGGCCGTACAAATTCAAGAAGGCGGCTGTACATCTCGCCGTGGAATTCCATCAGGTCGAGATAGATCGGGTCGCAGGTGCGAACCGCCACTGGGCGTGTTTGCTGTCCGCGATAACCAATGACGGAAGCTTCCATCTCGTTGACGATGATGTCTCCGTCGCGCAGCACCTTTTGCTGGGGGCGCGTCAAGGTTCGAGTCGGGGGATTGTCCGCGATCCAATTGAAGTGGACGGACATTTCGCTGCCGCGGCTGAACATCGCATACATGGCGGCGGCCCAGACCTCGTAGTCGCGAACGCCGGGTTTTGCTGCCCATTCGACTTCGGCGTCGTAACCATGTTCGATGAGCGTCACGGAGTCCTGCAAAACGTCGATCTCCTCCTGGCTCTTGACGCAGCGCACTTCCTGAAGCAGGTCGGTGGCATTCACGATTTCCGAGTGCGGAACGGCATTTACGATCGACTCGTAGGTGCCATGCATGATGGTTCCCTCGGGCGTTCGAGTGCCACCGGAGAGGCCGCAGATGCCGATCCGCTTTCCATCGACTTTCAGCTCGTTCAGCCGCTCTGCCATTGCGCGCCCATAGTGTCGGTTGACGTCGCGGCCGTCCTGCACCCACTCCTGAACGCGGGGTCCCCAGCGAACGGCTGAGGTCGCCACCACCGTGGGTTCATCATTCAGGGGGAAAACGCAGCCAATGCTCGCGTCGGCGCCGCCTCCACAGTGAGAGAGGTAGCGTGCATCTGCCTGCCAGTCGGTGGAGTTGCCTGGATTCGGCGGGGCGATAATCACCTCAATGCCATCGCGGGCCATCACGGTGCGCACAGCTTTCCAGCGTCGGTCGCGCTCGGCGATTGAGAACCGCCGATAGTCGTAGGGCTCCTGTCGAGACATTGGTGATTCTCCGGGGCGTCTTCAGCCCGCCCGGTGGACCGCGGAGCATAATGGGTCGATGG
This sequence comes from Chloroflexota bacterium, assembly GCA_016844585.1. Classification (GTDB taxonomy): domain Bacteria; phylum Chloroflexota; class UBA6077; order UBA6077; family SHYK01; genus JAERMM01. Next base: position 27,105 of record JAERMM010000023.1, on the reverse strand, counting down.
AGAGGGTAGCAGTCTCTGTAAGGGGTGTCAACGAACCACCAGGTGTCCTGCTGTCACACACCCCTCTCATCTCACGAGGGGTATCCGACACACAGTCAGGTGGTGCTAAACCCCCGGTGGGCGTTGACAATGCTGTCCGCCGCGATGGCCAGGATTTCCGCCGCGGGTCGGTTGACCACCGCGAGGTCGGCAGCGACGCGAAGTCTGGGGTCCAGCAGGCAGGTTGCTTCGATGTGGGTCATCGGGATGAACTCGGCTGGCAGGTCCTCGAGGATCTGGCGCGGCTGAAGCGCCCGTCGGAGATGAAGCGTTCCGTGGACCTCGAAGGGAGGAATGACGGCGATTGCGCCCACCTGGCTCATGTCTGTGTAGAGGCTCGACAGATAGCTCTTGCGGGCGGACTCGACCTCTGGAGCCTCGTGCGGGATTGCGAACAGCACGCTGGCTTTCGCCACCTGCATGGAACGCTCAGCGCGGGAGAAATCGCTGCCCGCGACCGCCACGCCCGGTAGCGGTTCGCGCACCGCATTGAGAAGCAAGACGAATGGGTGGGCTCGGTCATTGAGCAACTCGGCCACGCGCCAGCGGTTCAACTCTACATCGCCGCTAACGTGAAAACTGCGTGTATAGAACTCGACGCGAACCATGCTCTTCGCGGAGTATTCCAGCCGCTTATCCGTCCCGAACACCTCAGAGCCTCACAAAGTAGCTTTCGCAGGCAGCCTCGATCAGCTCCCGCGACAGTGTTGGAGGGACCTCCATGTACTCCGCGATGTCCAACATTTGTCCGATTAGATCACGCGGGTGAACGCATCGGGGCTCGATTCCGCGACGATCGTAATAGTCCAGAACGAACTCGATTGCGGAGAACTCGTACGGAATCCCGCGGCGCTCGCACTCGCGTCGGAAGATCTCTTCGTATTCTTCGATGGTAGGATTCGGAACCTCGATCTTGTAGCGAATTCGACGCAAGAAGGCCTCGTCGACCAGGCTCGCTGGCTCGAGGTTGGTCGAAAATATGATGAGTTGATCGAAGGGTACTGAAATCTCCTGGCCCGTTCGCAGGTTCAGATAGTCCTCCCGTTTCTCGAGTGGAACGATCCAGCGATTGAGGAGGTCCCTGGGCGAGACTTGCTGTCGGCCAAAGTCGTCGATCAAGAACATTCCGCCGTTCGCCTTCAATTGGAACGGCGCCTCGTAGTATTTGCTCGTCTCGGAGTAGACGAGGTCGAGCGCTTCCATGGTGAGCTCGCCGCCGACGATCACCACAGGACGTCGGGATTTCACCCACCGCCGGTCGGTGGCATCGACTTTGTCGTCGTCTGCCTCTAAGCTTGCGTGAAATACGGCATCGTAGACTTTAATGATCTGGCCGTCATACTCAATCGCGTGTGGTATGTACACGGCGCCGCCCAATAAAAGTGACGCAGTCTCGGCAAGAGTTGTCTTTCCGTTTCCAGGTGGCCCAAACAGAAACATGGACTGCGCGGAGTTGATGGCCGGTCCAAGCTGATTGAGTAGGCGCTCGCCGATAACGAGGTTTCGAAAAGCGTCGTGAACGCTGAGACGATTGACGGAGACATTGTTGATGGTCTGAGCCTCTACGGCTTTCCAGTAGGCGTTGAGACTGACCGGCGCGGGGCCTGAGTATGAGCTCCGCTCGATGATGCTCTCCGATCGAGTAGCGCCTTTGCTGGTAACGGAATACGTGTAGCTGGCCGACGTGAGGGCTGTCCCGCCGCGCACCTCGATGTGGGCGTCGCGCTTGAGGGTTTCGAGGACTGACTCGATAATCCCGACGTACGGCAACCGAATGCGGGCTGCGACGTCGCGGCCGGTCATCGTGTTTCCGTAGTAGATGTGCTTGAGCGCCAGGTCGGTGAGAAATTGAAGGGTAAGGCCGGTATCTTCGATGGAGTGAAGTTGGCCCGGCGCGAAGCCCGGCTGCGTCGCTGCCGCTCCGGCTGAATTCACGCTTTCCTCCTACAGTCGCGCCGTTCTCCATTGCATATTAGCCCGCGGCGAGCTCGAACGCAGCGAAGTTCGTCATGATTGGAGGGTTCAGCTGGCTATGACGTCGCGAAAAAGGTGATCAGCGTGCCGGCACAAAGGCCTGGCCCGTAGGCAATGAAGTCGCGTTTCCCCAACCGACGGAGCGCAAGCATAGTGAGGATCACCGCAGCGTTTACCATGCTGCCGTATATGAGCGCGTTGATGACCCGGGGAAACCCCACCATGGCTCCTGCCAGCGCGGCTAGCTCGATGTCCCCCTTGCCCAGCGGCTCGCCTCCGCGATAGATGAGCCTTCCGGCCACGTAGAAAATGCCGAAGACGGTGCTCCCGGCTACGATGCCGAGGATGGTTGAAACCCAGCCAATGCCTGTCAGAGCCGGACTCAAGATAGCCGCTCCGACCAACCCCGGATAGACGATGATGGCGTACACGTAACGGTGCCTGAGGTCGATCGTTGCCGAGATGAGTAGGACGATCGAGTCGAAGCTGTAAGCCAGCAGGGTGCCGGTCGGACCGAAGACCAGGGCGAGCAATGCGAATATCGCTCCGAGGGGCCATTCCAAACGGTCGTATGACAGGGCGGCCCCGCACGTCCGACAATGTACCCTCAGGGGCAGTTGAATAAGAGGTATTCGGGCCGTACAGGCGCTGCATAGGGGCGTGAAGCGGAATGGCTCGTCCCGCGGGAGTTGATAGGCGAGGCGACCAAGGTACAGCCCGGCGGTCCACCCTGCGGTGGCCCATAGCGGCGTGATGATCAAGTCCTGGAGCGAAGGAAGCCCGAAGAGCCTGTCGATGACGAAGAGCCACCAATCCAGAGGAGGCACTTCCAGGTCTAGCTGATAGCGCGGAGCCACCCGAAGAACCCGCCACCCGCTAGTGCACGAATTCGTCCGTCCGTGGCCCTCAGAATGGCGCGCGTCTCAAGCACCCGCTCGCTAGTCGCCGCGAAGCTTGCCGAAAAAGCGGAGGGGCTGCGGAGCCACAGCTACCGGAGGCTCCTCTTCCTCGTTCATCGCCATCGTGCTCACACGCGCCGCCATCTGTGCGGCGGTCTGGACGAAGGCTATCGCCAGGGGCGACTCTGGTTCTGACAGCACGATTGGTCGCCCCTCGTCGCCGCTCGTTCGGATGCGCGCGTCCAGCGGGACTCGGCCAAGAAGTGGAATGTTGTACTTGGCGCTGACCCGATCCCCACCGCCGCGGCCAAAGATCTCGGTTGGCTCGCCGCAATGCGGGCACACGAAGTAGCTCATATTCTCGATTACGCCAATGATCGGTACATCAAGCTTTTCCCACATGGCGATACCCTTGACAACGTCCTGAAGGGCGACGTCCTGCGGGGTGGTTACGATCACGATTCCGCTGATGGGAACGAGTTGCGAGAGTGATAGTGGCGCGTCGCCGGTTCCTGGCGGCAGATCGACAACCAGGTAATCGAGAGCGCCCCAGTCGACGTCGCGCAGGAACTGATTGATGGCGCCGTGCACCATCGGTCCACGCCAGATCATCGCTTGGTCGTCCTCGCCGATAAAGAAGCCGATGGACATGAGCTTGATGCCGTATCGCTCAACCGGAACGATCTTCGCATCGTCATTCCCGTACAGGTCGGGCTTCTTCTTGATCCCCATCATGAGAGGGATGTTGGGCCCGTAGATGTCGGCGTCCATCAGCCCCACTGTGGCGCCCGTCTGTGCCAACGCCGCCGCCAGGTTTGTTGAGACCGTCGACTTCCCGACGCCGCCCTTGCCACTCGCCACCGCGATAACGTTTTTGACCTGGGGGATCAGTTGTCCCGCGGGGGACTTTTTCCCGGAGGCGACGTTGAAGGTCATATTGACGTTTACGCCCTCGACGCCAGGTAGTGCCTTAACGACCCGACGGGCCTGATCTTGCAGGCTGTCCTTCACTGGGCAGGCTGGAGTCGTCAGGACGACGTCGAATTTCACATCGCCCTGGTCAATCTCGATGTTCTGAACGAAGCCCAGCGACACAATGTCACGATGAAGGTCCGGGTCCTGGACGATCTTGAGTGCGTCCAGGATCTGCTCAGCGGTGACCGCCATTTATGATGTCTTCCCCAGTGCTGTTTACTGTTGGGCGAATGATAGCAGTCCCGCGGAGCGGCATCTAGACTAAGTCGTCTTGTTTTGACTTCGCGTGTGCAAGCGTTCGACCGTCAAAAAGCGGGGTTGCGGTGCCGAAGGCTACTTCACCAAATCGCTTGGCCCGCTTGCGCCGCGAAATCGTTTTAGGGACACGCTCGGGTAATTTGATTGATCCTCACGCCTTATTGATCCTCACGCCCTTGTGGCGTCTTCCCAAGGCACCGGGCCGATCTCGATCCGACGGCTAGCGTGTCCCCCCAGACCACCTGATGGGCGCCTAATGCCACCCTTGCAGCAAGCGAAAAGCACCAGCCCGGAGCGACTGTACGCGCGAGATCGTCTGATGGCATATCACGGCTGCCGATGCGTGGCTTATCCCAGCCCAGGCCGGCGCCGACGAGGCGCACCTCACAGGTGGCGCCGGCTAACGTACCGGTTTTTGGAGCTAGCTGTCGCCACGCACGATATATGCGCTCCCGAAGCTGTCTCATTTCGATCCCTGGGTGGATCAACTCGATAAGGGCGCCCCACAATTCGGAGCATAGCCGCACAAGTTCAGGATAAGGGGCTTCCAGATTGCCCAGGATGAAAGTTTGCGCCCCCCGAGCGCGATACCCGCCCCAAGCGGCTTCAAATTCGCCGATCCATGGAGTCTCTAGTGTGATCGCGCGTCGGCCTAGCGCGGACTGCCGTAGAACGGAACGGTCGTGTCTGGTCCAGCCGACGCGCACGGGTGGCTCGCTGCCTAGCCTGGCCACCGTTTCAAACGCCACCGTCCAGACGTTGCCGTCAGTGGCATCGAGCCGGGCTGCTTCGAGCGTTGCTCTAAACGATGCGTCCACAATGGACATAGAGCGCTCCAGGAACGCGACCTCCTCGGCGCTCTTGGTGATCCGACTCGTGCTCAAGATGTCGGTAGAATCCACCCAATCAATGTCGGGCAAGCCATTCTGTAGTTGTGTCAGAAGCGCCAGGCTCGCTTCGCCGCGGGATCGTTCACCGTCACGCGGCATCCCGACGATCCCTACTCGTCGGTTTGGGAGCGGCACCTCCTCCAGCTTAGCGATCAGTGCCGCGCTGAACCCATTGGAGTTGGACCGCACATCGGAGCACCAGGGCTGTGTCGATGTCCACTCCTCCGGGTTCGGTACGACTGCGCAGACCTCGCCGTCCACCGGCATGACGGCGGCGATGTCGGTGAGCCCAAAGCCCACGTGTGTCAGGTAGCGCGCGTGTGCAGCCAGGCGGCCCGAGCCAGAGGCGTCCGGGGGGACGATGATGCAGTCTACGCTTACCTGAGCCATCGCGAGTCGCACGAGCGACCAGCGGCGGTCTCTTTCTGCCTGGCTGAAGTACGGGTAGGGCAGCAGGTTCCGCGGACGCTGGAATGGCGGGGTTTCGTCGGACGCATCCGCTGGTGGGGCCTGTGGGTCGGTGGCTGTTTCGTCCTGTGTCACGGTTTGCCCCGTCTGAATCGTCATAGCCCAGCGATCAATTGGCACGAAATTGTGATACAATTCCGGCACTGGTTCGGTGGAGCCGCGCTCGGCGCACGCCCGACTGGAACGTCGGTTGGGCTCACTTGACTCGCGCTGACGAGATCCGACCAAGTCTATCCCAAGGAGTCAGCGTGAGTTACACCGATAAGACCCTAACTTGCCGCGACTGTGGTCAACCCTTCGCGTTTACTGGTGGCGAGCAGGAGTTCTTTGCATCTCATGGGCTCATGAACGAGCCCAGCCGGTGCCCGGCCTGTCGGTCGGCGCGGCGGGGCTCGCAGGGTGCTGGCGGCTATGCTGGTGGCGGCTATGCTGGTGGCTACGGCCAAGAGCGTGAAATGTTCACCGCCACCTGCAGCAATTGTGGCAAAGAGGCGCGGGTGCCATTCCAGCCTCGAAGCGATCGTCCCGTGTACTGCTCCGACTGCTTCCAGCAGGTTCGTGGTGGGGGCGGAGGAGAGCGATCGAGCTATCGCTAATCGGCGGACTGACCGAGTAGCGCATTGCGGGGCTGGTCCCTGAGTTGGGGCCAGCCCTTACCTATATCCGAGAGCCGAGCAACGATTTACGCTTGCACGCAACAGGAGATCCATGGCAAACATGACAGCGGTTGAGACTACCCTACGCCTTGTGCGCCGTGACGATGTGCGCAACATTGCGATCATCGCGCACGTCGATCACGGAAAGACGACGCTGGTTGACGGAATGCTCAAGCAAAGCCGCGTCTTCCGTGACAACCAGGTGGTCGGGGAGTTGATCCTTGACTCAAACGCCCTCGAGCGCGAGAAGGGCATCACCATCCTCGCGAAGAACACGGCAATCCATTACCGCGGCACGCGGATCAACATCATCGACACACCGGGCCATGCCGATTTCTCCGGTGAGGTAGAGCGTGTGCTTAACATGGCAGATGGATGCCTCCTGCTCGTCGATGCGGTGGAGGGTCCGATGCCGCAGACCAAATTTGTCCTCAAGAAGGCTATGGAGTTGGGCCTCAAGGCTGTGCTGGTTGTGAACAAAGTCGATCGCGCAAACGCCCGAATCGACGAGGTTGTTCATGCGACGCAGGATCTGTTCCTGAACCTGGCGACTGACGTAGCGCAGCTCGACTTTGAAATCGTCTATACCAACGCGCGAGCCGGAACTGCAACGCTTGATCCGCTTCGACCCGGAACGGACCTCGTTCCCCTCTTCGAGACGGTCATCAACAGCATCCCGGCGCCCCTGGTGGATGTCGATTCCGGATTCCAACTCCTGGTGACAAATATCCGCCACAGCGAGTACCTTGGGAGAAACGCTGTGGGGAGGGTTGTTCGCGGTCGACTGAGTCAGGGTGACGAGATAGTGCGCATTGATGGCGACAGCAAGATCTGGCGGCAGCGCGGGAGTCAGCTCTTCGCATTCGATGGTCTGGACACCGTGCTTCTAACCGAGGCTTCGGCCGGCGACATCATCCTCATAACTGGCCTGGACGACGTGAACATCGGGGATACCATCGCCGCCGCTGAGACTCCTGATGCGCTCCCTCGTTTGGAGGTGGAGGCGCCGACCGTTCAGATGACGGTCGGTGTGAATACATCACCGTTCGCTGGTCGCGAGGGAACGTTCGTTACGTCACGCCATCTGCGGGAGCGGCTCTTTCGGGAGCTGGAAACCAACATTGCACTTCGAGTGCACGAGGGCGAGACAATGGATTCCTTCCTGGTCTCAGGACGAGGCGAGCTCCATCTGGCGATTCTGATTGAGACGCTGCGCCGCGAAGGGTATGAATTTCAAGTCTCCCGTCCACGCATCATTCCACGGACCGCGGTGTGGTTTGTGAACCAGTCGAAGATGTCATGATCGACACCATCGAGCCCAATATCGGTCCGGTAACCGAAGAGTTGAGCCGCCGGTCCGGCTATTTGACCAACCACTTCAACGATGGCAAGAGCAACGTCCGACTCGAGTATCGTGTGCCGACCCGTGGGCTCATTGGATTCCGAAGCGTGTTCTTGACTCTGACTCGAGGTGAAGGCGTAGTCTCCTCGCTCCTGGCTGGGTACGAGCCCTTGGGCCAGGCAGTGACCCAGTCGCGGAATGGCGCGCTCGTGGCCACGAACATGGGTTCCGCGACGACATACGGGCTGAACAATGCACAAGAGCGCGGATCGACGTTCGTCGAGCCCGGGCTCCAGGTCTATGAGGGAATGGTTGTTGGGCTGTCGCGCTACCCGTATGACGTTCCGGTCAACATATGCAAGGAGAAAAAGCAGACCAACATCCGCTCATCGACCTCGGACATCGCGGTTCGGCTGTCACCGCCCGTGCAGTTGTCGCTCGAGGAGTCGCTGGCCTGGATCGAGGATGATGAGCTGGTAGAGGTCACGCCGACGAGCGTCCGCCTCCGCAAGCGAATTCTTACGAACGAGGATCGACTCAAGGCTCGGAAAGACTCCCAGGGCCGCAAGTAGAATCGTCGATGCCTACCGGGTCCAGTCCACGGTACCTGAGTAGCCCGGGCTGAGCAGGACGGTTGGGGCGCCACCCGTCGAGGGGACGACCCACAGCGCCTCGATCGCGAGGATTGCCAGCCGCGACTGGTCCGGCGACCACGACGCGGCGGGTTCGTCCGCGGCGATCGATGTCAGGCGCTTCACCGGCCCTCCGCCCGTGGGGACAGACCAGATGTCCTGTGGAAGACCGTGCGCTTCAGCAACGGGCGTGAGAAACGTCGAAGCAAGCAATCCGACCGCGTTGGCCGGTCGGCCCCCAGATACCCCTGCGGCTTGCGCGCCTGAGAACACGACGTTTGCCGAGTCTCGGTCGAACCGCGGGTATGCGATCACGTCAAACTGGCGCTCTCGAATGACCTCATGTGTTTCGCCGCTCTTTAGGTCGTAAATGACGATGCTCTGTGAGATGCTCGACGAGCGCACAATTGCGAGCAGACGCCCGTCGGCTGACACATCGAACTGACCGGCCTCGTTCACCACGGGAGTCCGATCCCCGGTTCCGAGGTCGATCCGTTCAATCTGCTGGATACGCAATGACGCGCTCTGCGCAGTGTGCAGCACGTAGAGCGACTGGTCATCGGGTCCCCAGACAGGCGCCTGGAAGAACTCACCAGCCTGCTCGGAGCCCACTACCTCTTGCGTCGGCGATCCGTCCATAGGAGTAATCGCGATGCGAGATACGGGAATGCGGCGGTCTCTTACCTCGAAACTCGACCAAACGACGCGGCTCCCGTCCCCGGACCAGCGGCCGCTGATGACCTGGCCCAAATCGGGAGCACGAACGATCTCTGCCGCTTGGCCCGTCGCAAGGTCAAGCATCCAGAGGCCGGCGTCTCGGGTAAAGACGAGGCGGCCGCTCAGTCCCGCGGGAACGGCAGGTGTGCCCCCTGAAAGCGGCGCCTCCTCGCCAGGTTGCGAACAAGCGATGAGCGATGCGACAACGGCCGCCAGGACCGCGGTGCGTGAGACCGTCGTTCGGTCGGGCCCTGGCATGTGCGTCAAGGGCTCCCGGATGTGTCGAAGATACGGATGGCGACCGGCCCCGCTGTGGTTTCACGGTAGTGCACGACGACAGGATCACCCGCCAGCAGATGCTGCCGCAGATGCGAAGCTGTGTTGGGATGGTCCGGGTCCGTCGCGACTTCTGGGCTGATGCGGTAGGTACGAACCGCGCCTGCGTCCTCACGCAACGTTATAGTGTCGGCGTTTACGATCTCCCGGCTTTCTACGTCCAGCAGCAGGCCCCGGACCTCCCTCACTGTTACGGTCGCACAAGATGCGCAGACCACTGCGATGAGAACGATCGCTTTCAATCCATCCATCGCTGCAACATCATGCGGCGTGTCCGTCGCGAGCGTCAACGAGGAGTCACTTTGCTGCAAGATGGCGTGAAGAGCCGGTTTGTTCAAGTTGGTCCAATCAGGGCGCACTACCTGGAGGCGGGCGAGGGCGAGCCGGTCGTGCTCATGCACAGCGCGGAGTTCGGTGGCCGTGCCCTCTTCAGTTGGCGTTACACACTCGGTCCGCTCGCCGAGCACTTTCATGTGTACGCGCCGGATATGGTGGGGTTCGGCCTCACCGACAAGGTCTACGACTTCGCTGACCCCTCTGGATTCCGCGTGCGCTTCATTCAGGATTGGATGGATGCGCTTCGACTAGATGCGGCTCATTTTGTGGGGAACTCGTTCGGTGGCTCGCTGATCCTGGCCGTCGCTGCCTCTGCTTCTCCTGCTTGGAACGTGCGCTCGATCGTTACATCGAGCGGCGGCGGGCATGCGCCGATCAACAATGCTCGTCAGATCCTGAACGAGTACGATGGCTCACGCGACTGGATGCGGCGCATCCTGCAGGTGCTCTTCTGGGACGAACGTTGGTGGAATGAGTCGACCGTAGAGGAGCGCTGGCTTGCCAGCAGGGAGCCAGGGGCCTGGGAGTCGATCGCAGCGGCCCGATTCCGCACGCCCGGTGCCGAGCGACCGAGGGCCCCTGAGCGACCGGATTATTCGCTGATCACGGTGCCGACACTCATCACCGGCGGTGCACAGGACTTGCTACGGGAGCCCGGGGCCTGGCAACTGCTCCATGAGCAGATACCGGGCTCCGAGCTCAAGATCTTTTCTCCGGCTCGACATTGCCCACACATCGAGTTCGCGGAAGAGTTCAATCAACTGGTTGCCGACTTCATCGCGCGGCATCCGATTGCCCGCCATTAACTTGTGGCCTCGGCCCCGTAGTGGCCCTCGCGGAGACGCTGATCGATCACCGCGAGCTTGTCCAGGAGCGCACGCTCTACGTCGATTCCCAAATGGTTCGAAAGGACGATGCTCAATAGGAGGACGTCAGCGATTTCGTCGGTGATGCGTGGAAGATACTCAGAAGGAACCGCGGCGAAGCCACCCGGCAGCCCGATGGCAGGATCGGCCCGCCAGATCTTCTTGATCTCGTTCGCAAGCTCGCCCACCTCGCCCGCGAGACTGAGCGCGACGTATCCGGGCCCGAGCGAGCGGAATCGATCCGCGTCGAATTCCGCCACGCGCGTCTGCATGTCCCACAATGGAATCTCCCTCATCGGCGCGGCGTTCCCGGAAGGTGCGCCAGATTTGCTACCGTATGCAACGAGTGTCTTGGGAGCGGCGCGTTACGCGTTGAGCTAATGACGGTGAACTGGTCAAGCGCGTCTTGCGTAGTCGGGAGTCTACACGGTGATCAAATTTCCCTTCGGAACAACCGCCGCGGTCCTGACGAACCTCGCCTTCCGAGGCGCGCTCCTCTATTTCGGCACAGAGGCAATCAAGGTCACGGCGACGGATCCGGGCGACCGCCGGTTCGAGGGAAAGGGTATCGCAGCACGTAATGCCCTTCTCATCGGCGGCTTTTCGCTATTGCTTCCCGTTCTGTACGCTGTTGGCGCTCGGCAACGTGCCTTCCCCTGGGTTTCGGACGCCATTTTCGTTTCAATTCCATTCTTGGACATGGCGGGCAACTCCTTCGACCTCTACAATCGCTACGGACCTTTCGATTCGATAACACATTTCTACGGCAATTTCGCCGCTGCCGCGCTCATGACCCTTGTTCTGGATGGCGATGCGGCGCACCCGCGCGTTGCGCGTCTCCTTACCGCAAGCGCGACCGTTAGCTTCTTCCACCTCTTGCTTGAGATGCAGGAATACTGGACTGATGAGCTCTTCGGTACGCACAACGTGGAGGGCATCTTGGATGTCGAGGGCGATCTTCTCTCCGGAATGATGGGGACGCTCACGGGGGTGGCTGTTGCTGCGACGATGTTGTCGAGTAATATTGGCGACTTGATCCGCGCCGAATCCGTTCGCCTCCGCGCTACTCTCCAGCCTATCCTTTCCCCGACCGACGGGCGCAATCCGCCACGGTAAAAGTAATATGCGCTCGTGCCTTCTTTCATGGAGACGTTATACTGGTCCACGGCGCCACCCTGAATCTCTCTTGCTTCCCTATCCTGCGCCCGCATTCCCGAACGATCGGGTTGTGAGCTAAAGGACAGGTTCACCGATGGCCTGGATGCAATGGCGGTCCTAGATGCTCTGTGGCTCCCCATCATGGGGCTCTACTGCGTCGTTCTTCTCTTCTTCTTGTGCATCGGGTTCAACCTGCTATACCTCGTGGTCGTGGCAGCCACCAGGCCGCCACGACATGAGGATCCCGGCCCCCCTACAGACTTCCCCTTCGTGACAGTTCAGCTTCCGATCTACAACGAGCTGTACGTTGTCGAGCGTCTGATTCGGGCTGCCTGCGAGTTGGACTGGCCGCGAGATCGCCTCCAGATTCAGGTGCTTGACGATTCGACCGACGAGACGCAGTTTGTGACCTCACGGCTCGTGCGGGAGTTCCGCAGTAGCGGGCTGAACATCGAGCACGTCCGTCGGGACGACCGCGTGGGGTTCAAGGCCGGAGCGCTCGACGTAGGGCTTCAATCCGCGCAGGGAGAGTTCATCGCCATATTCGACGCGGACTTCATTCCGCCGGGCGAGTTTCTACGGCGCACCATCCCGTACTTCACTTATGAGCGCGTGGGCTTCGTGCAGGCACGATGGGGCCATCTCAACAGCTCCTACTCGGTTCTGACCGAAGTGCAGTCTGTGATCATCGACGCCCATTTCCTGGTTGACCAAGTTGCGCGGAACCGCGGCGGCTATTTCATGAATTTCAATGGCACTGCCGGCGTCTGGCGACGTGAGGCGATTGGCGACTCTGGCGGGTGGCAGCACGATACGCTGGCAGAAGATCTCGACCTCAGTTATCGAGCACAGCTCCGAGGCTGGGAGGCTGTGTACCTGCCTGATCTGGTCGCGTATGCTGAGTTGCCAGTCACAGTTTCGGCCTATCGGTGCCAACAGCGTCGTTGGGCAACGGGAAGTTTTGCATGTGCACTGAAACTGCTTCCGACGGTAATGCGCTCCGAGCTTTCACTTGGCGTTAAGCTTCAAGCGACTCTGCACTTGTTCGGCTACGTGAGCCACCTGTGCCTGTTACTCATGTTCTTGTTGCAGCCCTTCCTTCTGTACTATTCGCAACGGATCCCCGTTGTCCCGACCGGCCCGTCGGTGTTCTCACTCTGGCTCATCGTTAGTACGATTCCTGCTATGGCACCGGGGATCTACCTGCTCTACGCACAAGCGCGAGCCACCGGACGGCCATTGCAACGCCTCCCATACATCCTGGGGGCAAGCGTACTTGGCGCAGGCATCATGATTACCGTGGTTGGGGCGATGACCCGAGTGCTTGACGGACGGCGCCCTGCGTTCGAGCGCACGCCAAAATACGGCATCGCACGGGCGAGCGACTCCTGGGAGGGTAAGCGCTACCCGGTCGGAGTTGATTCCATCCTTGCCATAGAGATCATGCTGGCCACCTTCACGACTGCGACGCTGAGCTACGCAGCAATGCTAAAGAACTGGGGCAGCTTCTTCTACTGTGGCTATTTCCTCATAGGTCTCTTTATGATCATCTACTTGAGCCTGATGCAGATGAGCGCCACGGCTCTGCCTCGGGCGCTCGCATCCTCGCCGTCGGGAAACAACGAGCCCTAGGCCGGCTTGGCTATGGTCGGCCTTTACGAGCCATCCAAGCGGGTGCGCCCGACGTAAGAGGAGTGGATGCAGCCTGCGTCTGTGAGTGACCAAGCGCTCATGGAGCGCGTCGTGTCCCGAGACCCATCCGCTTTGGACGTTCTGTATGAGCGCTACGCGCGGGCCGTCTATTCGCTGGTGTATCGGATCCTTGGTGACGGATCAGCGGCGGAAGATGTCGTTCAGGAGGTCTTTCTGAAGCTGTGGAAGCAACCAGAGAGCTACAACGCCGAGCGCGGCGCGCTGGGGTCCTGGCTGCTGAGCGTGGCGCACAATCGCGCGATTGACCAGCTGCGCCGGCGAAAATCGCGAGAAGAGCACCCGTTGCCCGAGCTTCGCGAGTCGGAAGAGTTGGTTGCAGACGGAGCCCTTGATCCTGCCGATCTCGCAGGGTTGAACGAAGCCGCAGCCGCAATCAGGCGAGCGCTCGCCCAGATCCCACCCGCGCAGCGAAGGGCAATAGAAATGGCATTCTTCGAGGGGAAGACCCACGTCGAGATCGCCGCTGAGTTGGACGAGCCCCTGGGCACGGCGAAGACGCGCATAAGGCTGGGGATGAGAAAGCTTCGATCGATCCTCGAGGCTGAGGGAGTGGTGACGCAAACGGCATGAATTGCGCGGAAGTCGCTGAGTTGACAGATCTTTACGTTGTCGATGCCTTGCCCGCGGAGCAGGCTGAGGATGTCGAGACCCACCTTGCGACCTGCTCGGCCTGTCAGGATGATGTAGATCATGCCTGGGAGGTCGCTAAGCTCCTTCGGGTTGCGGTGCCGGGTATCGAGCCGCCATCCAGCCTGCGAACCAGGATCATGCACCTGGCGGCAACCGAGGAGCCGACGCTGCTGCGTCCCTGGGCGGTGGCGCCTCGCACGAGGAGCCGTCCCCTCTGGAGTCGCTTCCCGGCTCGATCCCACGATTTCCGCTGGGCGGCCACCGCCGCCGTCATCCCATTTGCTGTGAGCGCGCTGATGGGACTGGAGATTGTCGCTCTGCAGCGTGAGGTGTCGGCGACCAGGAGCGAAGTAGAGTCGGCGTCGCTGGCCCTGACGCGAAGCCGTCAGAGCGCAGAGCTAGCGACGGAAGTTATGGGTCGCGTCATTGTCATGGGTGGCGCCATGGCGACGGTGCAGGGGACCGAGCTCGCGCCAACGGCGACCGGGATGATCTACTATGTGCCCTCCTCGCAGGATGCGATCCTGGTCGCTGACGGCCTTCCCCGACTCTACGGCGGGGATGTCTACCAGCTCTGGTTCGTTGTCGGAGAGAAGCGCATGAGCGGCGGAACGTTCAACGCATGTGAGGACGGCCGCTGTCTGGTCGTGGCCAAGGCCCCCATGCCGCTTTCTTCGGTCGACACTATTCGGGTCACTACGGAGCCCCGTGGCGGCAGCGATGTGCCACATGGCAATGGCTATCTCTGGGCGCGACTTAAGGCGACGTAGCTCTCAGGGCACTCGCCAGGCGCCGGCCCTGAGGAGCCGACTTGGCACTTCATGACGAACGAGTTCGCGGGCAACCCGAGCGCAGTCGATGAGCGCCTCAAGGTCGATGCCGGTATTCACGCCCATGCTTTCCAACATGTGGACCGTGTCTTCAGTACAGACGTTGCCCGTAGCGCCGGGAGCGAAAGGGCAGGCGCCGATGCCTGCGACCGACGCGTCGAAGCGGTTCACTCCAGCCTCGAGGCCAGACAATACATTTGCGATGCCGAGGCCGCGCGTGTCGTGGAAGTGCAAGCCGATGTTGAGTTTGGGCCAGCGAGCCCGAATCGACTCGACGGTCTCAGTCACCTGGCGTGGGTTCGCTACTCCGATAGTGTCTGCGAAAAGGATCTCTTCGGCGCCGGCCTCGATGAGTCGGTCGGTGACGTCGAGGACCTCGCGGAGCCCAACTGGACCGTCGTAGGGGCATCCGAAGACGACAGATAGGCCGACCTCTGCCCGCAAACCGGCCGCGCGGGCTACCTCGGCCACAGCACGAAAGGTCTCAATCGACTCGGCAACTGTCATGTTCAGGTTTCTGAGATTGAATCCCTCTGTCGTGCTCAGCACGACGTTCAGTTCGTCGGCCCCGGCCGCGATCGCCCGATCGGCTCCACGCACGTTGGGAACCAGCGCCTGATAGCTCACGCCGGCTACCCGCTCAATGCGACGAAAGACTTCGTCGGCGTCGGCCATCGAGGGGACGATCTTTGGGTGGACGAATGACGTGACCTCGATTCGACGGATGCCGGTGTGCGCGAGGGCGTTGATGAGCCTGACCTTGTCATCGGTCGGTATCGAGGCGCCCTCGGACTGAAGTCCGTCACGCGGGCTGACATCGGTGATCAGCGCGGACTTAGGGAGGATCATTTGGGCTGAGCGTGCTGTAGGATCGGGATCAGGCCGGAGCCCATTCGCGCAGCTTGGTGTACTTTCCCCGGTAGAACACGAGCGGCTCCCCGGTCGTTGCGCCGCCTTCGGTGGGCTCGCCGATGAATAGCGTGTGCGTCCCGAACTCGAACTGGCTGGTCACCTTGCAGTCGAGATACGCGATAGCGCCGTCAATGATCGGCGCCCCCGTTTCCCCAACGTGATAAAGCACTCCTTCGAGTCCCGCCTCTGGTGTATCAGGCTTCGCACATGCTCTCGACAGGGCTTCCTGGTCGTCGCTCAGGACGTTGACACAGAACACGCGCCCGGCTGAGAGAATACGGTGCGTAATCGCCTCGTGGTTAACGCAAACCAGGACCGATAGGGGCTCCAGGGAAACCGACGTCACGGAGTTGGCGGTCATCCCCCGAACTTCGCCATCATGCGCTGTTGTGATCACCGTTACGCCGGTCACGAAATGACCCATGACCTGGCGAAAGTCATCCTTGCTGATGGGCACGCGCGTCTCCACCACGACAGAGTCCGCTCGCACGCAGTACGCGACGGCCGAGCGTCTTAAGGGTCCGAGTTTATCACGAATGAAAATGCTACTAATGTCGCTCCAGCATGCGCTCATAGTTGAACTCGGCCATGACATCCACGATGGACCGCCCGTAGCGGATTGCGTCGGCCATCGCCTCTTCGCGCGCAACGATCTCTTCGGCCGCGGAGATGACCTCCTCAGCTCGGTCAGCCGGAATGAACGCTACTCCGCTGCCGTCTGCGATGACCCAGTCACCCGGCCGTACCTGGACCCCGCCGACCTGGACCATAACGTTCCAAGCCTCCTGCTGTATCCGTCCCCTTGCGGTGATCGGTACAACCGCGCGAGTAAAGACCGGGAAGCCCATCTCGCGGATGGCGTCCACGTCTCGGCAGGCGCCATCGATGACCGCTCCGGCGAGTCCACGGGTCTTCGCTGCCAGCGACTGCAGTTCACCCATGCAGGACACATCAGGACGCCCAGAATTGTCAATGACCAGAACGGCGCCAGGCTCAGCCGCCGCAATCGCGTGCACGTTGATGTGTTGAGCGGGCTTGGACGGCCCGGCCGCCACTGCCTTCACTGTCATAGCTGGACCGGCGATCCTCGGGGATTGCCAGATGGGTCGTATGCCGTGGACAGCTCCGCGGATGCCGAGTTGGTCCAGCGCATCAGACACTGCGCCGGTATCCACGCGCGATAGGCGCTGGTGAAACGCTATGTGCATCAAATCCTCCGAACGCGCATAGGGGCTGAATGATAGCTGCCTTTGCGCACGATGCTACAATTCTCGGCATGCCCATCGACAGGTTCGGCGTGAGCGACTAATCGCACCTTGTCATGGAGCGCGCCAAGCGACAGCCGAGGAGTTGCACGATGGCGACCTGTTATGCCGAACACATCGATCATTACGTAACGGCTATTCAGGATCTGGAACGAGCAGAGCAGTTCTACTGCGGCGTGCTGGGTGGCAAGGTAAAGCGCAAGCGTCTCGATTACGCACGTGAGCCAAGCGCCGATCCCTTCGGGGCTCGTCCCCCGTCAATGTTTGTCCAGCTTGGCACCATCGAGCTGGGGCTGTTCGGCGACGAGCTATGGGGGCTCCCCTACCGGAAGTTCAATCGCGGAATTCCACGCTGGGCATATGAGGTCGCGACCGAGGACTTCCCGAAGGCTGTTGAGCGCCTTCGCGAGCGGGGCGTTAGGTTCGACGGGCCCGATGGCAGCAACGGCGACGACGCGTCCCACGTGTGGCTGCACGACTCGGAAGGGAACTTCATCGAGCTGGTAGACCGCGGCACGCCGAAGCGGCGTCCACAGGACGACATCGAGTTCGTGCGGCTTGATCACGTGGAGTACGAGTCCACCGACTTGCGCGAAACCGAGGAGTTCTACGTCAATGCGATGGGTTTCGAAGTGGACGGGAGGGGCCGGTCAGCGGAGGGGAATCCGTTCCTGGACCTGCGATTACCGACGTCGAATCAGCTCTTCCGTTTCCACCGAGTGGAGCGCCCGTCAATCCAAACAACTGCCAGCTTCCGCGGCAATCACCTGGCGTTCTACGTGCCAGGAACGCGATTTACTGATGCCTGTGCCCAGCTTGACGGATGCGGCGTCATAAACCGCGACGAGCGCGGCGATGCCGCTCACCTGGATCTTCGCATCGTCAAGCGCGATGCCGAGGGTGGTCCTGGCGGCGAGGGCACCTACTTCAATGACCCCAGTGGATATAAGCTGCAGTACATCGCGCACGCGGGTACGTACATCGACTGACCGTCGAAATTGGCTTGAGCAGGCGCGGAATGAGCGCCCGGCGCGCGCTTCACGGTTGGGAGTGGTTCGTGCTGCGCCTCATGACATTGATGGTGCGCTAGTGGCAGGGAAAGCCAGCGGCGTGTCGGGCGTCGTGAACGAACTCGTGGATCCAGTTAACCTCGTAGGCAGCGTTGCCCTGGACCATCGCCAGCGTCTGTCCCTGATCTAATCCGAGGATGAAGAGCGCCACCAGCGCGAGCGCGGTTGCGACGAGGAGCGAGCGCCAGGGGATCTGAAGCGCTGGCTGTGCCTGCATTTCCACGGAGAGTCCCTCCACATATCTCAAACCACGGTGATACTAGCCAAGTTTGCGTCGCTGCGTCAAACGTCGCGGCGCAGCGGAAGCACGCTCTGGATCATTCTCCGTTCGTCAGGTCCCAGTCCGCCAATCGCGGCCAGGATCCCTCCGTACGCCACGCCGCCGAGGGCAATGGACAGAAGCGGGCTCACCTGGGCCGAGACCCAGACCACGGGAGCCATGCCGGCGGCGGCGAGGGCAGGGCGCCAACTCAGCGCGAGCAAATGAAGCTGGCCGACGTGCCTGTAGGCAGCGATGAGAAACGGCCCCAGGAGGACGAGTTCTGACGCGATAGTCGATATCCCAGCGCCTGCGTAGCTGAACCGCGGGATCAGCAGGATGTTGGAGATCACGTTGAACACGACGGCGACGATGAAACTGATAGTGATGAATCGTTGCTGATTCGCGGCGATAAGGGCGTATTGCAACAGGCCATTGACGAAGCTGAGCGGAAGGCACCAGACGATGATCTGTAGGGCGATTGCCGAGTGTGGCAGATAATCGTCACCGGCGAAGGCGCGAATCAGCGGATCGGCGAGAAACGTCAAGCCCACAGACAAGGGCATTGCCATCGTAATGAGTGCCTTCAGGCCCAGCCGCGTGACTTGAAGAAAGCCGCGCGGCTCTTCTGACACAGTAGCAGCTTTTGACCCTGCGCCGGCGCGTGCCGTCGCTCGAGAGAGCACCGGGAATAATGCAAGCGTCACGCTCGACGAAATCACGTTCAGCCCGTCGATGAACTTGTATGCGGTGCTGTACCAGCCGAGAGGCGCATCGCCGGACATCGAGCGCAGCATCAGCCCGTCGATCCGAAAGAAGATCGTCGCAAGCAAACTGTTCAGCATCAACGGATATGACTGACTGAAAAGCAGGGCGGCAAACCGACGGTCGAACTCCAATCGTGGCCTCCCGATCACGACGATAAGCAGGCCGACAAGCGCGGTCGCGGTCATCAGATTGACGCCGATCGACACGAGCGCTAGTCCAACGAAGCCGAAGCCGGCGGCCAGAACCGCTACCCCAAGGGTCACCTTCGCCAGTGTCGTGAAAATCGAAACCAAAGCCGGATACTCCATCAGCTCGTGGGCGTTGAAAAGGGCTGATACGAGCCCCGACGCGCTCGAAATGCCGATTCCCACGGTCAGAGCGAGCAACGCGATGACCATTTCTGGGGTCAGATCGAGCGGCGCTGCCAGCGGACCGCCAATGAACACCGTGGCCATAATCATGAGCAGCCAGATCGCTCCCCGCATGAAGAGCGCGGTTCCCAGATAGCGACCGCTCGCGCTGGGGTCGCGCGCGACTTCTCGGGTGATCAGGGTGCCCAGCCCGAAGCTGATGAGGATCTCCGAATATCCCACGACGAGCACAGCCCAGGTGTAGCGGCCAACGTCGGTCGGACCCAGGGCTTTCAACCAGATGAAGGCGAATGCAAAATCGAGCAGCCGATTGCAGATACTGGCGGCCATGGGTACGGCGGCGTTTTTCGCGACACGACGGAGCGCCGAAGCATGTGAGTCACCGGCGAAAAATCGCGGCCAGGCGTGGAGCAAGTTACGCATTGCGGTACTTATGCCACACGGTCGTACACAGAGCGTACGGACAGGCCCGCCTACCCCATCCGCTTCAGTGCTTGAAGCGAATCTGCCAGACTCGCCACATGGCTTCGACGATGATGCGAGAGGACATTTTCGACTCGCCGCGTGTTCGCTCGCCAAAGTAGATCGGTAGCTCTGCGACACGCAGGCCGCGGCGCTGGCATGCTGTCGCAACCTCGATCTGGAAAGCGTAGCCGTCGGAGCGAATCTGATCCAGCTGAATCTGGCGAAGTGATTCCGCTCGAAACGCCTTGAAGCCTGCCGTGGTGTCGTAAACGCTCAGCCCCGTGACGAGCCGCGCGTACACGTTGGCGTATTTGCTGAGCAGATACCGCCAACGTTCCCACGTTGCATCGAGCTGTCCGCCCTGACACCATCGCGATCCGACCACAACGTCGTGGTCCTCGAGCATCCGCACCATGGTCGGTACGTAGCTGGGCGAGTGAGAGAAGTCAGCGTCCATTTCGATGACGGCGTCGGCGCCGTGCTGGAGCGCATGAGTGAAGCCAAAGACGTAGGCGCTGCCCAGGCCCAACTTCCCCTGGCGATGCAGAACGCTGACTCTTTCCGGGTGCTCCGCCGCAATGCTCTCCGCGACGTCGCCGGTCCCATCTGGGGAGTTGTCGTCGACTACGAGAATAGAGATCTGAGACTGACCTTCGTCATCGGTCGCGCCGCCAAAGTCGAGGTCCAGCAGGGCATCGACCATAAGTGGGAGGTTCTGGGCCTCGTTATAGGTGGGAAGGACGACCCAAACCTTCAAGCCCAAGCCTGTGCAAAATGGGTGAGCAGCCGCACCCCAACCCCCGTGGCCATATCCCGCTGCAGGTATGGAGGCGTGACGGCCCACGAGCCTTCGGTCCACGCTGTGCCCGCGATGTCCAGATGTGCCCAGGGCGTGTCTCCGACGAAGTTCGCCAGGAACCAGGCCGCCGTAATGGCGCCAGCAGCCTGGCCGCCGATGTTCTTGATGTCCCCGAGTGGCGCCTTGATCTGCTCGCGATACTCGTCCCATAGAGGCATCCGCCAGAGTCGCTCGCCGGCCGCCTCACCAGCCTGAACGAGCCCCGCGGAGAGCGCGTCGTTGTTGCTGAAGAGACCGCTACAGGCGTGGCCGAGGGCAACGACGCATGCGCCTGTCAGGGTAGCCATGTCGACGATGGCGTCCGGTTTCTGCTCGACGGCGTAGGCGAGGCAGTCTGCGAGAACGACCCGTCCCTCCGCGTCGGTATTGAGGATCTCCATGTTCTTGCCAGAGTACGAGCGGATGACGTCTCCGGGCCGGTACGCGCTGCCGCTGGGCATATTGTCGGTAGCGCCAAAGATGCCGAGGACGTTGATGGGCAGCTGCATTGTGGCGGCGGCCTGCATGAAGCCCAGAACCGCGCAGGCGCCTGACTTGTCGTGCCGCATGAAGTGCATGTCGCTGGCTGGTTTGATCGAGATGCCACCCGTGTCGAAGGTGACCCCCTTGCCAACGACGGCGAGGGTCCTGGCGCCGGGCCGTCCACAGTCGTAGCGCAGCACGCCCATGACGGGTGGCTCAGCGCTTCCTGAGTTGACGGCCAGGATGCCGCCGCAGCCCATCTCCTGCAGCTCAGCCTTACCGAAGATGGTGGCAGAAAAGCCGTGGGCCGCCGCCAGCTCGCGTGCCCGCTCTCCGAGGTGGGTCGCGGTCACCAGATTGGCGGGCCCGGTGGCCAGGTCACGGGCTGTGATCGTGGCGGCAGCGAGCTTCTCTCCGTCGGCCACTCCCTTCGCCAGGCCCGGATCGACATCGCGCTCGCCGGGCAGGATCGAGATCTGCCCGATCTCGGGTGGACGATCGTCCTTGTCCTCGGACTTGAACCGGTCGTAGCGATACAGGGCCAGGATCGCGCCCTCTGCAAGGGCCTGCCCTACGGCGTCGGCGGGTGATCCGAGGTCCTTCGATGGATGGAGAGCGAACGAGGGAAGACGCAGCTCGCGCGCCTTGTTCGCGGCGAGTGCTGCGAATACGCGCACCGCCTCCAGATTCATGTCGGAGGACTTGCCCATACCGATAACGGCCAGCCGATCAGCGGCGAATCGCGGCTCCTCGCCGCTCGCGATGAGCGGGTTCAGGAGAGGATTGTGAATCACGGTGACCGTGTTGCGTTTGCCAGTGATCTCCCCGCCGCTTCGCAGTTGGGTGACGATCCCGCCCATGAATTCGTCGATGCGTTGCGAGTGATGGTCCTGGTGGCCGTCCTCGAACGCGCAGATGGCTA
This sequence comes from Chloroflexota bacterium, assembly GCA_016844585.1. GTDB lineage: Bacteria > Chloroflexota > UBA6077 > UBA6077 > SHYK01 > JAERMM01. The sequence continues at coordinate 5,033 of JAERMM010000023.1, read as the reverse complement.
ACATCGGGGTCCGGAACGGCATGCGGGACCGTACTTCGACTGCGATTCTTAACACTGGCAGTTCTCCAGCGATTTCGATTCGGTTAACGGATGACCAGGCCACGGCCTCTCCGAGGGGCTCAGAGCAGTTTTCCCCTGATTCCGAAAAAAGGGTCCGTGACAACCGTGACAACCGTGACAACCGTGCGATTGGGCCCGGGGGGAGAGAGACTGAGGCCGAGTATATCACGGCGTTTTTGAGGGGGCTCCCCTATATCTATCTAACAAGGTGCCGATGGTAGTGAGCAGGATGGTTCCGAGCGGCGAGCGGGTGCATCGCTCCGTGGAGTAGTCCTCCGCTCAATGGCTCACGCGCGCAAGCGTCGAATGTCTCCGACCACCTGAGCGATATCGCGATCGGTCCCATCGTAGATGCGCGAACCCGCCGCTGGCGCTCGATCAGGACGAACCGGCCGCTGTGCATCACTTGAACTGGCTCAACTCCAGCCTCTGCTTCATGATCGCGGGTTGTTGCAGCTCCTTCACGAACGCTCCCGCCGACAGGACATCATCCTCGACCGCTGCTCGAACGAAGGGAATCGTGGGGTACACGTGTATGAGATCAATGAAATCGTCTATCGTCGCGCCGGGAATGCATGCAACATGGGTATTCAGGCGATCGGATTTTCCTCGCCTGCCCCCTTCGCGATTATATTGTTGCTGGGCCTGACCTCGTCTCTTTTCTCCCCTTTCGTATATGCAAGGCAGAACTCCCAGCGAGACAGCTGCGCGACCGCCCTCGCCTCCGAGGGTACCCGCTTGGACGGGTTGGCCATGACGCCGATGACCTGGGGTGGGGACACCATCGATCTGGACCCCATCGGCGGGGTGCCGGTCACGCTCTGCATCGCGAATGGCCCTCTGCTTCTGCTTCCTGCGACCAACGGCATAGGCTGCCTGCTCGTGGGAGGGCATCTGGCATTTGTCGAAGGCAAGCTCGCATGTCGTGAGTTCAGGGCAGTCAGTCGGCGCGGCGCCGATGAGGTCTTATGGATCTCCAACGTCTCAGTTCTCGTTTCCGCCGTTCAGCCACTTCGATGGAGCGGCACAGAGTTTCAGGCTGGAGAACCTTACTGGGAGTGTTGGGATGGGGCCCGAACCGATGAGAGCTTCCAGTGCGCCATTCCCCGATGAACGGCCGTGTTGAAATCTACACCGCCTCACGATAGGTATGACAACCACCACGCGGAAATCGTGATCGGCGCCCGGCTGGTGTACATTGGCTATGACAGCGAGGTGATCGGCTTGAGCAGTCAGAGGATAGCCAATGACACCCCTGTCTTGGGTCCTCAATTCGCCTCGGGGCTACCTCGTACGAGCTCAAAGCTGGAGGGTGAGGTGCTCCTTTAACATGAACGCGAAAGCCCTGTGCGAGACAAACCGACAGATCATGGCCATTGAGCAGATCGCAGAGGTGCATCATGCCGCCTGACGGCTACGTTGCCGATCCTAACAATCCGGGTTGGTGGTACGACCCGACGAAAGACATCTCGTCGCCCGAGGCGTGGTGGCAGGAGGGGCCTGCGGGCTACGTTGCCGATCCCACCAACCCTGGCTGGTGGTTTGACCCGACCAAGGACGTGAGCCTGTTGGATGCGTGGTGGCACGACGCTACGATCAGCGACAAGCCCGAGAGCAACTGGTACGACCCAGTGTTTGCCCGCGCCCGAGAGCTATTTGGAGGAAGCCCCTACGCTTTTGGAGGCGATCGGACTCCGCGTTCCGCGGCTCGGGGACTTCAAGAGCGGGGAGCACCAGGGCTACATCAATGCCGAGCGAGCGCGCCAACTCTGTGCTTTCGTCCCGAACGGCGAGGAAGAGCCCGGCGACTTGATCTTCTTCGAGAAGACCTACAACACGGCGGGCGCCTCTCACGTTGGCATCGTTATCGACCCTGTTCGCCACATCATGGCCGATGACCACGATCGCGGGAACAATGCTGGCCCGGGTGAGACCGACTACACGAAGGCAAAGTGGCCCTGCAGTTCGGGCGCGTTCCACGGTACGATGCCACCGTTCAGGATCAGGTGACAGACGCTTTTGGCGTCTGGTCGGCTGCCGAGATCGCGGGCGTCACGGGCTGCCCGAAGCGAAACATCGAGCTCTACTGGCCGCTCGTCTTCGATGCTCTGACCTCGCGTGGCCAAGCCTCCATCCGCTCGTGTGCTGGCGCCATAGGCACCGTCGCGATCGAGACAGCATCGAACTTCGCGAGCGTCGAAGAGGCGTACTGGCTGTCGCCAGCCGCTCGCCTCGCCTACTATAACGACACGGGCCAGCACGCCGAGTACTCCGGAGGCCCACAGTTCCACGGCCGTTGCCTGATCCAGCTTACGCACGACTACAATTATCGCGCGGCTGGCGACGCTATGGGCCTCGATCTGGTATCGAACCCCGACGCAACCATGGAGCCAGCAAACGCCGCAGGGATCTTCGCGTGGTATTGGGCATCCCGCGACATCCAGAGCATGGCTGACGCTGGGGATTGGGCGGCCGTCAGACGGGCTGTTCAGGGCGGAACGGCAGGCCTGCCGCGGCTCATTCAGGTGACAACCGACCTGATGAACATAGCCTGACAGACGTATATCACGGCGTTTTTGAGGCCCCCGTTTGCCCGTGTCCGGACGCGGCCCCTATACTGCGCGAGGGGTATGCCATGTCCGCCGTGCTGTTCGACGGCGTCTCCAAGCGCTTCATCATCCACCACGAACGCGCCCGCTCGTTCCAGGACCTCTTGATCCGCCGCTTCCGCAGAAGCCAGAGCAGCGAGGAATTCTGGGCCCTGCGGGACGTTTCTTTCGCCGTCGAGCCAGGAAGCGCGCTGGGCGTAGTGGGTACCAACGGCTCCGGCAAGAGTACGCTCCTCAAGTTGATGACGCGTATCCTGGCCCCCACCAGCGGAAAAGTCGCGGTGATCGGGCGCGTATCCGCGCTGCTGGAGCTCGGAGCGGGCTTCCACCCCGACCTCTCAGGCAGGGACAACGTATTCCTGAATGCCTCGATTCTCGGCGTCGATCGTCGTCGCGTAGCCGAACGATTCGATGCGATCGCAAAGTTCGCCGAGCTCGAGCGCTTCATCGACATCCCGGTCAAGCACTACTCATCAGGAATGTACGCCCGCCTGGGGTTCGCCGTCGCGATCAACGTGGACCCCGACGTACTGCTCATTGACGAGGTGTTGTCCGTTGGCGACGAATCGTTTCAGGATCGCTGCCTGGAGGCGATCCACCGCTTTCATCGCGCGGGGAAGACCCTTGTGCTAGTGAGCCATGACGTCGCCTCCATCTGCGACGTTTGCACCGACGCGATCTGGCTCAAGGACGGAGAGATTCGCGCCTACGGCCAGCCGCGCAAGGTGGTCACGGAATACCTCGAAGCTGCCCACGCCCACGCGGCAGAGGTAGAGGCAGCCGAAGGCCTCGGACTGGCGCCGTCGCCGCGGCCTGACGGGCAACAGACGGCTTCGTTCGTAGGCCACCGATGGGGGAGCGGCGAAGCGCAGATCCTCTCCGTCGAGATCATCGATGCGTTTGGGCGACCGACCGAGATGATTCGGACCGGTGACCGATTGGTGGTTCGGGCGCGCTATCGCGCCAACGAACGGATCGAGTCTCCCGTCTTCGGGTTGGCCATCACGACGGACGAGGGCCTTCATGTCACTGGTCCAAACTCAAAGTTCGCCGGCCACGTCATCGATGCGATCGAGGGTGAAGGCGCCGTCGCATACGTGGTCGACGACTGCCCGCTGCTACCGGGACAGTTCCGTCTGTCAGCGTCGATCTACGATGAAAGCTGTACCCACCCCTATGACTATCACGATCGAATGTATTCGCTGGTGATCGAGCCGGGTGACCATGCCGAACGCTACGGCGTAGTGCGACTCCCGGCGCGATGGAGCCACGAGCCTCTGGCGATCGGCAGTCGGGCGACTGGACCGGTGAACGCGGTTTCGCGGTGATCCAGAGCGTCAGTCCGCACGTTGACGCATTGAATCCAGGCGTGAAAATGAAAATAGACCTAGGTGACAACGTTGACAAGGTGACAACCTTTCATCGGGCATGCGGACGGCCGTACGCGCCGCCGGTGGGTCAGCGGGGCTCTGTCGAAGACCTCGGTGGAAGAGGAGATCGCCGTTGATCCCCAATGGCTGAGGCGCTTCGCGACCTGCCGTTCGATCAGTTCACGCGCCACAGCATCGTGACCCAGGTCGCGGAGTCCGTCCGTCGACACCATGGGATCGATCGATTGTCGGCACTCGACGTCGGCGGGTTTCCCGGTCTTACCACCCAGTTCCTGCCTCAGGACAGCGTTGTCGTGATCGATGTGGTGGCGGGCCAGCCAGTGGATGGCGCTCGCTACCTTCGCGCCGATGGGGCGGCGCTACCGTTCTCGAGTGGCGCGTTCGACCTGGTCGTATCACTCGACTCGCTCGAGCATGTGCCGCAAGACCGGCGCGAGGCGTACGTTTCCGAGCTGCTGCGCGTGAGTCGCGGCTTCGTTCTGATCCTGGCGCCTTTCGACCAGGAGGAAACGGTTCTGGCGGAGCGTCTCCTCGCCGAGTTCGTTCGCGTCGTGAACCAGGAAGAGCAGCCGCAGCTGAGAGAGCACCGCGAGAACGGTCTGCCTTCACTGGAAGAGTGGTCCGGGTTCCTGCGTGACCGCGGCCTTCCCTGTGTCTCGTTCTCCAGTGGGTTCGTGTACAACTGGCTGCCCATGATGCTCCTGAAGCATTACGTGTTCTCTCTGCCCGACTCCGAGGAGCTGCAGCGATCGATCGATGCGTTCTACAACGTGACGCTGCAGCAGTCCGATGCGCGGGCGCCCGGCTACCGTCACGGGCTGTTGGCATCCATAATCGGCGCATCGCCTGTGCTCGACGAGATGCAAGCGGCGCTTGCGCCGCACGGCGAAGCCGACCGCCTCGACGTCATTGAGCGGATGGAGCAGATCGGGTTATTGCTCAAGCTGGCCGATCTGCACGTGTCGTCTCGCCG